>JACRLI010000004.1 GCA_016235265.1 Candidatus Eisenbacteria bacterium
GCGGGGGGAGAAGGAGCGTTGGCAGTGCAAACACAGGTAGCGCTGGACGGGGCGTGGCTGGCAGTGTCTGGGGTGGAAGAAGCCGATCTTCTTGAATCGCCAGCCGCTTGTGTGGCAATGGAATGGGCAGGACGGGTTGGGGCAGTGGGGCGGACGGAAGGTGGCCATGCAGGGCCTACCCTGCAGGGTTCATGCTAGACACATTCTTCGAAGCACAACCGAAGCCGGAGGGGCGCGCCGCGGCGCGCCCCTTTCCGCGCCCGCCCCGCGCTTCCGCCCTGCTAGAATCCTCCCATGTCGAATTCCCGCGGAGTCGTGGTGATCGGTGCCGGCGCCGCCGGCCTGATGTGCGCCATCACTGCCGCGCGCCGCGGCGCCGGCGTGACCCTGCTGGAGGGCATGCCCAAACCGGGTGCCAAGATCCTCGCCTCCGGCGGCAGCCGCTGCAATCTCACCCACGACGAGGTGTTCCCGGAAGACTACAACGGCGGCTCGCGCCGCGTGGTGGCGCGGCTCCTGCGCGAATTCGACGCCCGCGCCACGCGCGAGTTCTTCGAGCGCCTGGGTGTGCCCACCAAGCTGGAGCCCACCGGCAAGATTTTCCCCGTCTCCGACTCCGCCGTGACCGTGCGTGACGCGCTGTTGCGCGAGGCCGCCGACGCCGGCGTGGAACTGCGCTGCGGCGCACGCGTGGCCGCGCTGGAGAAGGCCGCCGACGGCGGCTTCGGGATCCGCATGGAGGACGGCGCCGCGCTGTCCACACCGCGCGTGGCGCTGGCCACCGGCGGTCTCTCCTACCCCGCCACCGGCAGCCGCGGCGACGGGCTGGCGTGGGCCACGGCACTTGGCCACACGCTGGTGCCCGCCGTGCCTGCGCTGGTCCCGCTCACCTCGCGCGATCCCGACGCCCGGGCGCTCTCCGGGCTCACCGTGGAAGCGGAATTGATCCTGCGCCGCGGCGAAGAGGGCCGCGAACTGGCCCGCGCCCGCGGCTCGTTCCTGTTCACGCACTTCGGCTACAGCGGCCCCGCCGCGCTGGACCTGAGCCGCCACTACCTCCGCGCCCGAGCCGGGGGCCCCGCCGCGGTGACGGCCGCGTGGCTCCCGGGCGCCACGTTCGAGCAGGCCGACACCGACCTGCAGGCAGCGAGAGAGAGCGAGCCGCGCCGCGCCGTGGAAAACCTCCTCGCCGGCATGCTCCCCCGCCGCCTGGCCGAAACCCTGACCGCCCGCGCGGGCCTCGCGCGCAGCGGACTGTCGCACTCCGTGCTGCTCTCCGAGCTGCGCCGCGAGCAACGCCAGGCCCTCGCCCGCCTCCTCACCGCCTGGCCCCTGGACGTGGACGGCACGCTGGGCTACGAGAAGGCCGAGGCCACCGCCGGCGGCGTGGCGCTCTCCGAAGTGAACCCGTCCACGATGGAATCCCGCAAGTGCCCCGGGCTGTTCCTGTGCGGGGAGGTGCTGGACGTGGACGGACGCCTGGGCGGCTACAACTTCCAGTGGGCATGGTCGAGCGGCTTCGTGGCGGGCCGGGGCGTCGCCACCTAGGGCGGGCATGAACGCCCGCTGCACCTTGCCCGATCTCCCGCCCTGCGCTAGTGTGGCGGCATCATTTCACCGCACTCCAGCCACAGGACGTATAGCGTTGGAACTCTCGCTGGCCGATGCGGCCCGCATGCTGGCCCTGCCTGAACATACACTCTACTGGTGGGCGCGACGGGGGGAAGCCCCGGCGTACCTGGTGGGCGACCGCTACCGGTTCAACGAGGTCGAACTGCTCGAGTGGGCCGCACGGCGCAGCCTCCCGGCGCGCCCCGCGGCCGGGCCGCGCGACCCCGACGCCGTCCAGTTGAAGCCCGCGCTGGAGCGCGGCGGTATTCACCGCGCCGTGCCCGGCGGTGACCGGGCCGCGGTGCTGCGCGCGGTGGTGGACCGTCTCCCGCTGCCGGATGACTCGCAGCGGCCCCTGCTCCTGGAACTCCTGCTCAGCCGCGAAGACCTGGGCGCCACCGCCATCGGCGGCGGCATCGCACTCCCACACCCGCGCCAGCCGGTGCTGCTGGGGCGCGGCGAGCCGCGCGCGGCGCTGGCGCTGCTGGAGCGGCAGGTGGACTTCGGAGCCCCGGACGGCGAACCGGTGCGCGCCCTGCTGGTGCTGATCTGCGCCAGCGTGCGCGCCCACCTGGCGCTGCTGCGTTCGGCGGCGCGCGCGTTCAGTGACGCCCCGTTGCGCTCCCTGGTGCTGGCGTCGGCGGGCGACGAGGAACTGCTCCAGCGGCTCGCCCAGGTGGAATCCGCCGACGGCGCCCCGCCGGTGCCGGAGGCCGCGCCGTGAACCTCTTCCTCGCCGCCCTGGCCTGCCTGGCCGCCGGGACCGTGCTGCCCGCGCTGCTCTACACGCGCCCCCGGACGGCGCTGGCCGTGGCGCTGGCGTGCGCGTGGGGCGGGGCCCTCCTGGGCCTGCCCCCGGCGGTGGCGGCGATGCTGGGCGCGCCCGCGCTCCAGGTCCCCGTCGGCTGGACCACGCCGCTGGGCGTGTTCACCATGGGGCTGGACCCGCTCTCGGGCTTCTTCCTCGTGCCGGTGCTGGTGGTCACCGCGCTGGCGGCGCTGGCCGGCCACCACCGCCTGACGAGTGACATCGGCAGCCGGCGGGCGGTGATGGCCGCGTGCTTCTTCAACGCCCTCACCGCGTCCATGGCCCTGGTGCTGGTGGCGCGCGACGCGGTGTTCTTCCTGGTGGGCTGGGAGCTGATGTCGCTCACCTCCTACTTCCTGGTCACCTACGAGGACGACTCCGCCGAAGTGCAGCGCGCGGGCTTCGTGTACCTGGTCGCGGCGCACGTGGGCGCGGCCTTCCTGCTGGTCTTCTTTACGCTGCTCGCCGGTCGCGCCGGCTCATTCCTGTTCGACGCCTTCGCCGCGGCCGGCCCCTCGGTGCGGGAGCCGCTGCTGCTGCTTTCGCTGGCGCTGCTGGGATTCGGCACCAAGGCGGGGATCGCGCCGCTGCACGTGTGGCTGCCGCGCGCGCACCCGGCGGCTCCGGGGCACGTCTCGGCGGTGATGTCGGGCATCATGATCAAGATGGGCATCTACGGTCTGCTGCGGGCTCTCTCGTTCCTGGGCCCGCCCTCGCCCGGGTGGGGCTACGTGTTCCTGGCGCTCGGGGCGGTCTCGGCGATCGGCGGGGTGGTGTTCGCGCTGGCGCAGCAGGACCTCAAGCGCATGCTGGCGTACAGCAGCGTGGAGAACGTCGGCATCGTGTGCCTGGCCATCGGCGCCGCGCTGCTGGGGCGCGCCTACGGCAACGCCGCGCTGGCGGCGCTGGGCTTCGCGGGGGCGCTGCTGCACGTGTGGAACCACGCGGCGTTCAAGTCGCTGCTGTTCCTGGCGGCGGGCGAGACGGTGCATGCCACCGGCGAGCGCGACTTGAACAAGCTGGGCGGGCTGATGCGCCCGATGCCCTGGACGGGCGCGCTGTTCCTGGCCGGTTCGGTGGCCATCTGCGGCCTGCCGCCGTTCAACGGGTTCGTGAGCGAGTGGCTGATGTACTGGGGATTCTTCGCCGCGGGCCCGGCGCTGCCGGGGCAGCCGGCGGCGGTGTGCCTGGGCGCGGCGGTGGCGCTGGCGATGGTGGGCGCGCTGGCGGTGGCCTGCTTCGGCCGCGCGTTCGGCGTGGCGTTCCTGGGGCACCCGCGCTCCCGCACCCCCCTGCACCCGCACGAGGCCGACGCCGGCTCGCGCGCGGCCATGCTGGCCCTGGGGGCTGCCTGCGCGGCGCTCGGTGCGTTCCCGGCCCCGGCCTTGCGCGCCTGCCGGGCGGCGGTCGAGGGGCTCACACCGGGCCTGCCGTCGGCGCTGCCGGTGCTGGACGCGGCCGGCACCACCGCCGCGCGCGTGGGGGTGTTCGCCCTGGCGCTGGTGTGCGCGGCGGCGGCGCTGTTCGTGATGCGCGACCTGCTGCTGCGCGGGCGCGCCGTCTCGCGCGGCCCCACGTGGGGCTGCGGCTACGAGCGGCCCGCGCCGCGGATGCAGTACTCCGGAAGCTCGTTCGTGCAGCCGTTGCTGGAGCTGTTCCGCGACGTGGTGCCGCGACGGGTGAGCCGCGAGCCGGTGGAGGGGCTGTTCCCGGGCCGGGCCAGCCTCACGTCGCACCCGGTGGACCCCGCGGAACACCGCCTGTTCCGCCCCGCGTTCACCTCCCTGCCGGAGCTGCTGGCGCGATTCCGCTGGATGCAGCGGGTGCCGGTGCAGGCGCAGCTGCTCTACATCCTGGTGGGGTTGATCGCCCTGCTGGCGCTGGGACTCGGGGGCGTGCCGTGGGCACGCTGAGCGCGCTGGCCCAGCTGGGGCTGCTGCTGGCGCTGGCCCCGCTCACGCAGGGCGTGGCGCAGCGGGTGAAGTCGTGGATGGCCGGCCGCCGCGGCCCCGCGCTGCTGCAGCCGTACCGGGACTTGTTGCGGCTGTTCCGCAAGGGAGCGGTGTACAGCACCACCGCCACGTGGATCAGTCAAATGGCGCCGCCGGTGATCATGGCCGCAACGCTGGGGGCGTTCCTGTTCGTGCCGCTGGGCGCGCCGCGCGCGCCGCTGGCCTTCCCGGGCGACCTGGTGCTGTTCGCCTACCTGCTGGCGCTGGCGCGGTTCGCGCTCATCGCGCTGGCCATGGACGCCGGCTCGAGTTTCGAGGGCATGGGCGCCAGCCGCGAGGCGTGGATCGCCGCCATGGCCGAGCCGGCGCTGTTCCTCGCGCTGGGGGCGCTGGCGGTGATGTCCGGCGAGATCTCGCTCTCCGGCCTGCTGGCCAGCGGCAGCGGGGCGTCGCTGTACGGCGCGGGTCTCACCCGCGCCCTGGTGGCGGTGGCGCTCTGGCTGGTGCTGCTGGCGGAGACCAGCCGCATGCCGGTGGACGACCCCGCCACGCACCTGGAGCTCACCATGGTGCACGAGGTGATGATCCTCGACGTGAGCGGCCCGGACCTGGCGCTGTGCGAGTATGCCAACGCGGTGAAGCTCTACGGGCTCTCGCTGCTGCTCTCGCAGGTGGTGGTGCCGCCGGGCGCGGGCTGGGGCGCGCACCTGCTGGCGCAGCTGGCGGGCGTGGGCGCGTGCGCGGCGCTGGTGGGGGTGACCGAATCGCTCACCGCGCGCGTGGCCATGCGCCGCGTGCCGCAGCTGCTCATCGGCGCCTCGGTGCTGGCGGGCGTGGCCCTGGTGGCCGCGCTGGGGGCGCGCTGACATGCACGCAGCCATGAACATGTCGCCCCCGGCCGACGCCCTGCTGCTGCTGGTGCTGCTCATCGGCCTGTACATGCTGGACACCACCCGCCTGGCCAACTGCATCCGCGCCGGCGCGCTGCAGGCCGCCCTGATCGCGCCGCTGCCACTCATGCTGCACGCCGGCCAGGCGGGCCCGCACACGCTGCTGATCACGCTGGTGCCGCTGCTGCTCAAGTCCTTCGTGGTGCCGGCGTTCCTGTTCTGGACCGTGCGCGAGGCGCAGATCCGCCACGAGGTGGAGTTCCTGCTGGGGCCGCGCGCCACGCTGCTGGTGGCCGGGGCAGCGGTGGCCGGAGCGTTCGCCCTGTCCGAGCACGTGGCGCTGGGGGCCGCCGCGCACTCGCGGCTGCTGGGCCCGGTGGCGCTCTCCACGGTGTTCTTCGGAATGCTCATGCTGGTCACGCACACCCAGGCCATCTCGCAGGTGGTGGGCTACCTGGTGCTGGAGAACGGCGTACTGCTGTTCGGCCTGGCGCTCGCGGGCACCATGCCGTGGATGGTGGAGATGGGCATCCTGCTCGACGTGTTCGTGGCGGTGTTCATCATGGGCATCTTCGTCAACCGCATCCAGACCACCTTCGAGGGCGGCGACCTGCCGGCCCGCGGGCCCGAGGACGACTGAGATGAACCTCTGGTTGCCGGTGGCCGGCCCCGCCGCGGTGGCGCTGGTGACGTACTTCGTGCGCGGCACCGCCGCACGGCGAGCGATGCTGGTGCTGGGCGCGGCCGGCAACCTGGCCGCGGCCCTGGTGGTGTGGCTGGCGCCGGGCTCGGCCCGGGGGGACGAGTTGTTGCGCGCCGACGCGCTGGGCACGCTGTTCCTGGTCATCACCGCGGCGCTGTTCCTGGCCGTCGCGGTCTACTGCACCGGCTACGCCGCCACCTCGGGCACGCCCGTCTCCCGCGCCCGCGCCGACCGCTGGCTCGCGCCGGGGCTGCTGCTCTCCGTGGCGTCCATGAACCTGGTGGTGCTGAGCCGTCACTTCGGCATCCTGTGGGTGGGCGTGGAGGCCACCACGCTGGCCACGGCCCCCCTGATCCACCACCTGCGCACGCCACGCTCGCTGGAAGCCACGTGGCGCTATCTGCTGCTGTGCTCCGTGGGCATCGCCCTGGCGCTGCTGGGCACCTTCGCGCTGGGCATGGCCGCGGGGCCGGGCGACGTCTCGTTCCGCGCGCTGCAACTGGAGCACCTGGTGGCCCGGGCCGTCTCGCTGGATGCCGGCTGGCTGAAGGCCGCGTTCGTGCTGATGCTGGTGGGCTACGGCACCAAGATGGGCCTGGCGCCCTTCCACACCTGGCTGCCGGACGCCCACGGCGAGGCGCCCGCGCCGGTCTCGGCGATGCTCTCGGGGGCGCTGCTCAACTGCGCGTTCCTGGCGGTGCTGCGCGGCTTCCAGGTGTGCGCCGCGGCGGGCCTGCTGCGCTTCGCCTCGGGCCTGCTGCTGGCGGTGGGGCTGCTGTCGCTGGCGGTGGGCGCGGTGTTCGTGGTGGGCCAGCGCGACTACAAGCGCATGCTGGCCTTCTCCAGCGTGGAGCACATGGGCGTGCTGGCCACCGGCGTGGGCCTGGGCGGCATCGGCGTGTACGGCGCGCTGTTCCACGCGGTGAACCACTCGGTGGCCAAGGCGCTGATGTTCCTGGTGGCGGGCAACCTGCTCACCGCCTATCGCTCGCGGCGCGCCGAGGACGTGCGCGGTGCGCTCACCGCCTCGCCGGTGGAGGGCGTGCTGTGGGTGTGCGGCTACTTCGCCGTCTCCGGAGTCCCGCCGTTCGGAACGTTCTTCAGCGAGTTCCTGATTTTGCAGGCGGGCCTTTCCGGCGGCCACGTGGCGGCCGGCGTGACCTACCTGGCGCTCCTGGTGATCGTGGCCGTGGGGATGGCGGCGGTGATCCTGCCGATGGTGCACGGGCAGCCCCGCGGCGAGGTGCGCAGGTCACTGGGGCCGTGGCGTCGCGTGGCCCCCGCGGCGTTCCTGCTGATCGCGGCCACGCTGGGCCTGTGGCTGCCGCCCGACCTGCACCGGCTGCTGGCCGACGCCGCGCGGAGCCTGGCGCCATGAATGTGCTCACCCCGCTCGAGCTGTCCAACGGCGCGGCGTTCCCGCTGGCCGAAGCGCCCCCCATGGCGGTGGAGGTGTTCCGCGGCGAGGTGATCCGCGAATGTCGCGCCGATGCGCGCCTGGCGGCGCTATTTGGCCGCCGGCTGCCTTCCGGAGACCTGCGCCTTCAAGCGCTGCTGGCGCACGACGCCGAGGGCCGCCTCACCCTGTGTGGCACCGACCTGCGGGCGGGGGTGCTGGAATACCCCGCGCTCACGCCGGAGGCGCACGAAGCCCACTGGTTCGAGCGCGAGCTGGCGGAACAATTCCGCGCCCACCCCCGGGGCCACCCGTGGCTCAAGCCGCTGCGCGCGCACCCCGTCGCCGACGGTCCCGAATACCCCTACTTCGCCGTGGAGGGCAGCGGCATCCACGAGGTGGCGGTGGGGCCGGTGCACGCGGGGGTGATCGAGCCGGGCCACTTCCGGTTCCAGTGCGACGGTGAGCGCGTGCTGCATCTCGAGATCCACCTCGGTTACCAGCATCGCGGCGTGGAAGATCTGCTCGCGGGTGCCCGCGACATGCGCGCGGTGGCGCTGGCCGAGTCCATCGCCGGGGACAGCTCCGTGGCGCACGCCCTGGCACACTGCGAGGCGGTGGAGGCGCTGGCCGGCACCGAGCCGCCGCTGCGCGCCCAGGCGCTGCGCGCGGTGGCGCTGGAGCTGGAACGCGTGGCCAACCACGTGGGCGACCTGGGCGCGCTGTGCAATGACATCGGCTTCCTGCCCGGCGCGTCGTGGTTCGGCCGGATGCGCGGTGACGCGCTGGGCCTCAGCCTGGCGCTCACCGGCAACCGCTACGGGCGCGGGTTCGTGCGCCCGGGAGGGGTTTCGGCGGACCTGGACGCCGGCGCCGCCGCCTCGTTGGCCGCCGACGCGAAGCGCCTCGACGCCGAGGTCCGCGAGGTGGCCGAGGTGTTGTTCAGCTTCGGGCAGGCGCTGGCGCGCTTCGAGGGCACCGGCCCGGTGGACTACGAGACCGCCGAGAGCCTCGGCCTGGTGGGCCCCGCGGGACGCGCCAGCGGCTGCGACCGCGACGTGCGGCGCGACCATCCCTCGGGCTTCTACCGCTTCACCCACGTGCCCGTGGTGGTGCTGGAGAGCGGCGACGTGAACGCCCGCGCGCTGGTGCGCCGCCTGGAGGCGCAGCACTCGCTGGCGTTCATCCGCGAGACCCTCACCCACCTGCCCGCCGGACCGGTGCTGCGCGAGGTGCGACCGCTGCCGCCGGAGTCCGCCTCGGTGGCGCTGGTGGAGGCGTGGCGCGGCGAGGTGGTGCACCTGCTGTTCACCGGCGCCGACGGCAGCATCGAGCGCGCCAAGGTGGTGGACCCGTCCTTCCACAACTGGATGGGGCTGGCCATGGCGCTGCGCGGGGGCGACATCTCGGACTTCCCGCTGTGCAACAAGAGCTTCAACCTGTCCTACGCGGGACACGACCTGTAGGGGGCGCGCGACCATGCACCGCATGTTGAAGGCCCGCCTGGCCCAGCCCTTCGCGACGGTAAACCTGCCGGTGCCGCCGGCCGGGTTCCCGGAGCGCTACCGCGGCCTGCCCGCGGTGCGCCCGGAGCTGTGCCCGGCCGGCTGCCGAGAGTGCGCCGACGTGTGCCCGTCGCAGGCCATCGAGGTGGCGCCGCTGCGGCTGGACCTGGGCCGCTGCGTGTTCTGCGGCGAGTGCGCCCGCGCCTGCCCCGCGGACGCGATTTCGTTCACGCGCGAATCGCGCCAGGCAGTGAGCACACGTGAGGCGCTGGTGCTGGAGGGAGCGGCGAGCCCGGGCACGGCGGGCGCGAACCCCCCTGGAGCCGGCGGCTCCCCGGGCGCGCCGCCAGGTCAGCTCCCGCGCGAATTGCAGCTCGCCCACGCCCTGGACGAGAAGACCCGCTCCCTCTTCGGCCGCTCGCTGCGCCTGCGCGCCGTGTGCGCCGGCGCCTGCAACGGCTGCGACGCCGAGCTGGTGGCGCTGGGCAACGTGGTGTTCGACCTGGGCCGCTACGGGGTGCAGTTCGTGGCCTCCCCCCGCCACGCCGACGGCCTGGTGGTCACCGGGCCCGTGACCCGCAACATGGATGCCGCGCTGCGGGAGACATGGGAGGCGGTGCCCGAGCCGAAACTGGTGATCGCCGTGGGCGCGTGCGCCATCAGCGGCGGCGTGTTCCGCGAGAGCCCGGAGCAGCGGGGCGGAGTGCACGGCATGCTGCCGGTGGACCTGTACGTGCCCGGGTGCCCGCCGCACCCGCTGACTATCCTGGACGGTATCCTCCGGCTGCTGGGCCGGCTGTAGATTCCCGAACGCGAGGAGGGATGACCGTGGACCTGATCCGATTCGTGCTCTTGCTGGCGTGGTGCGCCCTCGGGCCGCAAGTCGCGACCGCGGGGAAGGCCGACGCCGTGTCCGCAATCCCAGTCACCGCCACCACCGGGGGCGCTGCCGCAGACGCAAGGGATGCCGGCGCCGCCTCCGCCGCGACGCCGATGCCGGCCGATTCCCTCTACCTGGCCGGGCGCGACTTGTTCATGCAGAACCGCATGCAGGCCGCCTACCCGCTGCTGGCGGAAGCCGCGAAGCAGCGGCCCACCGACCCGGACCGCCAGGCGTGGCTGGCCGAGACGCTTCGCCGCCTGGGGCGCAGGCCCGAGGCGGTGGAGGTCGCGCGCGCGGCGACGGCCCTGGCCCCGTGCCACTCGTTCGCGCTGGCCGTGCTGGCCGACTCCTACAATCCACAGTACGGAACCTGGGCGGACGCTTCGGCGGAGAGCGCCTGGGCCTGCGCGCGCAGGGCGGTAGGGTGCGACTCCACGGACGGCAGCGCATGGGTCTCGGCCTGGGTTCTGGCCCAGCAATTCGGCGACCGCGCGCTCGAGCGCCGGGGGTTGCGCGCCTTCGTCTCCAGCGGCTTCCTCACCCCGCCGCTGCTGGCCTACTCGCGCTGGGTCCTGCGCGACCTCCCGCCCAACGCGGTGCTGCTGGCCAACGGCGACATGGACACCTACCCGGTGCTGGCGCTCCAGGAGGCCGAGGGGCTGCGCCCCGACGTGGCGATCGTGAACCTGCCGCTGCTCAACACCCGCTGGTACATCCGCATGGTGCGCGACCGCTACGGGCTGCCACTGCCGTGCAGCGACGCCGGGGTGGACTCGCTGCAGCCCTTCCGGAGCGGGGGCGGCGAGGTGATGCTGATCGCCACGCAGGTGGCCCGCTCGTGGGTGGATGGAGTGAAGGCCGGCACGCTGCGCCGTCCGCTCACCGTGGCGCTCACCGTGCCCGAGCCGCCCGCCGACGCGGGCCGCTTCATGTTCTCCGGGCCGTACTGGCTGTGCATGCCGGACTCCGCCGGGGCCCGCGTGGACACCGCCCTGGCGCGCCGTTGCCTGCAGACCCTGGATCCCCGGGATTTCGCGGGCGATGCCGTCGGCCCCAACGACCGCAGCCCCATCCGCCGCCTGGGCACCCGCCGGCTGCCCTCCAACATCTCCGCTGCCGCCATTCGCTACATGGACGCCCTGCTGTACTACGACCGCCGCGACGACGCCGCGGCGATGCTCCCGTGGCTGGAGCGCTTCGCGCCCCTGGATCCGGAGCCCGGGCGCTTCAGGCAGGTGGTGGACGACTACCGGAAGAAGATCTCAGCGAAGGATTGAGCGCGGGGCGGGGATGCGCGGGGGGGCAACGGACCGGGTGACGCCGCGCGCCTGCGAGCCTGGCCGGGTGAATCCACGCAAGTTGCCCCCGGGTTCGCTCACGACCTGCGGCCCGTACGAGCCCTGCGTGGGGCCGAAGCGCTGGACGCGGTGGTTGTGGAGATCCGTCGCGAAGACGTATCCGGACGCCGAAATGGCGAGGTAGGGCACCCAGGAGAACCGCCCTGACTCTTGGCCGCGGCCGCCCCAGCGGGAAATCAACCCGCCGCCCCTGGTGTACTTGCTGATGGTGAAACTCGAAGTCGAGTAGTACCCCTTGCGGTCGGGGCCGTCTCCCACGTAGACGTTGCCCAGGGCGTCAAGCGCCACGGTTTGCGGTCCGCGCAGCTGTCCGGCGCCGATCAGTCCTGCGGTGCCTCCATTCTGCGCATAGATGTTCACTTGTTCCCGGTACGGTTCCGCAATGAACGCGACGCCATCCGGAGCCACCGCCATCCCGGCCGGACAGCACAATTGATTGTTGTCGGGCGACTGGCAGACCACGCCGGATCCGATCCACCATCCGCACATCGTGGTTGCCCCGTAGGTCCGAACGAAGGCCCCGGAGCCCGTGAACACCTGGACACCTGTGCTCGCGAGGAAATAGAGTCGGTCGAGGGGTCCCAGGGTCATGCCCTCGCCAGGTCCGTGATTCAACGTCCACGCAGACCCGAAGGTGAAATCTGAGCCAAATACCTGGACCCGGCCGTTGACGCTGCCGTTGTCCTCCACGTAGATCTTGTCCTTGCTGTCGACAGTCAGCCCAAAGGGCCGCGTGAACTGCCCGGCCCCCTCGCCCGGAGAACCGAAGCTCCCCACGAACTGCCCGTCCGCGGTGAATTTCTGAACCCGTGCCAGCACGGAATCGAGCACGAACACGCTGCCCTCCGAGTCCACCGCGACCGCAACAGGGGCCTGGAACTGTCCGTCGCCATTCCCCTGGCTTCCGAAGGAGAGGTACCCAGGCGCGAGCGTAGGGGCGGCGACCCTTCCGTAGCCAAGCAACTCGGTGACCGCGCTGCAGCCGGTTGCGGAAAGGCTCACGGTGGTCCAGAACTGTCCCGTGTCTGGAGGTGAGAACGAGATGATGAGCTTGCGGCTAGCGCCGCCACCGATGTTCAACACGCTGTCCGGGGACATGGAGAAGCCCCTGGTGTATGTGCCGAGCATGGGGCGAACGGTTAGGACCTGATCCCCGGTGTTGGTGATGGCGAGTTCCTGCTCGCTGGACGATCCGATGAGCAGCGTGTCGAATCGCATGTACGTGGTGCTGACGGCGCACCCGGGGGGACGCGGAGGAATCTCCCCATTGCCGCTCATCAGCACGCTCCCGCACGCGCCGCTTCCCATCGATAGGGCGCACGTCCGGCTGCCTCCCGCCTGCGGCGCGAACCGCACCGTGAACTTGGCAGAGTCCCCCGGCGAGAGGTTGTACGTCGCGCCGCCGATCACCGAGAACTCCGGGCAAGCCGCGCTCACCGAGCCGGTGACCGGTTGTGTGCCACCCGCCTTGAGCGTCACGATGCGGTCGGTGCTGAACCCCACCTTGACCGTCCCGAAGTCCACGATGGAGGGCGTCACCCGGCACGCCGGCGCGGATGTGCCCGTGCCCAGGCATCGTACCGTTCCGCAGTCGATCCCGCCCGCGGAGATGCGGCACGTGTCGGTCCAGCCCACCGCCTGCGGCGTGTAGCACACGGTGAACTTCTTCCACTCGCCCGTGATCAGGCTGTACGTGGAGTCGCCCAGCACGCGGTACAGCGCGCAGGAGCCGCGCACCGATCCGGTCAGCGTGCCACCGCCGATGTTGGTGACCACGAAGTCGCTGCAGCGGGCCTGTCCCACGCCCACGCTGCCGAAGTCCAGCGCCACCGGCGCCACCTGGCACACCGGGTGAATCGCCGCCACGCCGGTGCCGGTGGCCACCACGCTGCCGCAGCCGCCGTCGGTGAGGTCGATCACGCAGGTCTGCAGGCCCGTCGTGGCCCGCGCCGGCCGGGCCTTTCGCGGCGAGCCGCGCAGGAAGTCCCAGAATCGGCCGAGGGCCGCCGTGGCCGTTCCGCCCGCGGGCCCGCCCACGCCCGCCGGCCTGAACTTCACCGTCACGCGCGCCGATTCCTGCGCCGCCAGCGCGTAGCTCCCTCCGCTCACCACCGTGAATCCCGCGCAGGAGGCCGTCGCCGTTCCCCGCAGCACGCCCCCGCCGATGTTGCGCACCGTGAAGCCCAGCACCGACGAGTCGCCCAGCACGACGTTGCCGAAGTCCAACCGCTGGGGGCTCACCGCGCACGCCGGCTGCGCCACTGGCATCGCGGTCCCGCGCCCCGAAAGCGACACCGAGCACCCGGACGACCCCGTCCCCAGGTTCACCGCCAGCGAGCACGCGCGCACCAGCGTGTCGGCGGGAGTGAACCGCACCGTGAACCGCCTGCTCTGCGCCTGCGCGAGGCTGAACGAGTCTTCCCCCACCAGGGTGAACGGCCCGCACGCCGGGGCCACCGAGCCTGCGAGCGTCCCCCCGCCCGTGTTGGCGACGGTGAACTCCAATTCCGCCGAGTGCCCCAGCGAGACGAGCGGGAAGTCCAGCGAGGCGGGCGTGACCAGGCACATCGGCGGGTTCGGCGTCACGGTGCTGCTCTTGCCGCAGGCCAGCGAGAGCAGAAGGAAGCCGCAGAGGGCGGTGGAAACGGCGCGCAGGAAGCGTCGGCGAGCGCTCATGCCGCGATTGTCGCACCGCTCGGCCCGCGTGGGTAGATGCGTCCGCAATCGTGTTACACTCCCCCCTTAACAACACGGGAGGCCGCACTGCACTACGCCGGAGAAATCGCCGCCCTGGGCACCGCCATCTGCTGGGCCTGCGGCTCCAACTTCTTCGCCGCCGCCGGGAAGCGCCTGGGCTCGTGGCACCTGAACCGCCTTCGGATCACGGCGGCGGCGGTACTGCTCACGCTCTCGCTCACCGTGGTCAGGGGCTCGCCCCTGCCGCTGTGGGCCACTCCCTCCCAGGTCGGCTGGCTCGCACTCAGCGGGCTGGTGGGCTTCGTGTTCGGCGACAGCTTCTACTTCCGCTCGCTGGTGATCCTGGGCCCGGGCAAGGCGGCGCTCATCTCCTCGCTCGCGCCGGTGTTCACCGCCCTGATCGCGTGGCCGGTGCTGGGCGAAACGCTGGGGCCGCTTGCATTGGTGGGCATGGCGCTCACGCTGGGCGGCGTGGCGTGGGTGGTGCAAGGGAGGATGCACGAGGAGAGGCGCCACGCCGAGGGCTCGGTGTTCGTGGGCGTGGTCGCCGGGGTGCTCTCGGGACTGGGCCAGGCGGTGGGCTACGTGATCTCGAAGCTGGCGCTGCGCGAGGGGCTGGACCCGCTCTCGGCCACCGTGATCCGCGTGCTGGCGGCCACCGTGGCGGTGTGGATCCTGGCGCTGTTCGGCCGCGACGTGGTGCAGTCCGTGCGCGGCCTGCGCGACCGCACCGCCGCACTCACCATGGCCGCCGGCGCGTTCTTCGGCCCCTTCCTGGGTGTGACGCTCTCGCTGGTGGCGCTGAAGCACACCTCCGCGGGCGTGGCAGCCTCCATCACCGCGTTCTACCCGGTGCTCACCATCCTGATTTCGTCGAAGTTCCACCACGAGAAGATCACCGGGCGGATCGTGCTGGGCTCGCTGGTGTCGGTGGCGGGCGTGGTGGTCCTCTTCCTGAAATAGCAGCGCCCCGTCGAAGCGGGGCCCATGAGCCGGTGGATTGAATCGTCCGCGGCGAAGACCGCGTGGGCGCACCCCTAGGGCAACCCCCTCCGCCGCCGCACCCACCACTCGGTCCCGAACAGCAGCAGCGCCAGCGCGTAGGGCCACCATTCCCGGTGCAGCGCCAGCTCGCGCGAGCCCCTCGGTCGGCGGCTCTCCCGCTCCACGGCCCGGGCCAGCCCGACCGAGTCGGCGGCGCTGAAGAACTCCGCGCCCCCGGCCTGCGCGGTGCGGCGCAGCGCGGGGCCGTCCGGGGCGCTCTCGATCCACTCCTCGCCGGTGGGCTCCACGGCGGCCTCGGCCTGCGCCCGGGCGGCCTCGCGCCCGGCGCGCATCGCCCGGGCCACCAGCCGGTAGCGGCCGGGCTCCAGCGCGGCGGAGGCGCGCGCGCCGCCTTCCGGCATCGGCTCCACGGGCATCGCCGTGGCGCGGCCGTCTTCGCCCACGGCCTCCAGGCTCACGCGGTCGCCCGCGGCCTGGCCCGTCACTTCCACCTCCAGCGCCTCCCCCAGCTCCACCACGCGCCGCGACGGCCGCACGCTGAGCGCGGGGCCCGCGCCGGGCTCGTTGAGCCAGCGCCACACGCGGGACAAGAAAGCCGGGAACACGTCGCTCCCCCCCGGCGCGCCCTGCGCGGTGAAGGTCCAGCGGTACAGCTGTCCGGCGTTCAGGGCGAACACGCGCCCGCCGCTCGCGGGTCGCAGCGTGGCGCCGATCACCGCCGCACCGCGCGGGGACTGGAGAATGCGCTTCGCGCCGGGCCGCAGCGACAGCGGGTGCACGCCGGCGGCCGGCGGCAGGTCGGCCCAGCGCGCCAGCTGGGCGGGATCGGAGCCGTCCTCGCCGAACAACGCGTCGCCGCGCGATTCGGGGGCGGGCTCGGGAGCCAGCGCCGCGGTGCCGGCCTCGGCCTCGCCCTCCACCGCGAATGGCAGCAGCGGCGACACCGGCGTGCCGGTGTAGGATCGCAGTCCCGAACCGCCTCCATAGGCCCACAGCCCGGCGCCCGCACGCACGCGGGCAGCCACGGCGGAGAGCACCGCCGGAGCTCCGGGGGCTCCCTGCAGGTCGCCCAGGACGATCACCGCCGCGCCGTTGAGGCGCGTGGCCAGGCCCGCGGGCGTCACACTCTCGCCTCCGCCGGGCCGCACGTAGCCACCCCCGGGCCCGGCCATCCAGAATTCAGGCGCCAGGTCCGGCTCCTCCTCGAGCGAGCGGCGCAGGAACGAGAAATCGAAGCTGGGGGCGCCCTGCAACAGCACCACGCGCGCCTTGTCGGCGAGCACTTCCAGCGCGAAGAGGCGGCGGTTGTTGAGCGCGGTCAGTTCGCCCGGCACGGGCGAGAGGATCACGTCGTAGAAGTGCACGCCCGGAGTCTCGGGGGTCACGGTGAAGCTCAACTCGGTCTCACCCGCGCGCGGCAGGCGGACATCCTGGCGGGCCAGCGTGCGGCCCGCCTCGCGCAGCTCCACGGAGGCCGCCCGCCCCGCCAGACCGCGGCAGCGCACCGTGACGCGCACGGGAGTGGGGCGGCGCACGTAGGCGGTGGCGTTGGCGGCCACCTCGCGCAGCGCGGCGTCGGGCTCGGCGGCGGAGTCGGCGGCCAGCACCGTGATCACCGGCAGGCCCAGCCGCTCGGCGCCGGACCAGGGCTCCTGGCCCTGCGTCACCGCGCCGTCGCTCAGCGCCACGATCACCGCGGGGCGACCGCCGCTCAGACCGCCCGAGGCGGCCAGCACGTCGCCCAGCGCCGTGGCGCCGCGGAACGCCGGCCCGCCGACCGCCGCGCTCTCCGCCAGCGCGCGCGCGAACCCGCGCTCCACCACGTCGAACCGCCCGCCCAGCGCGCGGCGCAGCGCCGAGGCGGCCCGCGACGCGGCCTGCGCGCGGGTTGGCGCTCCACCCGGCCCGGACGCCAGGTCCATGCTCAGGGAGCGGTCTTCCAGGATCACCACGCGGAAGCGCCCCGAGGCCAGCTCGGGCCAGCGCACCACCGGGCCCAGCATCACGAGAAATACCAGCAGCCAGCCGGCCCCGCGCAGCGCCCGCAGCGCGCGCCGCCAGCCGGGGGAAAGCGGAGTGTCACCGGGGGGATAGGCCCACACCGCCAGCCCCACGGCGATGGCCAGCGCGGGGAGGAGCCACAGCAGCGAGGAGCCGGTGGAGAACGAGAGGGCGAGCGGGATGGCGGTCACAGCGTCGCGCCGGCCCGGATGGCGGCCAGCGCTTCATCGAGATCGGGGTGGCACGGCATCAACTGATCGAACTCCAGCAGACCGTAGACGTCCGCGACGTCGCGGGTGAGCCCGGACAGGTGGATGCAGCCCCGGCGGGTGCGCACGCGGCGCAGGGTGCCCACCAGCGCGCCCCAGCCGGCGGTGCTCATGAAATCGAGCCCGGAGAGCTCCAGGGCCAGGTGGTCGTGCCCGCGGTCCAGGGTGGAGTCGAGGGCCTTCTGGATCTCCACGGCGTTCTCGGAGTCCACCGCCCCGCGGATCCGCAGGACGGCGATCGGCGCTTCGAGCAGTTCGATGTCCACGTGGAGCTCGCGCCTCACGGCCTCACCCTCCCCAGGGATTCGGTTTCTTCGTCGAGCCGGCGAAGGCTCTCGAACAGCAGCCGGTCCAGCGGCGGGCGGTCCGGGTAGCGCGGCCCGCGCGCGGCCACGCCCGGGCGGAACTGGAACGTGCCGTGCTCCCACGCCAGCAGCCGGCTCAGCACGGCCAGCAGCTGATCCTGGAGCACTTCGGCCAGGGTGTCCGGGGCGACCTCCCCGGATTCCACCAGCACCTCCCCCAGCGGCCGTCCCGCGGCCAGCGCACGCAGGGCCGCGGATTCCACGGCCGCCCCGGTCACGCGCCCGGTGGCCCTCAACAGGTCCCCGAGCCGCGGCCGGTCCACGTCGGCCTCCACCGCGCTGATGCGGCCCTCCTCAAGATAGACGCGCGCCGCCGCCCCTCCGTTGCTGAGCTCCAGCGCGCCCGCCGAGCGGGTGTAGCCCAGGAACTGGAGCACGTCCGCGGGCGGGAACACCGACAGGTCCCCGGAGAGCGCCGTCACGGGTCCCTCCGGCGCGGCGGCTTGAATTCCACGTCCGCCATCACCCGCGGCGGGGCGGTCTTGACCCCGGTCAGCTTCACGTTGTACCAGCCCATGACCCCCACCTGCACCACGGCGGCGGCGGTCAGGAAGCCGATGGCCGTTTCCAGGAGCTGCGCCACGCGCGCGGTGGTCTCCGCGCTCCCGCCGGCAGCGATCAGCAGGTGGGTGCCCACGAGTGCGTAGATGAGCACGCCGGAGGCCTTCCCGAAGGCCGTGGGCTGGATGCGCACCGGCCCGCGCGCCACGTAGATGTAGAGCGCCCCGAACACCAGCAGGCCGTAGCGAACCAGCACCAGCGCCAGCACCCAGGCGGGCAGGAGGCCGCCCTGGTGCAACCCCACGATCATGCAGAGGTTGAAGAGGATGTCCACGACCGGGTCCAGCACGCGCCCCAGCAGGGTGCCGCCCATGGCCCGCGCCAGGAGCCCGTCCACGACGTCCGTGAGGCCGCCGAATACCACCCAGCCCAGCGCCAGGCTCCACTGGCCGGTGGAGGCGAACATCAGCACCCCGGGGGCCATGGTGGCGCGCAGCAGGGTCAGCCAGTCGGCGGCGCTCAGGCGCGAGCAGGCCACGCCCTCGGGGGTTCGGACCAGGGCCAGGTGGGCCAGGCACAGCAGGGTGGCGGTGAGCGTGGCGAGGGCGGAGGCGCGCAGGTAGGCCACCGCGAAGCCCGGACCCGGAGAAAAGGACAGCGCCACCGAGGCGAGCACGTGCAGGACGAACATCCCGGTGCCCACGGTGAGCACCGAGCGGGTGGCCTGCGGGTTGTTCCACACCCGCTCCCGCACCAGCGCGCCGACCCGTCGCACGTAGGTGGCCCAGGCCGCCCGGCTGTAGCCGGCGGCGCGCACGTCCTTGAGGTATTCCTCGACGAACATAGGTGTTCCGAGTCCCTCGGACCCCGCCCCGGCCCCGCTTCGACGCGCTGCGGTCGCAGGCGCCGGGGGGCTTCGGCGTGGGAATTGGGTGAGTATCCCCCAACCCGGCGCGGGATTCAACCGGGCCGGCGGGGAGGTCCTACTCGGCCCCCGGGCGGCCCCGGGGCAGCCCTCGCAGACCCGCCGCCAGCAGTGTCCACAGGATCACCCGCCCCGCGTGGAAGCTGCCGGCCAGACTGCCCGAGACCTTGGAGACCCCCGCGCGGCGCCGGCGGTAGCTCACCGGCACCTCCTCCACCCCGAGCCCCATCCGCAGCGTCAGCACCTGCATTTCCACGGTCCAGCCGAAGCTGCGGTCGCGCATCCCCAGGGCCAGCAGGGCCGGGAAGCGGATGGCGCGGAAGGGCCCCAGGTCGGTGTAGCGGTAGCCGTGGAAGAGGCCGATCCAGGCGGTGGCCAGGGCGTTGCCGAAGGCCTGCACCGGGCTCAGGGAGCCCGGTTCGGGGTTGCCGCGCACGCGGGAGCCGATCACCAGGTCAGCCCGCCCGGCCTCGATGGGCTCGAGCAGGCGGGCCAGCTCGCCGGGCTCGTCCGAGAGGTCGCCGTCCAGGAAGACCAGCACTTCGGGGGGGTTCGCCACCAGGTGCTGGATGCCGGTCCAGCACGCCCGCCCGTAGCCGCGACGGGGCTCGGAGAGCACCGTGGCGCCGGCGGCGCGGGCGGCAGCCGCGGTGCCGTCGGTGGAGCCGTTGTCCACCACCACCACCTCGCGCACGCGGCCCGGGGGCAGCGCTGCGATCACCCTCGCGATGGTGCCTTCCTCGTTGAGTGCGGGGATCAGCACCGCCACCGATGTCATGTCCCGGCCCTCCCCCTTCGCCCGCGCGGGACGCCACGACCGGCCGGACAGGAAGGCACGGTCGCCAGCGCGGCCCGCCCGGGCGGCTGCCTCGTGGAACTTCCGGATGCACGAAGCGGTGGCGGAGGGCATGCGACCCCTCCGCCACCGCATCCGTTTCCAGCCGGGACTGCCGTGCTAGCGCTGGTCGCTCCGGGCGACCGACTTCCCGCGCAGCACCGCGTGTGCGGCCGCCAGCAGGGCCAGCGGGACGCGGTACGGCGAGCAGCTCACGTAGTCGAGCCCGGTCTTGTGACAGAAGATCACCGACTCGGGGTCGCCGCCGTGCTCGCCGCAGATGCCCACCTTGAGGTCCCTGCGGGCCGCGCGGCCTTCCTCCACGGCCATTTTCACCAGCCGGCCCACGCCCACCTGGTCCAGCGACTCGAACGGGTCACCGGGCAGGATTTTCTCGCGCACGTAGAACGGCAGGAACTTGCCGGCGTCGTCGCGCGAGAACCCGAAGGTCATCTGCGTGAGGTCGTTGGTGCCGAAGGAGAAGAACTGCGCCTCGGCCGCGATCTGGCCCGCGGTCAGCGCCGCGCGCGGGATCTCGATCATGGTGCCGACCAGGTAGGGCACCTGGAAGCCGGTCTTCTTCATGACTTCCGCGGCCACCCGGTCCACCACCTGCTTCTGCATGCGGAACTCTTCCACGGTGCTGACCAGCGGGATCATCACCTCGGGGACGATCTTGCGACCGTCCTTGGCCACCTGGCAGGCGGCCTCGAAGATCGCGCGCGCCTGCATGGCGGTGATCTCCGGGTAGGTGAGCCCGAGGCGGCAGCCGCGGTGTCCCAGCATGGGGTTGAACTCGTGCAGCTCCTCGACCCGCCGCAGCAGCTTGGCGGACTCGCCGGCCTTGCCCAGCAGCTCCAGCGCGCGCTCCAGCACGCGCAGGCGCGCCACGCCGGCGGCCGGGAGGGCCTTCTTCTTCGCCTTCGCCTTCAGCGCCGCGAACTCCTTCAAGAGGCGGGCCTTCACCACGGCGGGCTTGAGATTCACGCTGGCGAACGCCACCGCGGCGGCGTCGCCGGCCAGCAGCTCCTCGCGCTTGGGCAGGAACTCGTGCAGCGGCGGGTCCAGGGTGCGGATGGTGACCGGGTAGTCGCCCATCGCCTTGAACAGGCCCAGGAAGTCCTTGCGCTGGAACGGGAGCAGCTTCGCGAGCGCCTCGTCGTACTGCTTCCTGGGGGCCGCCAGTTCCTTCTTGAGCGCGAGCATGTCCCGCTTCAGGCTCGCGGCGCGCGGGCCCTCGGACTTCTCGATCTCGCGCTGCAGGTTGAGCACCTGGTACTCGAGTTCCTTGGTCTTCGGGGCGGCCAGGATCATCTGCACCACCCACGGCAGCCGGTCGCTGTCGAAGAACATGTGCTCGGTGCGGCACAGGCCGATGCCCTCGGCGCCGAAGCGCCGGGCGGTCTGCGCGTCGCGCGGCACGTCGGCGTTGGCCCGCACCTTCAGCCGGCGGATCTTGTTCACGATCTCCATGAACAGCGCGAACTCGCCGGTGAGCTCCGGATCCACCGTCTTGGCAGCGCCCAGGATCACCTGGCCGGTGTTGCCGTTGAGGCTGATGAACTCGCCTTCCTTCACCAGCACCTTGCCCACCTTGAAGCAGCGGCCCTTCTCGTCCACGTCCAGCGCGCCGCAGCCCACGACGCAGCACTTGCCCATGCCGCGCGCCACCACGGCCGCGTGCGAGGTCATGCCGCCGGTGGCGGTCAGGATGCCCTGCGAGACGTCCATGCCGTGGATGTCGTCGGGCACCGTCTCGTTGCGCACCAGGATCACCTTGTGGCCCGCGCCCGCGCGCTCCACGGCGGCCTCGGCGGTGAACACCGCCTCGCCCACCGCGGCGCCCGGCGATGCCGCCAGCCCCTGCGCGATCGGATCCAGCGAGGCCTTGGGATCGAACTGCCGGTGCAGGAGCTGGTTCAGCTGTTCCGGCTCCACGCGCAGCACGGCCTCCTCATCGGAAATCAGGCCTTCCTTGACCATGTCCACGGCGATCTTCACCGCCGCCGCGCCGGTGCGCTTGCCGGTGCGGGTCTGGAGCATGAAGAGCTTGTTCTCCTGGATGGTGAACTCGAAGTCCTGGATGTCGCGGTAGTGCTTCTCCAGGCGGCGGGTGATCTCCACCAGCTGGCGGTAGGCCTCGGGAAGAGTCTCTTCCAGGGCTTTCTGGCCGGGCTTCTTGGGGTTCTTGCCGGCCACGCTGATGGGCTCGGGGGTGCGCACACCGGCCACCACGTCCTCGCCCTGCGCGTTGATCAGGTACTCGCCGTAGAACACGTTCTCGCCGGTGGACGGGTTGCGGGTGAAGCCCACGCCCGTGGCGGAGGTAACGCCCAGGTTCCCGAACACCATGGCCTGCACGTTGACGGCGGTGCCCAGGTCGTCGGAGATGCGCTCCTTGCGGCGGTAGTACACCGCACGCTCGCCGTTCCAGGAGCGGAACACGGCGTTGCGGGCGCGGTTCAGCTGGTCGCGCGGGTCCTGCGGGAACTGCCCGCCGCGCCGCTTCTGCACCAGCGCCTTGAACTCCTGCACCAGCTGCTTGAGGTCGTCCACGGTGAAGTCGGTGTCCAGCTGGATCCGGCGCTTCTTCTTCAGCGCGCCGATCACGTGCTCGAACTCGGACTTGTTCATGTCGAACACCACGCTGCTGAACATCTGGACGAAGCGCCGGTAACAGTCCCACGCGAAGCGCGGGTTGGAGGTGCGGCGCGACAGGCCCTCGACCGAACGGTCGTTGAGGCCCAGGTTCAGGATGGTGTCCATCATGCCGGGCATGGAGAACTTGGCACCCGAGCGGACCGACACCAGCAGCGGGTCGTCCGCGTCGCCGAGCTTCTTGCCCATCACGCGCTCGAGGCGCTCGAGGGCGGCGTCCTGCCCGGCCTGGAAGTCGTCGCCGACCTTCATGCCGTTGGCGTAGTACTCGTTGCAGATGCGGGTGACGATGGTGAAGCCGGGCGGGACCGGAACGCCGGCGCGGGACATTTCTGCGAGGCCGGCACCCTTGCCGCCGAGAAGGTCCTTCATGGATCCGTCGCCGTCGGCGGTGCCTTCCCCGAAGAAATAGATGCTCTGTTGGGACATGTCTCCCCCTTCTTCCTCCCCAGAACCACTCTGGCATGGAAACGTTTACGGTTCGGAATTGTAGACCGTTGGGGTGTCACCGGCAAATCGCCCGCAGGGTCGGCTCCGGGCTGTGGTGTAACCGACTGTACTATCGGTAGATACGCCTGAGCGCGCCCCACCGCGTCTGCCCGTCGGGCATCACCCCCCCGAACCGGGCGGAGGTGCTCGCGGGCGCGACGTCGATCCCGCGCACGGCCGGCCGGGCATCGAGGAACACCCACAGCCGGGCCAGGGGCAGGCGCAGTTCGGCGGTGCGCGCGGGGCGGCTGGTCCTCACGTGCAAGGTGCCCAGGCGGGCCAGCCGGGGAACGGTGCTCAGTCGGTCGGTTCGGATGTGGAGGTAGTAGTGGCTGCGGGACTGGCACTTGGAGCAGGCGCATTCCTCGTCGCACAGGAGCTGGGAGACGTTGCCGATGAGGCTGCGGTCGGGCTCGAAGTTGACCACGTCCACGGAGCGGCTCACCTGGCAGGCGGCGTCGGTGGTGCAGTCGTAGGCGATGTAGAACTCCACGCCCTCGAGACGCGCGGTGAGCGTGTCGAGGTTCATGTACAGCCCCACGCCGGCGGTGTCCCGGGGCTCGTAGGCGCGCTGGGGCACGGTGGCGGTGGACACGCCGAAACCCAGGCGGAGCGCGGGCGAGGCGGCGGCCCCGCTCGTCCACAGGGCCGCCACCAGCATGGCTGTGCGAAAGGCGATCAAGGCGGCCTCGCGGCGCCGCGGCGGGCGGCGGATTAGCGGAACAGCACCAGGCGCCGGGTGACGCTCAGAGTGCCGGACTCCAGGCGGTAGAAATAGAGCCCCGTGCCCGCGGGCCGGCCGTCGGCGTGGCGACCGTCCCAGGCAGCCTGGTGCGTGCCGGGGGCGGCGTCGCCGTCCTTGAGCGTGGCCACCAGGCGGCCGGCGGGATCGAACACCCGCAGGCGCACCCGCTGCTCACCGGCCACGCCGGAGACGGAGTAGTCGATCCGCGTGTTCCCGCGGAACGGGTTGGGCTGGTTCTGGGACATCGCCAGGCTCAGGCCGGGCAGGTTACGCACGCCGCCGCCGGAGTCCACCGAGGTGCTGACGAAGCTGGCGGCATCGTAGGCGCGCAGCAGTCCGTAGCCGGTGACGGTGTCCGGGCTGGCCGGGTGCGAGGCAGTCTGGCGCAGCGCGTCCAGTACTTGAAGCGGGTTGTAGCCGGGGTTCTTCTGCAGCACCAGCGCCACGGCTCCGGCGGTGATGGGCGTGGCGAACGAAGTGCCGCTGCCCGTGCCGAAGTAGGATAGGTCGCTGCTGACGCTCACCACCCAGTCGCGGGTGCCGCGTGCCATCACCTCGGGCTTGATGCGCCGGTCCCAGGTGGGTCCGAAGCAGCTGTAGCTGGAACGCACGCCCAGCGAGTCGGTGGCCCCCGCGCTGACCACGTTGAACCCGTCGGCCGGGGCGATGACCTTGTTGGAAGGGTAGATCGCCCCGCCGTCGTTGCCCATGGCGGTGATGCACACGATCCCGCGGGCGGCGGCGTAGTTGGCGGCCCGCGACGAGACGCGCGTGCGGCCGTCCATCTGCGCGTAGATGGCGAGGGGCGGGATGGAAGTGGTGTCGTAGGTGCTGTAGCCCAGCGAGCTGCTGATCAGGTCCGCCCCCAGCGAGTCGGCCCACTCCACGCCGGCCAGCCAGTGGTCCTCCTCGATCGGCGTCTCGGTGGGCACCCACTCGGTCTTGCCCAGGATGAAGCGCGCGTTGTACGCGGCACCCAGGTAGCGGCCCGGGTAGTAGCCGCCGATGAGGCTCAGGCAGTACGTGCCGTGCGAGTCCTGCCCGGCGGAGTCCTGCCCCGCCTCGTTGGCCACCACGGTGTCGCCGTGGATGAAGTCGCGCGAGTGGGCCACCTGCAGCACATGGCCGGGGTAGTTGAACGCCGAGTGCGTGGTGCGGAAGCCGGAGTCCAGCATGCAGATCAGGACGCCCTCGCCGTGGAAGCCGGCGTCGTGCAGCTTCGGGATCTGGTGCAGGTTGAGCTGCTTCCAGGTCACGCCGTACTGGGTGGAGTCGATCACGGCACCCGCGGCGGGCGCGGCGGGACGAACCGGGGAGAAGGCACCCGGGCCCACGGGCGACCAGCCGTTGGCGGGAATGTCCGGAGCGCCCTCGGCCACGTCGCCCCGGCGGTAGCTCTCCACCACGTCCAGCCGGTCCACGCATGGCAGCGCGGCGATGGCGCGCAGCTGCGCCGGGGTGGCCGAGACGCTCATGGAGTTGAACCAGCGGCTCACCTGGCGCTGGCGCGCGCCGGTCGCGCGCACCTCGCGCACGTGGCGCCCGGACACCGGCAGGTCCATGTCGTCCACCACCGGGCCGGTCATGATCTTGGCGCGGCGCCACAGCGTGCGGTCCGGCAACTCACTCTCCGCGCGGCGCAGCGCCTCGGCGCGCTCGGCGGGCGTGGCCAGGCCCTTGTCGCGGAAGTACACCCAGGCGTGGATCTCGCCGCCCCGTGGACGGCCGGCGGCTTCCTGCAGGCGGGCACTGAAGGGAGCGGGAGCCGCGGCCAGGATGCGCGAAGGAACCGGCACGAGGGCGAGGCAGGCAAGTGCGGCTACGGCCAGGATCCGAAGTCGAAGCATGGGTTTCCTCATCGTCCTGGCCCGCCCGTTGGGGCGGGCGACCGGGGGGCTGGGGAAGCCCCCAGAAAATGCAATTATAGCAGGAACTTGCGGTATTTTCAAGGGGCGGGCCATTCCGGACTGGAAACGGTGTATCAGGAGTGGCCGCGCCCCACCTATGGAGGCAGATTCCCTGCCGGACTCGGGCGGGGTGCCAGTGCCAGGACTTCTTCGACCAAACCTCGGCACCCTCTCCCGGGTACGGCGATCCCCGCTCAGGCCCCGCCGGCGCCCCGGATTTCCCCTACCACCCGATCCCTGAAGTTCCGCACTTCCGGCCGTGCAAACCGTTCCAGCCCGGCCGGGATGGGCCAGCCCAGCGCGCCCAGCAGATCGAACAGCGCGGCCGGAACCGCGCGCATGTTGCCGTCCTCCACCTTGAAGGCCAGGCCTCGCCCGGTGGGCACGTGACCCACGCAGTACACCGCCTCGGCCCCGATCTTCACGATGTACCCACCCCCCGACGCGCGCATGAACTCGGTGTCCAGCTTGCCGGGCCCACCCACCATGTCCGGCTCCGCGCGCACGGCGTCCAGCAGTCGCGCGACGGTGGCGGAGGGAGCGCCGTCGGGACCCAGGCCGCGGATGAAGCGCGCGTAGCTGTGCGCCATGGACAGCAGCGGCACGGCGAAGACCGGTGCGCTGCAGCCGTCCACGGCCACCGCCACGTCCCCGGGGCCCATTCCGGCGTAATCGGCGACGATGCGGCGGATCTCCACCTGGTGCGGATGCTCCGGGTCCAGGTAGGTCTCCACCGGCCAGCCGCGAAAGCGGGTGGCCAGCAGCATTCCCGCATGCTTCCCGGAACAGTTGTGGCAGGCGGCGGTGGGCTTGCGGCCGCTGTCGGCCAGCTCGCGCGCGGCGGCCGCATCGGTCGGGGCGTGCGTGCCGCACTGCAGATGCTCCACGCCCAGGCCGGCGCGGGAGAGCATGTCCAGCACGGTGGCCACGTGGAGGGCGGTGCCGCTGTGCGAGCCGCACGCGATGGCCAGCTCGCGCGGGCCCAGGCCGAAGTGATCGGCGGCGCCGGATTCCACCAGCGGGAAGGCCTGGAACACCTTGGAGGCGGAGCGGTAGTAGGTTACGCGGTGCGGGTCGCCGAAGGTGGCGATCAGGCGAGCGCCGTCGCTGGCGGCGGCGTGGACCACGTGGCGGCTCTCCACGAGGGCGCCACGGGTGACTTCCAGGACGCGCGGGTCGATTGTTGCGGCAGAGGGGCGCCCACCGGGGCGCCCCTCCTGTCCGTGCCTGCCGTTCACCGGGTCTTCTTCTTCTCCGCGGCGGTGAGCACCTCGTCGAAGATGGAGAGCGAGGTGGCGATCTCGTCGCGCGTGATGACCAGGGGCGGCGCGAAGCGGATCGAGTTGGGCCCGGAGCCGAGCAGCAGCATGCCCTTGCGGAAGGCGCGCTCCACCAGCTCGTCGCGCATCTTCCCGTCGCCGGCCATGCCGCTGCGGTCCTTGACGATCTCCACGCCCACCATCAGGCCGCGGCCCTGCACCCAGCCGATGCTGCGGTGCCGGGCCTCCAGCTCCTTGAGGCCCTCCATGAGCTCCACCCCGCGGCGCTCGGCGTTCTTCATCAGCCCGCCCTCGATCAGGTCCAGCGTGGCCAGCGAGGCCGCGCAGCACACCGGGTTGCCGCCGAAGGTGTTGCCGTGCGATCCCGGGGGCCAGTCCATGAGCGAGGCCGGCGCCAGCATGGCCGCGAGCGGCATGCCCGAAGCAATGCCCTTGGCCACGGTGATGATGTCCGGCTTCACGCCCCAGTGCTGGATGGCCCACCACTTCCCGGTGCGGCCCATGCCGGCCTGGACCTCGTCCAGCACCAGCAGGATGCCGTACTTGTCGCACAGCTTGCGCAGCTCCTGGAAGTAGCCGGGGGGCGGCACCACGTAGCCGCCCTCGCCCTGGATGGGCTCGACCACCATCGCGGCGCAGTCCTCCGGCGGCAGGACGGTGCGGAAGATCTCCTGCTCGATGAACTTGACGCACGCGAACTGGCACGCCGGGAACTTGAGGTTGAACACGCAGCGGCGGCAGTTGGCGTAGGGTACGTGCACCGCCTGCGGCGTGAGCGGCGCGAAACCGCGGCGCTGGGTGGCCTTGCTGGCGGTGAGCGCCAGGGCGCCCAGGGTGCGGCCGTGAAATGCGCCCAGGAAGCCCAGCAGCAGCGGGCGGCGGGTCTTGAAGCGCGCCAGCTTGATGGCGCTCTCCACGGCCTCCGTGCCCGAATTGCACAGGTAGGTTCGCGCCGGGCCGCGCGTGGGGCTCAGCTTCGCGAGCCGCTCCGCCACCTGGATCTCGGGCCCGTAGTAGAAGTCGGTGCCCGACATGTGGAGGAACTTCGCAGCCTGCTGCTGGATCGCGCGCACCACCTTCGGGTGGGCGTGGCCGGTGGCGCACACGGCGATGCCGGCGTTCATGTCCAGGAACTTGTTGCCGTCCACGTCCCACAGCCAGGCGCCCTTGCCGCGCTCGACGACCATGGGATAGCTGCGGGTATACGACGGGGAGAGACTGCGGTGGTCACGCGCCAGCCAGGCGCGCGCCTTCGGGCCGGGAAGGCGGCCCTTGATCAACGGGGTGGAACCGGTCATGACGACGACCCCCTTCAGGGAGGAACTCGGCCAGCCGCGGCAACGGGGCGCGCCCGCCGCGGGACGACGGGGACGTGCGGGATCCGCACGAAGCGATCACCGCCGCGCGTCGGGGGGCCGCCACTGCATCCAGCGCCGCGCGCCGCAGGCGCCGGGCCGGGCTGGGTTGGGGAAGGACAGGGTCATGCGTCGATCTGGGCTTTCTGCAGCCTGCCGCTGTAGTCGATGTACACGGTCTTCCACTCGCTGAACACGTCCAGCACCGCGGTGCCGGCCTCGCGGTGACCGTTGCCGGTCTCCTTGACGCCACCGAAGGGCAGGTGCACTTCCGCGCCGATGGTGGGCCCGTTCACGTACACGATCCCGGCCTCGATGTCGCGGATGGCGCGCTGCGCCAGGTTCACGTCCCGAGTGTAGATGGAAGAGCTCAGTCCGTACATGGTCCCGTTGAGGATCTCCACCGCCTCCTCCCCCGAGCGGCAGGTGAGGATGCTCAGGACCGGGCCGAAGATCTCCTCCAGGGCGATGCGCATGCCGGGCTTCACCTGGTCGAAGATGGTGGGCTGGAAGAAGTGCCCCTTCGCCAGCGCGCCCTCGCGCGCGGCGGCGCCGCCCAGCAGCAGTCGCGCGCCCTCTTTGCGGCCGATGTCCACGTAGGCACCGATGGCGGGAATGCGGCCGGCGTTCACCACCGGCCCCACGTCCACGGTCTCATCCAGGCCGTCGCCCAGCTTCAGCTTCTTCGCGCGCTCCACCAGCCGCTCGGTGAACTCCTTGGCGATCTTCTCGTGCAGGATCAGCCGGCTGGTGGCGGTGCAGCGCTGGCCGGTGGTGCCGAATGCGCCCCACAGGGCGCCCTCGAGCGCCAGGTCCAGGTCGGCGTCGTCCATCACGATCTGCGCGTTCTTCCCGCCCAGCTCCAGCGAGCAGCGCTTGAGCGTGGTGCCGCACTGCGCGGCGATCTGCTTGCCCACCTCGGTGGAGCCGGTGAAGCTCAGGACCTTGATCTCCGGGTGGCTGACCATGGGGGTGCCCACCTCGGAGCCGCTGCCATGGACCAGGTTCACCACGCCCTCGGGGACCCCGGCCTGCTCCAGCGACTCCACCAGCAGCGTGGCGCTGGCGGGGGTGTCGCTGGCGGGCTTGAGGACCACGGTGTTGCCGCACACCAGCGCCGGGAACATCTTCCAGGTGGCGATGGCCATCGGGAAGTTCCACGGCGTGATGAGCCCGGCCACACCCACGGGCTGGCGGATCGAGTAGCCGGTCTTGTTGGGCAGCTCGCAATGGGTGGTCTGCCCGAACAGGCGGCGGCCCTCGCCGGAGGCGTAGAAGGCGGTATCAATGCCCTCCTGCACGTCGCCGCGGGTCTCCTTGATCACCTTGCCCATCTCCCGCGTCATGACGCGCGCCAGCTCCTCCTTGCGCGCGCGCAGCACCTCGCCCACCTTCAGCAGCAGCTCGCCGCGCTTGGGGGCGGGCACCAGACGCCAGGAGCGGAACGCCTTCGCGGCGGCATCCACGGCGCGGCCCACGTCCTTCGCGTCGGAGGACGGGTAGGTCCCCACGATTTCATCGTGGTCGGCGGGATTGCGGTTCTCGAAATTGCGGCCGGTGTGGGAGTCCACCCACTTCCCGCCGATGAAGTTGCGCGTCTGCATGAAGGTCACCTCGCGGTTCGGCGCCCCGGGCGGGGCGCGGCGGCCAGCGCGAACGGTCACGCGGAAGGCGCCACCAGCGGTGGCGCCCTCCTTGGACCTCGTCACAAGTTCGGTTGGACCGGGCGATCAGCGGATGATCGTGAAGCGGCTCACGCGGCTCCGGCCCCGGCCATCGAGCGTCTCCAGGCGGTAGAGATAGATGCCGGAGCCCACCTCCTGCCCCTGGCCGTTCTTCACGTCCCAGTCCTCCCCGTTGTCGGAGGCGCTGTTGTGCTCCAGCGTGCGCAACAGCGCGCCGTCGGCCGTGTAGATCTCGATCTTCACGTGCACGGGAAGGTTGGTGAAACGAATCTTGCGCCGCCCTACCACGTCCCAGTCCGCCCGGAAGGTGTACGGGTTGGGGACCACCCGCACCTGGTCCAGGTCGTCCTTCACGGGCGCCCCGGTGGGCCGCACCGGCCCCACCATGTTCGCGCCGCGCGGCGTCAGGTCCTCGCCGTTCTCGGTGGTGTCGCAGATGGTCACGGCGTAGAAGTAGTCGAACCCGTTCTTCGGGCCCGCCAGCGTGCTGCGCACGTACGAGGTGTCGAACTGCGGCAGGCCGTTCCGGAACCCGGAAAACAGCGGGATGCGGTCGAAGCTAAGGACGCTGTCGGGGTCGATGAACAGGCCCACGCCCGGCAGCCGGTCGTCGCGAAACGTCCACAGGCGGCTGGTGGAGCCGTTGTCCGGGTTGCGCACCGAATTGCCGAAGGTGCGGGCCGGGCGCAGCACGTAGCGGCGCAACAGCACCATGTTCGCGGTGTCCGGCCCGATGGACCGGTAGACGCTGTAGCCGCCGAAGTCGGCCCGCTGCCTCTCCATCGAGGTGTCGCGGTCCCACATCAGGAACGCGTTCTGGTCGTAGTTCCGCATGGAGGCGACGCTGGTGTCCAGCACGTCGCCCGCGAAAAGCGGCCTCAGCGCGAACCCGCGCACGTTCAGGTTCGGCCACCCGGTTTGCGCCGCGGCCGGCACGGCCGCGGCCGCCAGGGCGCACCACAGGAGCGCCGCCAGCAGCCGGGTCTTCACGGGAATCGGGGAAGGCATCGCTCAGCGTCTCCTGTTCTTGGCGGCATCCGCGGTCGCCGAGAGCCGGGCCGGGCCGGACTGGAGGCGGCGGAGCTCCGGGATCCTTGCGGCGTTCGCGTTCAACTCGTTGTTGCGCTCCAGCGTGAGTTGCGTGCCCTGGGGCGGGCACGCCCCGCGCCAGATGTTCCAGCCCTTGGTGGAGAGCACGATGTCCGCCACCTGGCGCACCTCTTCCCGGTGCATCAGCGGGAGCTCGAAGCCGAAGTAGTAGAGCTGGTAGGGCGCGCTCACCTTCGCGGAGCTGCCCGTGGTGAGCGTGGTGCCGAGCTTGTACCAGGCGCACACCGAGCTGTCCACCCACATGGAGGTCTGGCGCGCCACGTAGTTCACCTGGGCGCGCCGGCCCAGCGAACGGTACAGCCCGATCGGCTGCCATGTGGAGGACTCCGGGAAGGCCGGGCGGTACTGGGTCGGGAAGTCCCGCATGCACTCGTTCGTGGACGGGTACGGCATCAGCGTGGTGAGGGGATTCCACCGGTTGGTGGGCAGCGCGACGACCCGGCCCACGTCAAACGTCATGGCCGGCAGGGTGCGGCGCTCCTCCCCGAAGGCGGTCTGCCGGATGAACGGCACCGGCCACGGGTCCATGCCCCGCATGCGCACGTCGAAGTCCGTGCCCGCCCTGCCGGAGCCGTCCGTGGTGAACATGGTGTCCGGCCCGTGGATCCCCAGCACGTCCACGATGAAGTGGTTGTTGTCCTCCACGTTGGCGTCCTGCGGTATGAAGGGGTACGAGCCGATGGCGCCCGCGCCCTTCTGCCCCATCAGCCACTTGGCGAACCCGCCACCGCTGCCCCAGATGCAACCGCCCGCCTGCAGCCAGGTGTACAGGTTGTTCGAGATGGTGGTGCTGGTGACCAGCTGCCGCAGGGCGTAGTCGAAGCCGGCCCCCGGCGTGGGCAGCGGCACCTGCCACACGATGACCTTGTAGTGCGAGAGCGTGGACAGCGAGATCCCGAACCGGAGCCGGTTGGTACCCAGGTTCAGGATCACCGAATCGCCCTGGGCCACCGGCCGGCATTCGCCGGCGGCATTGGTGCGGAAGTCAACCCAGTAGCGGTCCGTCTCCAGGACGTCCCGCCAGAACTGCTCCTGCTCCACCCCGGACAGGCCCGGCCCGTTCACGTTGTCCAGCGGCAGCGTGGTGTTGTCCAGGACGAACAGGAGCGGGCGGTCGAACGTGACCGGGATCACCTCGATCTGGACCACGCCGATGCTCGAGGAACCGGCGTCGTCGAAGACCTGCACGTAGAAGTAGTGGATCCCCTTGTCGGGGAACCCGCTGATGATGGCCGAAGTGGACCGCTCGTCCGGCGAGGTCCACACGAACCCGCCCTTCTGCGTCACCGTGGGCGAAGTGGCGGTCGGGTCGTCAATGTCCAGCGCGTAGCGGTAGTTCGCGACCTTGCCGCCGTAGCCGCTGGCCGTGGCGCCCCACACGAAGCTCAGGTCCACGTTGGGCGGGACCTGCACTGAGAGCGGGTTCGACAGGTCGAGACCGCTGAAGGACTTTCCCTGGGACCCGGCGAAGAGCTGCAGGGTGGGCCGCGCCGCCGTGGGCAGCGAGGTGAAGATCGCCACGTTGCGCCCGATCGAGAAGTAGTTGACCTTCTGCCTGCGCTCCTCGCCCGGCTTGTCCACCAGGGGGGTCGGGACCGGGTCCTCGGCGCCCGCCTCGTCAATGGACTTCACCACGAGGAGGTACGTGTGCCCCGAAGTCAGCTTGAAGGTGTAGCTGGTGGTGTCCCCGCCCACGTAGAAGTTGCGCCCGGGTGCCGGCGGCTCGTTCATGGTCGCGCGGATGAGCGCGTCGGCGCCCGCCACGTCAATCACCTGCGGCCGGGGCGTGATGTCCTTGAAGAAGATGTGGAAACGGACCGGGAGGCGCTTCGGGTCGGTGGCGTCCAGGTCCTGGCCGTGCCAGCGCGCGGTCATGCTGGGCCCGACCACCCCGAACTCGCCGTTGGGGAAGTCCAGCGCCGTGGTGGGTGCCACGGTCAGGGCGTTGAAGTAGCGCACTTCCCAGGGGGACAGGCCGCCCTCGTTGTCCACCGCGCGGATGAAGAACTCGGCCCCGCCAAGGAAGATGGGATTGCGGGGCGCCAGGGAATCGCCGACGGGAATGGCCAGGCTGTCCACCGGGAACTGGAGCGTGACCTCGTGCAGCTTGGTGGTCTTCCACCTGGCGCGGTCCGCGAGACCGGTGTCCGCAGGGCTGGAGCAGTACTCGTAGTGGTCCACGAAGCCGTCCGGGTCAAACGCGGACCAGCAGAAGTGGATGGAGAAGGGCTGGGTCAGGGGGTTGGTGCGGTCGGAGTTGACCGCCCCGCAGGTGATCTGCACCGCCGGAACCTTGTTGGCTCCCAGCAGCCCCTCGAACGCCTTCTTTCCGCAGCCCGGCGCGATCCCCGCGAGGACCAGGACTCCGAGCGCCAGCGCAATGTTCCGAATTCGCATGTCCAAGACTCCCATTGAAACCTACCGCTTGCTCTTCACGAAGAAGGGGATCCGGAGCTTGGCCTGCCGCCCATCCGCAGGGAGCTGCCCGCTGAGGAAGTCGTTCACTGTGACCTCGAGGATGTGCAGGCCCGCGGTGGACGGAACGGAGAAAGCCGGTGATACGGAGCTGGCCAGGGTGTAGGTCACCGGGGTGGCGGACTCGGGGTCCAGGGTGAAGGTGTATTCCGCCCCGTACCCGCTGCCGCTGATCGGGGTGTTTCCCGTGGGGTCGTTGCCGTCGAAGCCCAGGGCGACGCAGGTGAGGCTCTGCCCCACGTACACGCTGTCCACGACCAGGGTGTCCGGCAGGGTGAACGGGAACCGCTGGTTCGGCCCGTAGGTGAGCTTGACCAGCGGCGCCTTGAAGAACGGGCGGAACCCGCACACCACGGTGATCTTGGAGCCCTTCGGGTCCACCTGGCCCTGGTAGTCGAAGCCGCGCACGATGAAGCTTCGCACGCCGGCGCGGAAGTTCTCGGCGGAGGACTTGAACTCGAACGGCGCGTGCAGGTACGGCTCGAACACCTCGATGGAGCCCGAGGGCGGCGTGGAGGGCGTGGGCGGGGGCTGCGAGCCGCCGCCACCCATGAGGCTGTTCTTCACCTGGACCGAGAAGCCCCGGATCTGACCGTCGCGGTCCCAGCCACCAAAGGCGATCCGGATGTCGCTGCGGCGCGAAATGGTGTCGCCGTCGGTGTGCGCGTACACCTTCCCGTCCCGGACCTCCTGGAAACGGCGCTGGATGGGCCGCAGCTCCGCCGGCAGGGCCAGCGTGTTGGGGTCGGTGAACCAGGTGCCCGGCGCGAAGTTGTACGAGAACACCCGCAGCGTGTCGGGCGCGCCTCCGGCCCCGGTCTCGCCGAGCACCGCGTCCACCCCGCGGATGTGGAACTCGTTGCGACCCGGCAGCAGCTTGTCGGCCGGGTAGGTGATGCTGGTGTCGGTGGTGAAGACGTAGCTGGCCCCGATGCGCACCTTGAAACCCACCACCTCGGCCTGGAACGGATTGCGCTTGGGCGCGGCATGCCACTTGAAGTGCACCGAGCTGCCCAGCGGGATGGTGTCCCGGGGAGCGATGTTGGTGTTGCGGCTGGCGTCCGCCAGCTGGATGTGCGCGCCCCCGGGTGTGATCGCGTAGGACTCGTCCAGCACCGGCTCCGGCAGGTAGCGGTCCTCGGCATTCAGGATCACGTGGGCGGGGTTGAAGTCCGCCTTGAACTTGTCGTCCACGGCGGTGACCCACAGCGTGTGCGGGTAGCGCTGCGTGTTCGCGGTGACCGTGAACGTGAAGATGCTGTCCGTGCGCGTGGTGAAGTGGCTCGGGTCCTGGAAGTCCGAGATGCCCGGGACCGCGTTGGTGTCGGTGACGATGACCGAGTAGCCGATCACCTTGCCGTCCGGGTCCGAGCCGTACCAGTGGGCGTGATAGCGGTACAGCACGGCCGTGGGAATGCCGCCCTCGGGCGTCTTGATGAAACTCGTGTCGAAGGGGGTGGCCACCAGCACCACCCTCGGGGAGCGGTTGATGGTGTTGGTAGCTTCCGTCATTTTGCGGCCACAGCCCCAGGCGCCGAGCACAGCAAGCGCCAGGAGCGCAAAGACGAGAATCCGGCTCTGCTTCATCCGCTCTCGATCTCCAGAAGGAATGAGAAGCTTGGAGGGGTACCGAGGCTACCGGGTGTACCAGCCCCACCGGAGCCACCACACAGTACAGAGGGTATCGGAAAGCTAGCAGAGCCCCCGACCGGTGTCAACCACCATTCCCCCCCGCGGTCTCGTTCCCGGGACCCGCACCGGCTTGTGGAAGAAGCGCTTAGCCCGCCCGGCCGGGTTATCCACCGGGGCCGGCGGACGCCCCCGATCCGGAGACAGCCGGGGCAGCAGGGGCAGAAACCGAAGGGCCGGTGCCTTTCGGCACCGGCCCCCGGTGAAGCGTCGAAGCTGTTTCAGGGTGCCGGCCGCCCGGTTGCCCGGATCGCCGGCGGCTCCCTTACTTCAGCATCAGCATCTTCTTGTTGGACTCGAAGTCGCCGATCTTCAGGCGGTAGAAGTACACGCCCGAAGCCAGGGAGGCACCGTTCGCGTCCTTACCGTCAAACGCGATCGAGTACTCACCGGCGTCCTTCTTGCCGTCCACCAGGCTGCGCACAACACGGCCCGAAACGTCGAGGACGTTCAGGGACACGTTGCTGCTACGACCAACCGAGTAACGGATGTTGGTCGCACGCACCGGGCGGAACGGGTTCGGGGAGTTCTGGAACAGGGCGTTCGGGAAGCGGCCCGATCCAGGCTGGACGGCCGTCGGGGAGACCGGGTCCGGACAGAACCGGCCACCGATGTCCGAGAACAGTCCGTCGTACACCGTACGCATCTGGTAGATGCGGCCGTACGAGTCGTGACACGACACGTTGCGGACGCGCGGGAAGTCCAGAGCGTCGATGAGGGTCTTCGAGGTTCCGGTCGGGTTCGCAGCGACGTCGTTGATCACGCCGGCGCTGAGGCTCCCGATTGCGTACACCTGCGACGAGAACGACGTCGCCAGGTCAGTCCTGGGCGGGATCACGTCGTAGTTGTACAGACACAGGTTACCGGTGACGGCAGTCTGCTGCGCCGGGTTCCACGGGGCGTTGCCCGCGAGGATCGTCGGACAGTCGTTGACGTCGCCGGAGATGGTGCGGTAGTTGAACAGCGCGTTGCCGTTGTCCACCGCGCCATCGATGATGCCGAGGACGTCGCTGGCAAACAGGCGGGACGGGCTGCCGGTCGGACGCTGAACGTTGAGGCTCAGCGCGATCTGCGTTCCGTTCAGCCACAGACCCTTACGGCCACCGCTGGTCTCCAGCCAGGCCTTCAGGAGCTGAACGTCGGCGTTGGCGTCACCGTCGTTCTGGCCGTCGGCCAGGGACGAGGTGCCGAGCACGCCGGAGTTGTAGTAGATCTGGCCGTAGCCAGTCAGGTTCTTCACACTCGGACCGCTCGAACCCACGAACGTGTAGGTGGCGTTCGCGAGACGAGCCTCGTAGTTACCGATCCCGGTCTCACCGGAAGACGGCGCCTGCGAGGTGTAGTCATCCACGAACGGAGCGATGCCAAGCGTGTCGAACGTGTTGTGGTACGAGAAGTAGCACTGCGACAGGCCGAACGAGTGGTCCACGAACAGGACGCACGGACGGCCGTTCTGGTGGATCACTTCGTTGTGGGCGCCGGTGATGGTGCCGGTGCCGTTGCCGCCCATCCAACCGTAACCACTCCACGCCGGCGTGCCGTAACCCTGCGTCGGGTCGGCCCAGGCGTTCGGCAGGATGCGGTACATGAAGTAGCGCGCCCCGGTCGAGTACACGAAGTTCGTGTCAGGAGCCAGGTTCGGGCCCATCAGGTTGTCGTAGTACGCGCTGCGGTAGAAGTACTCGATGATGGTTCCCGGAGTGAACACGTAGCTCGGGAAGATGTTCTCGTGTTCAGTCGAGGGCACGCCGGAGTTCTCGGCCAGCCACGCGCCCGCGTTCGGGCCCGCGGTCGGGTCAACCAGCGGCAGGTTGTGCGCAGCGACGCCACGGAGCGCAACGTCGTTCTCGTGGATCGTGGTGGCCCAGTACTGCGGGCTGGCGCCAGGACCCTGGAGAGCGTTGTTGGCCGTCGAGTCCCAGCTGTCGTACTCGGCGGTGTCCATCTGGACGCTGTTCCAGACGTACCACTTCCAGCTGCCACCGTGACCGCCAGCGGTACCGTAGGCACCGTTGTTCGCGATGTAGCTCGTGAAGAACGGGTCGGCCATGTTGGTCAGCGGGCCGGGCAGGACGCGGAACACGCAGTCCATGCGCGCGGTCCGCGCGCCGAACGACGACTGCACGAGAACCGAGTCACCCTGGTTCACGCCGCGGCCGTTGTCGGTGTACGGACGGACCTGGTTGGTCACGCAAGCGGTCACGACCGCGGTCTTCGCGTCGATCAGAGCGCTGCTGACCGGGATGTTCTTGATGTAGAAGTCGGCGCTCGCCGGGTCGTTGGCGCGGATCGCACCGACGGCATTGCGGCGCTTCTGCATGTTCAGGTACGGGGAAATGGAGTTGTCAACCGGGTACGCGTCCTGCCAGAACTGCCAGTCGAACAGCACGATCGCCGGGGCATCCGGGGCGTTCCACATACCGACACGGATGTTGTCCCACAGCGGCGAGAAGTTCGCGTGGCAGGTTCCGGTGCCGCCACCGAAGGCGTAGCACAGGACCGGGGTGCCCACCAGGATCTGGAGGTAGGTGACGGTGGTCGTCGGCATCAGCTGCGACTGCTCGAAGTTGTTGACGAAGCAGTTGGGCTGGTCGGTGTAGTAGATCACCGGGTCGCGCTGCCAGGCCGACCAGGCGTAGGTCGTGCCGGCCGGGTTGGTGCCACCACAGGGGGTGGTGCCGTTGAAGCCCGGCTGGTAGCGCAGCCACAGCCAGAAGAACGCCGCGTCCGTGATCGGCAGGTACGCGTAGATGTCCGCCTGGACCGAGCAGCCCGCACGGCCGAAGCCGGGCGTGCCGGTGAGGGTGATCGGCGGCGAGTACGTGGCCTGCTGCTGCTCGCCGTTCACGTACGGCCAGTTCTGGGAGTACTTGTCACGCGGGTTCGTGCCCGGAGAAGTTCCGTTCTGGTCGAACTGCGCCAGGACGTTGTTCAACAGGTTGCACTGGGTGGTGATCGAACCCGGGACGCCGCAAGCGTCCGCGTACTTGGCTTCCGGAGAGCCCACGTCGTAGAACAGACCGCCAACGTTCGGGTCGTTGTTGCCGACGTTGATGATCTTCGAGTAGATCGGCAGGACCTTGCCCGAAGGCTTCCAGCCCTGCAGGTTGCCCGCGGTGTTGAACGTGTAGGCGTTGCCGGCGCCGTTGCCAAGACCGTCGCCCTGGCCCGCGGCGTTGCTGAAGTAGATCTTGTCAACCACGGCCGCACCGAACTTCGAGCCGCCCGGCTGGTCAACAGCGCCGCTGTAACGCACGGTGCCGCGCTGGTCCGAGCCGCTGGTGTTCGTGCGAACGCGGAACACGACACGCGCCTGCGAACCGATGCCCAGCAAGCCGCCACCGAAGCCGGTGGTGGTGTACAGGGTGCCGGTCGAGTCGGAACGGCCGGTCCAGCCGAGACAGTCCAGAGCGGTGCAACCGCTGATGGTCGCGCTCAGGTTGTTACGGGTGGCGTCGTTCTTGAGCAGGTCGTCAATGTCGGAGTCGGTCGGGATCGCCGAGCCGTAGGGAAGAGCGACCGTCGGCGTGCCAACCCACACGGACAGAGCGTCGTACAGCGAGCCGTTCTGCAGCGGGGTGGTGGTGTCGAGGGTCGTCGGGTCGATACGGTAGTCCATGTCGGTCGCGTACAGGAACGACATGGTGGTGCCGCCCGCGCTGATGGCGACGTCGTGGGTGATGTACTGGTCCCACAGGTCGCCGTAGCCCGGGAAGTTGATGGAACAAGCGGGCGTGGTGCGGTAGTCGTGAAGCACCTGCGCCGCCACGTCCTTGTCCATGCCGCACCACAGCGAGCCGGCGCCTTCCAGGTTCTGGTTGGCAGTCCAGCCCGTGCGCACCGGAACCGCCACCATGTCCTGCTGGTGCCAGTACGGAGCGGCGAAGCTGTAGTTGTTGGTCGAGTACGGGTGGTTACCGTAGTTCAGGAAGAACTCCGGACGCTGTGCCGGCGGACGAGTGCCGCCCGACAGGTACGGCGTGTGGAGGCCGGTCCAGCCCTGCCAGGACTCCACGGAACCCGCGGTGGCCTGCGTGCCATCGGGCTTCCGGTCGAAGTCCCACTTCGCCAGGGCATTGAAGCCGCCCGGCGGGTAGTAGTAACCAACGGTTCCCGGCGTGCCGCCGGTGACGAAGCCGTACCACACCGTGTCAATGACCGCGGCGCGGTACTGTCCCGGTGCCAGCTTGTTGAACTGGCCCGAGCCCATCCGCATCAGGTGGTCGGCGGAAATCGGGCTCTCCGTGTCCTGCGCCCACACCGCGGAAACGAATCCCGCGAGCAGGAGCAGACTCATGAGAGCGACAGCGAGTTTCTTCATTGCTACCTCCGTCGTCGCAATGCTGTTTGGCCTTGCGGACATGCTGCCGTGTTGCGAGCGGGGTTTTCCTGGCGTTCGACCCGGACCTGCGAGGGAACCGGGATGACGCGCAGGAGGCACGAATGAAAAACGCCCTGTCCATCCCTCCTTTCGTCCCGAAATGGAAATGCCGATCCGAAGCAAGCAACGTGTCGTGCTACTACGGTTCCTGCGACCTAGGAATATGGACAACTTCAGGTTACGGAACGCGAAACAACGCTCTTGAAACAAGGGACTCGATCGGCAGACAACGCGCTGCCAGTCGCCGGACGCAAGCAAATGCGCCGACCACCGGGCAATGCAGCACACTCAGATGTTCGAGCTCCGATGCAACGCCATGCCCAGACCCTTATCTAACTGTTTGTTTCCGTGTATGTTAGCGGATACGGGGACGCATCGGAGCCAGATCCCCGATGCGGGAATGCCCACCAAAAATACGTTAAGAGTATAAACGAGCGGGCCTTGCGTGTCAAGGAATATATGGAAACCCGCACGCCCCCGGGGGCCGTGGGCACGGGCCACCCGGATTTGTGCAACAGCTTACATAATTGCCACGGAGATGTCAAGGAGTGGTTTCAGGAGGGCGCTGCGAGGGTCTTACGGCCCCCCCTCGGGCCCCGGTCCGCGCACAAACCCGTAAGCCCATGGAAGGTGAAACCCTAAGTCTGCCGGGCGGGGGGGTTCAAGCGCCGCCGGGACCGGTCTGCCCGCACCGATGCCGACCCAGTGCCGGGACGGAATCTCCGGAACGTCCAGGTCGGAGCTGAACAACCACACCGTGCGCTCCCGCGACTGGGCCATGAGCCAGCCCGCCACCGCGGCGGAACCCGGTCCATCCAGGCCACACAGGGGCTCATCCAGGAGCAGCAGTGCCGGGTCCAGCGCAGCGAGGCTCGCCAGGGCCACCCTGCGGCGCTCGCCGGAGCTGAGCGCCAGGGGCGGGCGGTCCAGGAACTCCGCGGGCCCGAGACCCAGGGACGACAGCAGGTCCGCGGGAGCTGCGGCCCGTCCCGCGAATCCCCGCGGGGGCGTCAGCTCCTCGCGCACCGACGGCTGGCCGAGCTGGTCCTCGGGGGATTGGAAGGCCATCGCCGAACGGCAGCGTCGCGAATGAGCCGGACCGTCCCAACCGATCGCGCCTCCCGCGGAGCCCGACGCGGGGCGCAGCAGTCCCGACAGCGCGCGCGCCAGCGTGCTCTTGCCCGAACCATTGCGCCCGTGGAATGCCGCCAGTCCGGAGTCGGGCACACCCAGGTCCAGGGCCTCCCACACCGTCGTCGCTCCCCGCGCCAGGCGCGCTCCCCGCAGCCAGGCCAGCGCGGTGGAACCGGGGCCGCCCACGGCCGCGGCCGTGCCCAGGTCCGACAGATCGAGTTCTGCCGGCGGCGCCGGCCGGAGCCCCGCCGCCAGCGCGATCGCGGGATCCCCGAGGCTGGCGGGCGACACCTCGCGAATGCCTGCCGCGCGCGGGTCCAGCAGCCACACGCGGTCGGCGCGGCTGGCCTCCGCGGCCGAGGTGGTCGCGGTGAGCAGCCCCAGCCCGCCCGCCTTCAACTCCCCGATCCGGCGCAGCCAGTCCGCCCGGGCAAACGGGTCGAGCTCGGCGAGCGGCTCGTCCGCCACCAGGAATCCGGGACCCGGAAGGATCACCGAAGCCAGCGCCACGCGACGGCGCTCGCCCGCGGACAGCGCCGAGGCGGTGCGATGGGCCCAGCCGCCGCCGGCCCCGGCCGCACTGCCGGCCAGTTCCCCCAGCGCGGCCGTCACCCGAACGCGGATCTCCGCGGGGGGCACGCCGTGCCACTCCAGCCCCGAGGCCAGCTCGTCGGCCACCGTGGCGCCCAGCACCTGTTCGGCGGCCAGCTGGGACAGGTAGCCCAGCCCGCGGCGGAACGCACGGTCTCCGGGAAGCAGGTCCCCGCGGCTCGTCCCCCCCGCCGCGGCGGAAGCCGGGTGACCCGGACAGATCCGCACCGTTCCGGAGTCGGGGCGCAGCAGGCCGGCCGCCGTGCGCAGCAGCGTGGACTTGCCGCTGCCGTTGGGCCCGGCCAGGCACACCCACTCGCCGCGGCGGACTTCGCCGGACACATCGAGGGGCCGGGGACCGGGGGAACCGGGATGGGTGTGGGTGAGCCCGTCGAGGACCAGGCGGGCGTCGGGGGAAAGACCCAGCATGGGCGGATCGCCCGGTCAGCGCGACGCCGGGGGGCTCGCGTCGCCGGGGGAGCCGCCGGGGCCGCCGGAAGGCGGGCGCGTGAGCGGCGGAGCGCTCGAGCCGCCTGACGCCGCCGCGAGGGCGGCCTCGTACACCTCCGCCAGCGGTCGGCCGTGACGCCGCGCCAGGGTGGCGCAGTCCTCGTACTCGGGCGCGAAGCGATCGCGCGCGTCGCCCGGGCCGGCGGGCACGCGGGCGCGCTTCACCCGCACCGGTCCGAACGCGGTTTCCACGGTGATCACCTCGCGCTCCAGCTCCAGCCGCGCCTCGGTCCGCCGGCGGACCCCCAGGGTGGTGGAGTGACGCAACAGCTCCACCGACAGGGCCGACTCCAGCGCCGGTGGCACGATCGCCGTCACCTCCACCCCGGGTCGGCTCTTCTTCATGGTCACCGCGGTGAAGTACACGTCCAGCGCCCCGCCGTCGAAGAGCCGCTCGGCCAGGAACGGCAGGTGCTCGGGACTCATGTCGTCCACCGTGGCGGAGAGCACCGCCACCTCGCCCGGGCGGGCCGCGGAAGGCGCATCGGCCAGCAGCAGGCGCAGCAGGTTGGGCCGGTCCGCGAACTGCCTCGTGCCCGCCCCGTGGCCCGCGGCGCGGAGGACCGCACCCGCGGGCAGCGGCTCGCACCGGCCCAGCGTGGAGAGGATCGCGGCCCCGGTGGGCGTGACCGTCTCGCCCTCGGTGACCACCATCTCGACGGGCAGGTCCATCAACAGCGCCACCGTAGCTGGCGCCGGCAGCGGGATCCGCCCGTGCGCCGCCTCGACGAACCCGCGCCCCAGCGGCAACCGGCCGAACCGCACCTCCTCCACCCCCAGCAGGTCCAGTCCGATCACCGCGCCCACCACGTCCACGATGGCGTCCACCGCGCCCACCTCGTGGAAATGCACCTTCTCCACCGTGGTCCCATGCACCCGGGCCTCCGCCGACGCCAGCCGCCGGAACACCCCCAGCGCCCGCTCCCGCACGCTCCCCGCCAGCCCCGAGCCGGCCAGGATCTCCTCGATGTGCCGCAGGTGCCGGTGCGGCTGCGCCGCCGCCTCCAGCTTCACATGCACCGTGGAGCACCGGATCCCGGCCCGCTCCGCGTGTCCCAGTTCCAGCTCCCACCCCGGCACGGAGAGCTTCCCAAGCTCCGTCACCAGCCGCTCCCGCGGCACCCCCGCGTCCAGCAAGGCCGCCAGGATCATGTCCCCCGACGCGCCGCCGATGGGATCGAAGTAGGCGATCATCTCCGCCGCCCCCGTGTCCGGGGCAACCGACGGGCAGCCTCGGCAGGAGCCTTGCCGGCGGGGAGGTGATTAATGAGGTTCGCCGTGAACCCCGCCCCGAATCCGTTATCGATGTTCACCACGCTCACCCCCGACGCGCAGGAATTCAGCATCCCGAGCAGCGCCGCGACGCCTTGGAAACTGGCCCCGTAGCCAGTGCTGGTCGGCACCGCGATCACCGGCCGGTCGGTAAGACCACCCACCACGCTGGCCAGCGCCCCCTCCATGCCCGCCACCACCACGATCGCCTGGGCCCGCGACAGCCGCGGCGCGTGCGCCAGGAGGCGGTGCACACCCGCCACGCCCACGTCGTAGATGCGCTCCACGCGGTTGCCGGTGAACTCCAGGGTGAAGGCGGCCTCCTCGGCCACCGGCACGTCGGAGGTGCCCGCCGAGATCACCAGCACCGTGCCGTTGCCGGGCGGCGCGGCCTGCCGCGCGAATCCGAAGATGCGCCCGGGCTGGTTCCACTTCCCGCGCGGGTGGCGCCGCTTCAGCGCCCGCGCCAGCGCCGGTTCCAGCCGCGTGACCAGCAGGTTCGCTCCGGCCGTCACGATGTGTTTCGCGATCCGCTGCACCTGTTCCGGGGTCTTGCCCGCCGCCAGCACCACCTCGGCGTGGCCGCAGCGCAGCTCCCGGTGGTGGTCGAGCGTGGCCTCGCCCAGGGACTCGAAAGGCAGGTGACGCAGCTGCTCCAGCGCCTCGCCCACGGTGGCCTCGCCGCGGCGCACGGCCTCCAGCAGCTCCCGGATCCGGCGCGGGCTCACGGCGCGGCCTCCGCGGCGGGGGCCGCGGGACCGGCGGCGTGCGCGGGATCGCGCGGCGCGAAGGGCTCCGGATGCGCCTCCCCTTCCGCGCCCAGGCCCGCGAGGTGCTCCAGGTAGCGCTCCAGCACCGCCTCCATCTCGGCGGCCGAGCGCGCCTGGTGCAGCTCGTTGCGGACCGCGTGCGCGTCGCGCTCGCCCTTGAGGTAGCCGGGGATGTGCTTGCGGATCTCGCGGATGGCCACGCCCTCACCCTTGTCCTCGATCATATACTCGAGGTGCAGCAGCAGCGTGCGCACGCGCCCGGCGATGGCCGGCACGGGCGGCGCCGCGCCGGTATCCAGCAGGCTCAGCGTGCGCGAGAAGATCCACGGGTTGCCCAGCGCGCCGCGGCCCACCATCACCGCGTCGCAGCCGGTCTCGTCGAACATGCGCCGCGCGTCCTCGGGCGCCAGCACGTCGCCGTTGCCGATCACCGGGATGGACACCGCCGCCTTCACGGCGCGGATCACGCTCCAGTCGGCGCGGCCCTTGAAGCCCTGCGCGCGGGTGCGTGCGTGCAGCGCCAGCGCCTGCACCCCGCAGCCCTCGAGCAGCCGGGCGGTCTCGACGGGCGTGGCGGTCTTCTCGTCCCAGCCCAGGCGCATCTTGGCGGTGACCGGCAGCGACGTGGCGCACACCGCCGCCTTCACCACGCTCTCCAGGCGCGCCAGGTCGGCCAGCAGCGCGGAGCCGGCGTGGCGGTCCACCACCTTGCGCACCGGGCAGCCCAGGTTGATGTCCACCAGGTCCGGGCCCAGCGCCGCGGCGCGGCGGGCGGCTTCGGCCACCGTGCCCGGATCCGAGCCGGCCAGCTGGATGCCGTAGGGCCGCTCGCCGGGGGTGAAGCGCATCAGGCGGCGGGTGGTTTCGTTCTCGCGGATCACGCCGTCGCTCACCACCATTTCGCTGTAGGTGGCGCCCGCGCCCTCGCGCCGGCACAGGCGGCGGAACGCGGAGTCGGTGATCCCGCACAGCGGCGCCAGCAACACCCGCGAGGGCAGCTCCAGCGGGCCGATCCTCACCGCGCCCCCGGACCGGCGGCCACGCCGTTCAGGGAAAGCGCGTGGATCACCTCGTCGAAGTCCTCGAAGCGCTCGCAGGCCCGCCCGCGTTCGGCCAGCAGGCGGGCCAGGATGTCGCGGGCGAACACGCGGTCGGCGGCCAGCGCGCCGCACACGTCCGAGTGCGCGTCGCCGATCATCACCACCGGCGAGTGGTCGCGCCGGAACTGCTCCACGTGGTGGCCCTTGCAGTTGCCGCAGCGGCCGCAGCCCAGGCCCTCCCAGGGGAACTCGGGGCGGATGCGGTCGGCCTCGAACACCGCGCGGTTGGCGCGCACCGGGACTTCCTGCAGGCCGTGGCGGTCCAGGATGCGCCGGATGTAGACGTCCAGCCCGTCGCTGGCCACGATCATCTCCACGCCGCGTGCCCGGGCCGCCTGCCACAGCCGCGCGAAGCCGGGCTCCACTTCGAAGCGGTCGGCGAAGCGGTGCACCTCCTCGCGCGTGGCGCGGATCATGGCGCACTCGCGCGAAAGGCACTCGCGCGAGCCCATCTCGCCGGAGTCGTAGGCGCGGATCAACTCCGCCCACTCCCCGTTCCGGGCCGGCGGGACAAAGGCCTCGAAGAAGCGGTCGCCCACGTCCTGCAGCACCACCGTGCCGTCGAAGTCGCACACCAGCGCGGGGCCCTTCACCGGGGCACCCCCGCCGCCGGAGCGCCCGCCGCCGCGCGGGCGTCGGCGGCCGCCCGGGCCAGCAGATCGCGCGCGCTGGTGGCGCGCTGCAGCAGGCGCAGCGCCTCGCGCGCCGCGGGGTCGGTCTCCAGCACCCGGCGCTGGCCCTCGGAGGGGCCGCGGGTGCGGCGGATGATCTCGGCCTCGGCCAGCCCCAGCAGCCTCTCGCGGTCCGCGCCCCAGGTCTTCATCGGGGCCGCGCCCACCGCGGCGCGCACCGAGTCGCGGAACACCCGCTCATCCACCCCGGTGAGGGCCAGGGAGCCTTCGCGGCCACGGGCCAGGTAGTGGGTGGCGAACCGGAACAGCAGCCCCTTGCGCGCCACCTCGCTCATCAGTTCGGAGAAGGACGTGTCGGGCACGCTCACGTCGGGCACGATGCCGCCGCCCCCCAGCACCTCGCGCCCGGCGGCGGTGCGGTAGCGCGGGCGCGGCCCGCCGGGGCGGGCGCGCAGGACGGCGCTCTCGGTGGAGTCGGAGCCCTCCAGCTCGGTCAGCGCGCGGTCGTGGTCCTCGCGGTGGATGGACCGGCCGCTGGGTGTGTAATAGCGCGCCACGGTGAGCTTGATGGCGGTGGAGTCGTCCACGGGATAGACCGACTGCACCGAGCCCTTGCCGAAGCTGGTGAAGCCCACCACCGCGGCCAGGTCGTGGTCCTGCAGCGCGCCGGCCACGATCTCCGAGGCGCTGGCGGTGCCGCCGTTGACCAGCACCACGATGGGATACGGCCCGCGCACGGTGCGGGCGCGGGAGCGGAACACCTTGTTCTGTTCGGCCACCCGGCCGCGCGTGGACACGATCACCCTGCCCGCCGGCACCCACTCCTCGGCGATGGCCACCGCCTGGTCCAGCAGGCCGCCGGGGTTGTCGCGCAGGTCGAGCACCAGCGAACGCATGCCCATGCGCTCCAGGCTGTCGAGGGCGGCATCCACCTCGTCGTGCGAGCGCTCCGCGAACTGGGTGAGCCGGATGTAGCCCACCCCCGGCGCGGCCAGGAACGCGTAGGGCACGGTGCGCACGTCAATGCGCGCGCGCTGCAGCACGTACTCCTTCTCGGACTCGCCCTCGCGCGCCACGGTGAAGCGGACCCGGGTGCCCGCGGGGCCGCGGAGGTGCCGCACCGTCTTCGTGGTGGTCCAGTCCTCGGTGGACTGGCCCTCGATCTCCACGATGCGGTCGGCCGGGCGCAGCCCGGCGCGGGCCGCGGGCCCGCCGTCCAGCGGCGAGATCACCGTGGGGAAGTGGTCGCGGATGCTGACCTCGATGCCCAGGCCCTCGAACTGGCCCTGGGTGCCCTCCTCCAGGTTGTCGAACTCGGAGCGGTCCAGGTAGGACGAGTGCGGATCCAGCGTGCGCAGCATGCCGCGCAGCGCCCCGGCGGTGAGCTTGTCCGCGGACACCGGGTCCACGTACACGGAGCGCACCCGCTCCAGGGCGTAGGAGAACTCTTCCAGGTCGCCGCCGCTCCCGGCGGGGTTGCCGGAGCGACGGCCCCAGCCCCAGCCCAGGGCGAACACGGCCCCCAGCAGCGCCACGAAGGCGACGAGTCGAAGGATCTTCATTCCAATGGAAAGTCTACGATGAGCGGGCGGTCTGCGGGCGCAAAAATCCGCGCCGGCGCAGGAAGGTCTCGACGGTCTCCAGCACCCGCTCGCGGACCTGCTCGGGGGTGCCGGTGGCCGGGATGCGCTTCACCCGGGCGGGCTCGCGCTCGGCCAGGTCGGCGTAGGCGCGCCGCACCCGCCGGTAGAAGGCCGCCCGCTCCACCTCCAGGCGGTCCAGGCGCCGGCGGGGCCGCCGGCCGAGGCGCCGGAAGCCCTCCTCGGGGGGGAGGTCGAAGAACAGCGTCAGGTCGGGCTTCAGTCGGCCGGTGGCGAAGCGGTTGAACGCCCCCACCACGCCCCGGGGGATGCCGCGCCCGCCGCCCTGGTAGGCGAAGGTGGCGTCCGAGAACCGGTCGCACACCACCACCTGGCCCTGCAGCAGCGCGGGCTTGATCCGCTGCTCCACGTTCTGCGCCCGCGCGGCCAGGTACAGCAGCATCTCGGTGTTCGCACCCATCTCGCGGTGGCGGCGGTCCAGCAGCACGCGGCGGATGCGCTCGGAAATGGGCACGCCGCCGGGCTCCCGCGTCCACAGGACGGAGAGCCCCAGGCGGCGCAACCGGCGGAGCAGGATGCGGCCCTGGGTGGTCTTACCGGAGCCCTCCACCCCTTCCAGGGTGATCAGGGCGCCCCGGGCGGGCCTCCGTGAGGGCAAGGCGCTATCCGCGCTTCGCCCGCGGGCGCTTCGCGGACTTCTTCGCCGCGCCCCGGGCGGCCTTCTTCGCGGGCCTGGCAGCCCTCGCCGGGGCCTTCAGCGCGTACTTCTGGATGAACTCCTCGGTCATGGCGCGGGCCACGTCGTCGGTGAACTGCACCGGCGGGGACTTCTTGAAGTACGACGACGGGCCGACGAGCGCGCCCTTGAGCCCGTGGTCCATCGCCAGCTTGGCGCAGCGCACCGCGTCAATCACGATGCCCGCGGAATTGGGCGAGTCCCACACCTCCAGCTTCATCTCGAGGTTCAGCGGCACGTTGCCGAAGGTGGTGCCTTCCATGCGGATGTGGCACCACTTGCGGTCCTTGAGCCAGGGGATGTAGTCGCTGGGGCCCACGTGAATGTCGTCGCTGGCCAGCTCGTAGGGGATGATGCTGGTCACCGCGCGGGTCTTGGAGATCTTCTTCGACTCCAGCCGCTCGCGCTCCAGCATGTTCAGGAAGTCGGTGTTGCCGCCGAAGTTGATCTGGTAGGTGCGGTCAATCTGCACCGCACGCTCCACGAACAGCTGCGCCAGCACCCGGTGGGTGATGGTGGCGCCCACCTGCGACTTGATGTCGTCGCCGATCACCGGCAGGCCGCGCTTCTCGAAGCGCTGCTGCCAGTACTTCTCGCGGGCGATGAACACCGGGATGCAGTTCACCAGGCCGCAGCCGGCCTCCAGGATCTGCTCCACGTACCACTTGGTGGCTTCCTCGCTGCCCACCGGCAGGTAGTTGATCACCACGTCGGTCCTGGTGTCGCGAAGCAGCTTCACCACGTCCACGGTGGAGCCGGGGGCCTTCTGGATGATCTGCGAGAGGTACTTGCCCAGCCCGTCGTGGGTCATACCGCGCATCACCGGCACGCCCAGCCTGGGCACGCTGGCGAACTTGTAGGTGCAGTTGGGCGGCGAGTAGATGGCCTCGGCGAGGTCCTTGCCGACCTTGTTGCGGTCAATGTCGATCGCGGCGCTGAACTCCACGTCGCTGATGTGGTAGCCGCCCAGGTTGACGTGCATCAGGCCGGGAATGCGGTCCTTCTCCCGGGCGTTGCGGTAGAAGTGCACGCCCTGCACGAGCGAGGAGGCGCAGTTGCCCACCCCGATGATCGCAACACGAACTTTCGCCATGAACCCTGCCTCCGCGTGGTGAAGAAGTATCTAGCGCAGCGCCCGACCCACGTGCGCCAGGCGCTGCGCGAACGTCACAAAGTTGAGCACCGAGAGCGCGGCCAGGGCCCACGCCCACGCCGGCTCCCAGAACACCGCCACGATCGCGGCCGCGATGAGCAGCACCATGCGCTCGGTGCGCTCCATCAGGCCCACGCGACAGTCCGCGCCCAGGCCCTCGGCCCGCGCGCGGACGTAGCTCACGAGCAGCGAACTGGCCAGCGCCAGCACCGGGAGCGTCACGTCCCAGCGCGGCCCGGCCCACTCGCGCACCAGCGCCAGCCCGCGCCACGCCGAGCCCACGTACACCGCGGACTCCCCGGCGCGATCCAGCGTGCTGTCCAGGAACGCGCCGAGGCGCGTCTCCCCGGGACCGGCGCGGGCCACGGCACCGTCCAGCGTGTCGCACAGGCCCGAGACGATCAGGAGCGCCGCGGTCCAGTCGTACCGGCCCTGCGCCAGCGTGACCGCCGCCGCCACGCTGAGCGCGAAGCCCGTGACCGTGACGTGCGTGGCGGTCACGCCCGCGCGGTGCAGCACGGCGGCGGGACCCGCGATCAGCGCGCGGACTTGTTCCTTCAGCGGCAGGTTCAAGCTTCGTCCGGGTCGTCCGGCCCGCCGCGCGACTTCCGCATGGACCGGGTGTGTCCGCCGATGACCACAGCGATCTCGCCGCGGGGCTCGGTCTCCCGGAAGCGCGCCGCCAGCTCGGGCAGCGTGCCCCGCACCACTTCCTCGTGCATCTTCGTCAGTTCCCGGCACACCGCGGCCGGCCGGTCGCCCAGCTCCGCGGCGGCGTCCTCGAGAAAGTCCGCCAGCCGGTGCGAGCTCTCGTAGTAGATCAGCGTCCCCTCGTAGTCGCGCAGCTCCGAGAGGTCCCTGCGGCGCCCGGCCGACTTCCGCGGCGGAAACCCACGGAACAGGAACTGGTCGGTGGGCAGCCCACTCACCTGCAGCGCGGTGACCGCCGCCGAGGGGCCCGGGATGGAAACCACGGGGATCCCGCGCGCCACCGCCTCGCGCACCAGCCGGAACCCGGGATCGCTGATGCCCGGCGAGCCCGCGTCGGTGATCACCGCGATGCGCCGGCCCTCTTCGAGGGCGCGCATCACCGGCTCGAGGCGGCGGGCCTCGTTGTGCTCGAAGAAACTCGAGAGGGGCTTGGATATCGCGTAGCGGTCGAGCAGCACCCGGGCGCGCCGCGTGTCCTCGGCCAGGATCTGATCCACTTCTCCCAGGACCCGCACCGCGCGGTGGGTGATGTCCTCGAGGTTCCCGATGGGAGTTCCGATAAGGTAAAGGCAACCGGCGGCACGATTCGAATCAGCGCACACTAGCACACCTCCGCGGGGAGCGGCAACACGGGGGGGCCTCCAGGCGGTCCCGCCCGGGGGCGCCGGCCGCACCCGCGTTGACATTGCCGCCCCCATGTCCCACCGTCACTTGCGAGGGGCGCAACTTTCGCCCCGCCCCGTGCGTCCAAGGTTGCGGAGGTGACCCGACCATGTTCATGCCTTTCTTCGATTCCACGATGCTCCTGGTGCTGCCGGCGCTGGCACTCGCGCTGTTCGCGCAGTGGAGGGTGAAGTCCACCTTCCGGCGCCTGAGCGAGGTGCCTTCTGCCGCCGGGCGCACCGGCCGCGAGGTGGCCGAGAGCCTGCTCGCCGCCAACGGCATCAGCGGGGTGACGGTCCAGGAGGTGCCGGGGCAGCTGACCGACAACTTCGACCCGCGCAACCGCACCGTCAACCTGTCCGAGGAAATCTACAACGGCACCTCGGTGGCGGCGCTGGGCGTGGCCGCGCACGAGATCGGCCACGTCATCCAGCACGAGCAGGGCTACGCGCCCATCCGCATGCGCGACGCCATCGTGCCCGTCGCGGGCCTGGGCTCCAACCTGGCCTTCCCGTTGTTCCTCATCGGGATGCTCTTCGGCCGCGGCATGGGCGTGTGGCTGATGGACCTGGGCATCGCGCTGTTCGGCATGGCGGTGCTGTTCCACGTGGTCACGCTGCCCACCGAGTTCGACGCCAGCAAACGCGCGCTGCAGCAGCTCGAGGGCCGCGGGATCCTGGCTTCCTCGGAGATCGGCGGCGCGCGCCAGGTGCTCAATGCGGCCGCGCTCACCTACGTGGCGGCGGCCACCATGGCGCTGCTGCAGCTGCTGCGCCTGGTCCTGATCCGAAACTCCCGCAACTGATTTCCCGCCCGCGCCGCGCGCGGGCCGGGCCTGGCGAAGCGCGCCACGCGCCGGAGGGCGGCGTCGAAATCCCGCGGGGCCACACCCGCGGCCCCGTAGCGAACGAGGGGAAGAGGACGAGCCTCTTCCCCTCCGCATTTCCGGCGCCGACTGCCCGGCGCGCACTCAGCCCTGCTGCGAGACGATTTCCTTCAGCTCCTTGGAGACCTTGAACAGCGGCACACGACGCGCAGGCACCGGGACGGACTCGCCGGTGCGGGGATTGCGCGCGAGGCGCGGCTTGCGATCCTTCACCTTGAAGGTCCCGAAGCCCCGGATCTCGATGTGCTGGCCACTCGCCAGGGACTTCGAAACCGCGTCCAGGAACGCATCGACGGTGTCGGCCACGTCCTTCTTGGTGAGACCCGTGCGCTCCGCAATCTCATCCACGATATCGGCTTTCGTCATCGCCACTCTCCTCTGCCGGGGCTTTGGGGGCCCGGCGCAAGACCGGGGACAGCGCGCCGCGGTCCCGCGGCCGGTCTTCTCTGGTTCCTTCGCCGTTCATCCTATGCAGTTCGGCGGACCTGTCAAGCTAAGTCTAAGAGCAGCAACGTGCAATGCGCGGGGATGCGGAATGCCGCCGCGGGCCCGGGGCGCCCGGATGTGGCGCTCCCGGGCCTGTCGGCCGACGGGTGGCTAAGTCTAAGTTGTTAGGAATGTTGAACTTGGCGCTCCGGGGCGGGGTTCGGCTGGCACGCCGGTTGCGATAAGGGGGGCAGAGCCTCGAACCGGCTCGGCTAGGACGGCGGGGGTGTGGTGGCGCACTGACGACAAAACGCCATCGACCACACCAGAGCGACCCACATCGCTGCTGCCCACCCCCGTCCGTCCCTGCCGAGCGGGATCGCCGAGGTGAACCTGCGCAAAGAAGCGGGGCCGCCGGGACCGGCCCCGCTTCCTCTTTCCTGGTTGCGACCGTCGCCTTCTCGCGCGGTGCTCCCGCGGCCGCCCGGACCCGTGATCCGCCCGCCTACGAGTCCTTCTCCTCCGGCTCGCTCCACTCCGTCTCGCCGTTGACCAGCGAGATGTCCGCCGATTCCAGGACTTCCTTCGCCTCGTCCTCGCGCGTGGGGGGCACCAGCAGGTCGTGCTCGCCGCTGGGGGCGGTGCTCAGCGTGCCGGGCGCGAAGCGCACCGCGGGGATGTGACTCTGGTCGAGCAGCTGGCGGCGCGCCTCCACCTCCCACTCCTCGCTGCTGGAGAACACGCTGGTCCACGGCGAGGTGTCGGCGGCGCCCAGGTCGCTCTCGCACACGTAGCGCCCCTCGCTCTCCTGCGCGCACTCCTCGCAGATGGGCGATTCACACGCCACGCAGTGCGCGATGGCCTCGCGCCTCGGATGTTCCGTGCAGGTCTCGCCCATCTCCGGCACCACCGCGCCGCAGTGCGGACAGTAGCCGTGCGAAGGGTCGAAGATGGCCGCGCAGTTCTCGCAGGTTTCGGGGCTGGATTCGCTCTCGTTGAATTCGTCGCTCATCGGACCTTTCCCCTCGTGGGGGCCTCGCGGCCCCGCGTCAGGGTGAGATGACCTTCGCCCGCACCTGCGGCGGGCTCACATTGAGGTACGGCGAGCCGGGGCGCAGCGCCACCGTGCCCTCGCTGCCCGCGGCCTCCCGGCGCGGGTGGAAGGGCTCGGTCGGCACCCAGGACATCCGCGCCAGCAGGGACGCGGGGCCGTCCACGTTCACACTTTCGGGTTCCGCGCGGCACGCCAGCGCGGGGTTCCTCGATTCCGTCACCACCCGTACCGGCAGCCGCGCGCGCTGGCGGCGGTCCATCTGCAGCGCCAGCGTCTCGGGCTCGGCCACCTGGGCGGCGCTCACGGTGATGCCCGGGGGCAGTTGCACGTCCCGCGGGCTCAACAGGTGTCGCACGCTGCCCGGGCCGGCCTCGGCCAGGTCCACCTGCACCCAGGTGCCGCGCAGCAGCGCCAGGTAGATGTCGCGGCCGCGGCCCCGGAAGCTCACCAGCGCATCCCCGGGCACGCGGCCCATGGCCACCAGCGAGTCGGAGAGATTCACCAGGCGCAGCGGCACGCGGAACTTGAGCTCCTGCTCACGGTCGGTGGCCACGTGCAGGAACACCAGCATCGCCAGGAGCAGCGACATCATCTTGATGCCCAGGTTGCCGAACAGCCACCGCAGCAGCGCCATCATGATTCGTCCGCGTCCATCTCGGCGGCATCCGCTCCCGGTTCCGTCGCGCCCGCTCCCAGTTCATCCGCGCCGGCCCCCGGTTCCGCCGCGCCCGGACCCACCGCCAGGCCGTAGCGTTCCATCCGCGAGTACAGCGTGCGCCGGGTGAGACCCAGCAGCCGCGCCGCCTGGCTCTTGTTGCCCTGGGCCCGCGCGATCGCCTTCAATATCAGGTCCTTCTCGAGGTCCTCGAGAACCAGCCCGCCCGGCGGGAAGTCCACGTCCAGCCCGCCCGCGGCCGCGGGCCGGGCCGCCAGCGCCGGCAGGTGCTCCACCCCGATCGGGCCGGGCCCGGCGGTGATCACGATCCGCTGCACCAGGTTCTCCAGCTCGCGCACGTTGCCCGGGTAGGCGTACTCGATCAGCCGCTTGCGGGCCTCGGGCGAGAGCGTCTCCAGGCACGCGCCGTGCTGCTTCAGGAAGTGCTCCAGCAGCAGCGCCACGTCCGCGCCGCGCTCGCGCAGCGGCGGCAGGTGGATGGGGAACACGTTGAGCCGGTAGAACAGGTCCTCGCGGAACTCCCGCTTGGCGATGGCGCCCTCGAGGTCGCGGTTGGTGGCCGAGAGGATGCGGCAGTCGGACACCAGCGGCTGCGTGCCGCCCACGCGCAGGAACGTCTTTTCCTCCAGCACCTGGAGGATCTTCACCTGCAGCGCCGGGGTGATGTCGCCCACTTCGTCGAGGAAGATGCTGCCGCCGTGCGCCAGCTCGAAGCGCCCCGGCTTCTCGCGCACCGCCCCGGTGAAGGAGCCCTTCTCGTGCCCGAACAGCTCGCTCTCGAGCAGGTTCTCCGGGATCGCGCCGCAGTTCACCTTCACGAACGGCCCGGAGGCGCGCGCGCTGCGGAAGTGGATGGCCCGCGCCAGCACGTCCTTGCCGGTGCCCGATTCCCCCCGCAGCAGCACCGTGGCGTCGGTGGCCGCCACGCGCTCCGCCAGCGCCATGGCCTTCTGCATGGTCTGGGAGCGGCCGATCACCTTCTCGAAGCCGGCGATGCTGCCCAGCGACTCACGCAGCAGCTCGTTCTCGCGCGCGAGCCGCTCCCGCTCGCGGCGGTCCTCCACCTTGGCGCCCACCTTGCGCACGCGCACCCGCAGCTCGTCGAGCTGCACCGGCTTGTTCAGAAAGTCGAACGCGCCGTCGCGCATGGCCTGCACCGCGGCGTCCACGGTGGCAAACGCGGTGAGCAGGATCACCTCGGTGTCCGGGTGGTCCCGCTTGATGATGCGCAGCAGCTCCAGCCCGTCGGGGGGCTCCATGCGCAGGTCGGTGATCACCAGGTCGAACCGCCGCGCCGCCAGGGCGCCCACCGCCCCCGGGCCGGAGTGCTCCACGCGCACGGCGTGGCCCTCCTCGGCCAGGGTGTCACCCAGCAGCTTCGCCAGGCGGGGCTCGTCGTCCACCAGCAGCAGGTCCAACTCACGCCTCCGACGCGGGAAAAGTCAGGCGAAACGCCGTGCCGCGGCCCACGCGGCTGTCCACTTCGACCCGGCCGCGGTGCTCGCGGACGATCCGGTCCACCACCGCCAGCCCCAGCCCGGTGCCCCGTTCCTTGCTCGAGTAGAACGGGTCGAAGATGCGCCGCAGCGCGTCCTTCGGGATGCCCTGCCCGGTATCGCGCACCTCGCACTGCCAGCCCCGGTCGCGGCGCTCCAGCGACAGCGTCAGCTCGCCGCCTCCGGGCATGGCGTCCTGGGCGTTCAGGACCAGGTTCAGCAGCACCTGGCGTATGCCGGCGGGGCTGCCGCGAAGCATGGCCGGTCCGTCGGAGGCGTAGCGGGTCGCCACGCGGATGCCGCGCTTGCCCAGCTCGGGCTCGCACAGCAGCCGCACGCGCTCCATGGCCTCGCGGAGGTCCAGCTCCTCCGGCGCGGCGGGGTCGCTGCGCGCGAAATCCAGGTAGGTGGACAGGATGCCGTTGAGCCGCTCCACTTCCTCCGGGATATATTGCCAGATTTCGTCGTCCGGCGGGGCGTTCTTCAACCGCTCCGCGGTGGCCCGCACGATGGCCAGCGGATTGCGGATCTCGTGGGCCATGGTGGCGGCCAGCTGCCCCATGGTGGCCATGGTCTCGCTGCGCCGGGCCCGCTCCTCGGCCGCGATCAGCCCGCGCGTGGCGCGCGCGAAGAAGACGCCCAGCAGCAGGATCGCCAGCGTGGATACCACCGCGACCCCCCAGAGGTCCCGCCGCAGCCGCTCCAGCCCCTCGAAGAAGCCCGCATCGGCCTCCACCGCCAGCACCGCGCGGACCCCGCCGGAGTCCGGCGCGACCGGCGCGTAGGCCGCCTTGTATCGCCGCGCGCCGAGCGCGAACACCGCGCTGGCCGAAGGCCGCCCCAGCAGGGCCTCGGCCGGGGCGGCGCGGTCGAAGGACAGCGAAGGCTGCCGAGTCTCCAGCGGCGGGTCCGCGTCGAGGTCCAGCAGCGTCTTGAGCTCCCGGTCGAAGAGGAACACGGTGCGGATCCAGCCGGTGCTCTCGCGGGTGCGCTGGAGCTGGTGGCGCAGCGTGGCATAGGCGTAGCCGAACTCGCCGTTGTCCAGGAGATCGCGCAGTTCGTCGGAAGTGATGCGGGATGCCGCGGTCACGGCCACCGCGGTGAGGCTGCGGCTGAGTTCGCGCTCCCAGGTGGTCCGGATGGTGCGGTAGTAGAACCAGCCTGCGGCGTTGACCACCAGCAGGACCAGCACGAGGAAGAACAGCGTCCAGCCCAGCTGGACGACGTGAAGGGGGATCTTGGGGCGCGGGGAGTGGACTTTCATGGCTGCCCGGCATACTGAGCGGCGCGGGAGACTCGCTCAACCAAAAAAAAAGTGGGCGGCTTTCGCCGCCCACGGGACACCGGACGCTGGCCGCTTCTCGTCCGGCATCTTTCTGTTTTCTAAAGCGGAAGTGATCCCCGCCTCGAAGTCGTTCCGTTTGCTCGCCGGCACTCCGATCTACTGGCGCCCCGGCAGTTCCTGGTCTCGAGCTTGGCAGGGAACCTCACGCACCTTGTTCCCGACCTAATACCTCAGATGCGCTGTTTTCAAGGTGGATGCGAAGATTTTTCGCCCCCTCCCGAAGAAATCTTGCTAGGCTACAACTTGTTATATGCAAAAGACTTGCGCTGATTTCCATATCGCGGTCATGGCCCGGGAGCCGGTCCCCGGGCGGGTGAAGACCCGCCTGGCGGCGGCCCTGGGGCCGGTGCGGGCGGCGGAGTTGTACGGGGGGTTCCTGGCGGACACGCTGGGGCTGGTCACCCGCTTGCGCCTGCCCGCGTCGGTGTTCACCACCGGAGGGCGGCTGGCGGGGTTCCGCGAGCTCGCCCCGGCCGGCACGAGCTGGGTCCCCCAGGGATCCGGCGACCTTGGGGCGCGCATGCGGCGCGCCTTCGCGGCCTGCTTCCGCGCCGGCGCACGTCGCGTCGTGATGCTGGGCACCGACAGTCCCGGGCTGCCTGCGCGTCACGTGCGGGCCGCGTTTCGCGCCCTCGACCGCTGCGACGTCGTGCTCGGGCCGGCCCTCGACGGCGGGTACTACCTCGTCGGCCTGGATCGGCCCCGCCCCGAGCTGTTGCGTGGCATGCCATGGGGCGAACCGTCCCTGCTGGAGGCGACCGCCCGGCGCGCACGCGAGACCGGCGCGGGCCTGGCTCTCACCGATCCCTGGTTCGACGTGGACAATGCGCGCGACCTGGCGCTGCTCAGGGACCTGGCGGCAAGGGGAGAGTTCCGACCGAGGCCTCGGCACACTCTGAGAATCCTGGAGAAGTTCGCGAGGAGCTGAGGGCGCAGGGGCGAGCCTCGGCGCGGGAGCAAGCTTCGGCGCAGGGGCGAGCCTCGGCGCGGGAGCGAGCTTCGGCGCAGGGGCGAGCTTCTGCCCAGCGGCGGGCTCCGGCGCAGCAGCGGGCTTCGGTCCAGCGGCGCACCGACCCTGCGAAACGAGAGGCGGACCGCCGGGTCACCGTGCGGTCCACCTCCGTGTTTCCGTGTTCGGATGACGCCCTGGTGATTCTCCGCTCGATCGCCCGGCGCGCCGGCCGGGAACTCGAGCTGCCTAGACCTTCCGGCGCAGCGCCAGCAGCGCCACTCCGCCGAGCAGCATCAGGCCCAGCGTGCCGGGCTCCGGCGTGCACGCGGCCTTGAACGCCACGGTTCCGTCCGGGAACGGGTTGCCACCCGCGGTCATCGGCGGGATGTGGTAATCGCGGATGGTGATCGAGTGCGTCCCGGATCCGAACACATGCAGGCCGTTGCTGAACCTGCCGTCCGCGAGTGCCAGGTCGGGATCCCCGGTGTACGGAGGCGCGGTCCTGGGGTCGAGCAATCCGAGCGCATCCCAGTCCGGGACCTTCGGCGTGGTGAACACCAGCTTGCCGAAGTCGTAGACTTCAAACGCGTCGGACACCACCCAGATGTCCGTGATCGTGAACGCCACGTTGCACGCGGACTCCCAGTCCCAGTTGCCCGTGAAGAAGGAACCCTCCGCCATGTTCTCATCGAGCCTCACCCAGGAGCCGTCAAGCGGCATGGGCGCGGCGTGGACGGGGCCGGCGACCAGCGCGAGCAGCAGCGCGCCGGCGATGAGGGGGAGAAACCTCGGGACTCTCATGGGCGACCTCCCACTTGGACCGCGTGACCGCGGCCTGACCCAGCCCTCCGTGCGAAGCCGCACGTTCGCATCCGTACGCCGCTGCCGGTGCAAGGGCGTGGTTCGCGGCGGCACGTCGCGAAACCCACCGACAGCCCGTGCGCAGCCCCGGGATTGCCCGGGGCGGGAATGCTCCCGGAACGATCTGGTTTCCAGATTCTGTGAACGAGCCTTGCGCCGCCGCGGGGCGTTGTCAAGACTGGTTTCCCACTCCCGGGCGGAGGGGGCTGGGTACCAAGGAAACAGCGGACCGCCCGTCTCGCGGGCGATCCGCCGTTGTGCGACCCCGGGTCTTTGGGGGCTACCCGGGGCTACCGCAGTCCCTTAGTCGTTCTTCCGGCGCAGGGCCAGCAGGGCCACGCCGCCCAGCAGCATCAGGCCCATGGTGCCCGGCTCCGGGGTGGTGGCCTTGAATGCCACCGTGCCGTCCGGGAACGGGCCGGCGCCGACCGCGGTGATGGGGATGTGGTAGTCCTGGATGGTCAGCGAGTGGGCGCCCGCGCCAAACGTGTACACCGCGCTGCTGAAGTTGCCGCTGGCCAGGGCCACGTCCGGGTCGCTGGTGTACGGCGGGCTGGTGAACGCGCCGGCGGCGCCGAGGACGTTCCAGTCGGGCATCAGCGGGGTGCTGAATGCCAGCACGCCGAAGTCGTACACGTTGAACGCGTCGGAAACCACGGCCCAGTCGGTGATGGTGAAGTCCACGTTGCTGCTCGAGGTGAAGTCATAGCTGCCGGCGAAAAAGCCGCCGACCGGCATGGTCTCATCGAGCACCACCCAGCTGCCGTCGAGCGCCAGCGGGGTGGCCATGGCCGGGGCCGCGACGGCCGCGAACACGAGCGCGGCGGCGGACAGGAACACGAGAGCCTTCTGACGCATGCTGCCTCCAGTTTCGCCGCTTGCGCGGCGCAAAAAGTCCAGCCCTCCGTGATGGGGTTTCACGGTCGCACTTCGTGCGCCGCTGCCGGATGTGAGGGCAGGCCTTCCGGCGCTTCGCCGTCGGGCACATCGGCAGCCCGTGGGCCTGACGGGAATGACCCGGCAGACTCGGGCGTTCGGCTACTTGGGGCAACCCGCGGGTCGGTGCAAGGTAGCCTTTGGTATACCGGGTTCGAAAGTAGCATTCTCGAGCCCATATTGTCAAGAAACAAAGCTGCCATCTGGAGGCTTGAGGAGGGTGAAATCACGGGTCCTATCGTTGCAAGACAAGTAGTTACGAGGATAGTATCTATAGTATCTTCTTCCCCAGCGCGGAGCAGATAAGCTCCACCCCCAGCGAGGCGGTCTTGTTGCGATCGTCCAGCACCGGGTTGATCTCGACCAGGTCCAGCGCCCGCATCAGGCCGGAATCGGCGATCACTTCCATCGCCAGGTGCGCCTCGCGGTAGGAGATCCCGCCACGGACCGGCGTGCCGGTGCCGGGCGCCTCGTGCGGGTCCAGCACGTCCATGTCGAAGCTCACATGCACGCCCGCCGCCCCCCTGCCGGCCACCTCCAGGGCCCGGTCCACCACCCGGTGCATGCCCTGCTCGTCCACCTCGCGCATGGTGAAGACGGTCACCCCCGCGGCGCGCAGATTATCCCGCTCGCCAGGGTCGAGGTCGCGGGCGCCGATCAGCACGCACCGCTCGGGGTGCACCTTCGGGGCGAAGCCCAGCAGCCCGGTCAGCGCTGGATCTCCCATGCCGCAGCACACTGCCAGCGCCATGCCGTGGATGTTGCCCGAGGGGGTGGTGTGGCAGGTGTTGAAGTCGGCGTGGGCGTCCATCCAGACCAGCCCCAGCTCCGCGCCCTGGCCGCGGTGGTGGGCTGCGGATCCGGCGAGCGAGCCGATGGCCAGCGAGTGGTCTCCGCCCAGCGTGAGCGGCAGCCGGCCCCCGGAGAGCGAGCCCTTCACGCGCTCCGCCAGCCGGGCGCAGGCGTCGGCGATCGGGCCGAGATAACGCAGGCGCGCGTCGCCGCTGTCGGCGGCCTCGGGGATCACCGCGGACAGGTCGCCCGAGTCGTCCACGTCCACGCCGATCTCGGCGAGACGCCGGTCCAGGTCTGCCAGGCGCAGCGCCGAGGGGCCCATGTCCACCCCGCGGCGCCCGGCGCCCAGGTCGATCTGCATGCCGATGAGCCGGACCTTCGCATTCACCGCGTCATGCCCCTCGCGGCCCCGATCAGGGCCGGTAGTCCCTGGACTTGGTGGCGCCGGAGGCCAGGTCGGCCTTGATCTTGGCGGCCTTGGGGCCCTCCGGGTGGTGCTCCACGTAGTCCCGCCAGGCCTTGTCCGCCTCCTCCTGGTTGCCCAGCGACTTCTCGATCACGCCGCGGTTATACATCGCGTTGGCGTGGTGCGGGTCCTTCGCCAGGACCTTGTCCAGTTCGTCCAGCGCGGTGTGGCCGTCCCCGACCTGGAACTTGGACGTGGCCAGGTCCACGCGCACGTCCAGGTTGTCGGGCTGCAGCTTGAGGCCCTTCTCGTAATAGGGGATGGCCTCCTTGAACTTGCCCGCGTCGTACATCATGTTCGCCAGCCCCACGATGTGGGTGAAGTTGTCGGGGGTCTTGTCCACGGCCTCCTTGAGCATGGCGATCTTGGCGTTCATGTCCTCGGGCAGCGCCGGCGCCTGGCCCGAGCCCGGCGGCATGTCGGCCGGCATCCGGCCGTTGTCCTCGGCCGTCTGCTGCGCGTTCTGGGCGGGCTGCATGGAATGCACCATGTACATGCCGCCCGCGCCCAGGGCCGCGCCGATGACCACACCGATGAGCCCCACCTGCAGCGAGCGCGAATTGCCCGCGGCGGTACCCGCGACGGCCGGACGGCGCACGGGCGCCGGCTTCGGGGCCGGCGCGGGCGCCTCGGGCCTGGCCGCCCCGGCCTTCGCGCCCTCCTGCACCGGCAGCCCGCAGTCCGGACAGGTTCCGGCGCCCTCGGGGATGGCGGCCCCACATTCCCAGCATTTCCGCGGAGCGGTCATGCGCGTTCCTCCTCCTGGCAAGCTTGGATATTCCAGATCGCCGACGCTGCGCGCCGGACACGCAAAAGGGCAGGGCCCGGGCCCTGCCCTTCAGCCTGAACCGATGGGGATACTAGCTGGCCTTGCTGGCCTTGTCGCCCTTCTTGCACGGCATCGGGCACTCGGCGCTGGACGGGCAGTCCGCGTCCGCCTTCAGCACGGCGGTCTTGAAGCCGGCCTCGGTCAGCTTCTTCGAAACGACGTCGCAGTTCTTGTCGCCGTTCCAGCACACCGTGGCGGTGCCGGCCTTGGCGTCGCAGTGGCTCATCTTCACCGCGTCCATGCCCGCGAGCAGCGAGCTGACCTTCGCTGCGGCGGCCTCGTCGGTCAGGCCCGCGACCGAGAACGAGGAGTGCTGCATCTTCGCGCAGGCTGCGGCGGAGGTGTTCTTCGCGCCCTTGGCGCAGCACGAACCCCCGGCGCTGGCGGCAGTGGCCTTCATGCCCTTGGCGCAGGAGGCATCGGCGTTGGTGGCGCTGGCCTTGCTACCCTTGGCGGCGCAGGAGGCGTCGCCCTTCATGGCGGCGGACTTCATGCCCGCGCAGCCTTCGGCGGACGCGGCCGCGGCGCCGTGGGCCGAGGCACAACCTTCGGCGGAGGCGGCGGTGGCCTTCATGCCCTTGGCGTGCGGGCAGGCACCGGTGGAGGCCGCGGAGGCCTTCATGTCCTTGGAGCAGGAACCGGCGGCCGCGCTCTTGGCGGCCTGGTCGCAGGCGAGGGCGACGCCGGCGATACACAGGGCCAGCGCGAGGGTCAGGCCGAGGATCTTCTTCATCTTGGATCTCCTCCCGTCAGGTTTCATAACTCGTTGCGCGATCTGCGTTTTCGTTGTTCCTGGCGGCCTGGTTTGGGTTCCGGGCCCAGGTTCGGGGAGATTTCTGGCTACTTTACCATCCGCCCGCCCGCCGGGCAAGCGCCGACGGCCGGGCGGAAGGGGTCACAGCATTGGATGCCCGGGCGGGGATCCGGGTTGCCGGGGATCGCGTACGAAAGCACGGCCCGGGCGGGGGACCGCCCGGGCCGGCACAGGGCCTCCTGCACGAGATGGAGAACGCGGTCGCGGCGGGCCCACCCCACCTGCCGCGGGTCCGCCCTACTTCCCTTGCTTGTCGTCCACCGTGACGCGCGCACCGCCAGCGGATTTCGGAGCCCCCTTGGTCTCGATCTTGACCTCGATCCGGGTGCGCTCCCCCTCGCGGGTCACCTGTACGCTCGGATTGGTGAAGCCCACCTCCGCCAGGCGCCGGGTGATTTCCTGTTCGATCTCCGCGGTGGTCTTGCCCTTGCCCTGCACCCGGATCTCGCGGATGCGATCGGCCGCCATGGCGCACACGCTGCCCAACGCGGGCTCGCGCACCGGCCGCACCTCCGCCGTCGCCGTCACGCCCTTCGCGGTGAGCGCGCGCGCGAAGCCCTCGGCGGCGGTTCTCACCGATGCCGCCGAGCCGCCCTTCACGTGCGCGGAGAGCACGGCCCCGCCGGCCCCGTCGCCGCGCGTGCTCATGGACAGCGTGACCGTCTCCGCGCCCAGCAGGCCCTTCATCTGCCGGGCGATGTCGGCGAACGGCGTGCCGGCCTGGCTCGCCCCGGCCAGCTTCAGATCCACGTCGCAACCGGTGGTGCGCGTGTAGCGGATGGGCACGAACAGCAGCGCCAGCGCCACCGCCGCGGCCGCGGCGACGGCCCACCCGCGGCCGGAGTTCAGGGAATTCCAGAGTTTCACGGGCACTCCTCCTTCGATGTCGCGGCGGCTGCGCTCGCGCAGCAGTCGCGTGGTCGTTTCGATGTCGTCCGGCCGCTCCGCGGTGACCCGCGCCAGCGACTCGAGATCCGCCGCCAGGCGCTCGGAGGCGCGTGTCGCCTCTCCCCCGCGCGCCGGGCCTGCCTTTTCATTCGGGCTCATGATGTCTCCCCTTCGGGCCGCAGCACGATTCCACCCGGACGCACCCGGTAGCCCAGCCGTTCGTAATGCCGGCGCAGCCGTTCACGCCCCCGCGCCAGCCGGGACTTCACCGCCGCCACGCTGGCGCCCTGGACCTCGGAGATCTCCCCGATCGAGAAGCCCTCCAGTTCGAACAGGACCACCGCTTCCCGCTGCGCGGCGGGAAGCCGTGCCAGCGCGTCGGCCACGCGCCGGGCCGCGGCCCGCCGGTGCTCCCGGTCCACCCCGTTCTCCCCGGCCGGGTCCGTGCCGGCGCCGGGCCCGTCGCCGTCCAGGGAGACGAAGCGTTTCCAGAAGTCCCGCCGGGCTCGGTTCCGGTGGACCGTGACCAGGATCGCGTAGAACCAGGGACGAAACCGCGTGGCGTCCCTCAGGCCGGGCAGCTTCTCGTATGCGCGCAGCACCGCTTCCTGCAGCAGATCATCCCCGTCGGCCACCGACCGGCTCAGCCGGCGCGCGGTGAGCGCGGCCTGCCGGTGGATCGGCCCCAGGAGTTCGATCAGGCGGCGCCAGTCGCGTGGTTCCACGTGTGCTTCCCGTTCGCGTTCGGGTGGGGGTTCGAGCTCGGCCCTCGCCCCCTGAGACACCTTGGGGGGCCGGAAAAGTCGCACTCATCCTACACGCCGGCCGGCTCGCGGCACAAAAAACGATCGAGCCCGGGTGCTTGCGCACCCGGGCCCACATCGCCGCATTCCGCGCGAAACGCCGGTTTCCCGGTGCCCGCCGGCCTGCTCCTACTTGGCGGCGCCCACCTTCGCGCCCTGCAGGCGCTTCTCGAGGGCGTCCACCTCTTCCTTGATGCCCTGCGGCAGCTTGTTCCCGAACTTCGCCAGGTGCTCGCGCATCAGCGGCAGCTCGTTGGTCCAGGCTTCGACGTCCACCTTCAGGACCTCTTCCATCGCGCCCGGCGACACGTTGAGTCCGCTCACGTCCATCGAGCCCGGGGCGGGCAGGCGGCCGATCGGCGTCTCCACGGCCTTGCCGGTGCCGGTGACGCGCTCGAACACCCACTTGAGCACCCGGCTGTTCTCGCCGTAGCCCGGCCACAGGAACTTGCCGTCCGCGCCCTTGCGGAACCAGTTCACGTAGTAGAGCTTCGGCAGCTTCGCCGCGTCGGCCTTCGCGCCGACCTTGAGCCAGTGGCCGAAGTAATCGCCCATGTGGTAGCCGCAGAACGGCAGCATGGCGAACGGGTCGTAGCGCAGCGCGCCCACCTTGCCGGTCGCGGCGGCGGTGGTCTCCGAGCTCATGATCGAGCCCATGAACGTGCCGTGCTGCCAGCTCAGCGCCTCGTTGACCAGAGGCACCACGGTGCCGCGGCGGCCGCCGAAGAGGATCGCAGAGATGGGCACGCCGGCCGGGTTCTCCCAGTCCTTCGAGATCACCGGGCACTGCTTCGCCGGCGTGGTGAAGCGTGCGTTCGGGTGGCTCGCCTTGCGGCCGCACGTGGGCGTCCACGGGCGGCGCAGCCAGTCGGTCAGCTCCGCCGGCGGCGTGTCGGTCATCTCCTCCCACCAGATGTCGCCGTCGGGCGTGACCGCGACGTTGGTGAAGATGGAGTTCTTCGCGGCGGTCAGCATGGCGTTGGGGTTGCTCTTCATGCTGGTGCCGGGGGCCACGCCGAAGAAGCCCGCCTCGGGGTTGATGGCGTACAGCCGGCCGTCCGGGCCGAACTTCATCCACGCGATGTCGTCGCCCACGGTCTCGATGGTCCAGCCGGGAATCGTGGGGTTGAGCATCGCCAGGTTGGTCTTGCCGCAGGCCGACGGGAACGCCGCCGCGACGTAGATTTTCTTCCCCTCGGGGTTGGTGAGGCCGAGGATCAGCATGTGCTCGGCCAGCCAGCCCTCGTCGCGCGCCTGCACCGAGGCGATGCGCAGCGCGTGGCACTTCTTGCCCAGCAGCGCGTTGCCGCCGTAGCCGGAGCCGTACGACCAGATCTCGCGCGTCTCGGGGAAGTGGCAGATGTACTTGGTCTTGTCGTTGCACGGCCAGGGCGAATCGGGGGCGTTCTCGGCGAGCGGCGAGCCCACCGAGTGCAGGCCGCGCACGAATTCACCGTCCGTGCCCAGCACCTCGATCACCTTCGTCCCCACGCGGGCCATGGTGTGCATGTTGGCCACCACGTAGGCGGAGTCGGTGATCTCGATCCCGATCTTGGCGATGGGCGAGCCCACCGGGCCCATGCTGTAGGGGATCACGTACATGGTGCGGCCCTTCATGGCGCCGGTGAAGAGCTCGCTCAGCGTCTTCTTCATCTCGGCCGGGTCGCGCCAGTTGTTGGTGGGGCCGGCGTCGTCCTTGTTGGCCGAACAGATGAAAGTGAACTCCTCCACCCGGGCCACGTCGGCGGGGTTGGAGCGGACGTAGATGCTGTTGGGGCGCTTCTTTTCGTCCAGCCACATCGCGGTGCCGGCCTGGACCAGCAGCCTGAGCATGTTCTGGTACTCCGCCGGCGATCCGTCGCACCACACGACCTTCTCTGGCTGGCACAACGCCGCCACTTCCTTGACCCACGCCTCCAGTTTCTTGTTCTGCGTCATGGCATTCGCCTTTCCCTTGAGGAAACCACGGGCCACCAGTGCCCGGAACTCTATGGAAACGAAGCAGATCGCAGGGAAGATGGCCTCTCGGCCCGGATGGCAACCCCACCGCGTCCCCGTGGGCGCGTGGCGCGCCCTCGAAAGACTCTAGCACTTTCGGGAGGTGGTGCAAGGGCGTGGGCGGCGTGGGCGGCGAAACACGGGCGGCAGGCAGGCAGGTGGGTCAGGGATTCCTGGCCTCCCCACCTGCCTGCCCGCACGGTCGGGGCGCCGCGGAACGCGCGGCGCCCCCTACCGGGCGTTCGTGTCCGCCTGCATCACGCCGAAGATGTTGCCTTCCGTGTCCTTGGCGTAGAACAGCCAGCCCACGCCGGGAATCGCCATGCGCGGCAGCGCCATGGTCCCACCCGCAGCCATGACCTTGCGCTCCGCCTCCTCCACCGAGTCCACCCCCACCGTGCACACGTAGGCGTTCACCGCCTGGCCCTCCGCCGGGCCGGCTCCCATGCGCTTCATCATGCCGCCGTTGATCCCGGGCGCGCCGTCGGGCCCGGTCTTCACGAGCCAGTACGGTTGCGGTCCCGCCCACCCGGTGAATTCCCACCCGAAGACGGCGGTGTAGAACTTGATGGCGCGCTCGGGGTTCTCGGCGTGGATCTCGAAGTGGATGACGCGGGACATGTGGGGCCTCCGGTTGCGGGATGGGAAGTGCTCGATGGTCGAGGATATCGGCGGCCAGGCGGATTGTGCCGCATCGCGCGGCGGCCGCGCAAGATGGACCACTACCAGATGGACCACGACCACCCTCGGACCGGCCCCATGCTATCTTCCCGCCATGGACTTCCGCGAGAACGTCTCACTCGCCGGATTCACCACGCTGGGCGTGGGCGGCCCCGCGCGCTGGTTCGCCGACGCCGGCTCCGAGGGCGAGGTGCGCGAGGCGCTGGCATTCGCCGCGGCGCGCTCCCTCCCGCTGTTCGTTCTCGGCGGCGGCAGCAACCTGCTGGTGGCCGACGAGGGATTCCCCGGCGTGGTGCTGCACATGGGCCTGCGCGGCGTGCGCACCACGTCACAGGGCCCGGTGGAGATCCTGGAAGTGGGCGCGGGCGAGGACTGGGACAGGTTCGTCGGCGTGTGCGTCGCCGGCGGCCTGGCCGGCCTGGAGTGCTTGAGCGGCATCCCCGGCACCGTGGGCGGCACGCCGGTGCAGAACGTGGGCGCCTACGGGCAGGAAGTCTCCTCGGCCATCCAGAGCGTGCGCGTGCTGGACCGGCGCAGCGGCGAGACGCGTGAGATGACCCGCACCGAGTGCGCCTTCGGCTACCGCGCCAGTGTGTTCAACACTGTCGAGCGTGACCGCTTCATCGTCCTGCGCGTCACCTTCACCCTGCCGCACGGGGCCGCGCCCGCCCTGAACTACAGGGACGTGAAGGAGTACTTCGCCGCGCGCACCGGCGCCGCGGCCGCGCTCCCTTCGCTTGCCGAAGTGCGCAACGCCGTGCGCGAGATCCGCGCGCGCAAGGCGATGCTGCTGGTGCCGGGAGATCCCGACTGCCGCAGCGCGGGGTCGTTCTTCAAGAACCCGGTGGTGAGCGAGGCGCAGTACGCGCAGATTTGCGAGGCTGCCGGAGCCGACGCGCCGCGCTTCCCGGCAGGCGCGGCGGCAGCCGGCGCGTTTGCTGCCATTGGCAAGGATTCCACCTCGACGACAACTTCCACTTCCGCTCCGTCCTCCCCCGCACTCGTGAAAGTCCCCGCCGCCTGGCTCATCGAGCGAGCCGGCTTCCAGCGTGGCCATGCTCGCGGCCGCGCGGGCATTTCCAGCAAACACACCCTGGCCCTGGTCAACCGCGGGGGAGCCACGGCCACGGAGATCCTGGACCTGGCGCGGGAAGTGCGCGACGGCGTGGAGAGGAACTTCGGGGTGAAGCTGGAGGTGGAACCAGTGATGTTGGGGGGCGGGCCCTAGGCCGATGCCGGACCGCCCTTCCCCAATTTGCACCTCGATTGAGCACGAACCGCAGGGGAAGAGATGGTCCCCGGCCATTCCTTACCGATAGCGCCTCCTCAGCGCTCCCCATGTCGTCTCCGGTGTCGGCGTCGCAAGAGTTCCGTAAACGACCACGTGATCTCCGCCGAAGTCAGCCACGAAGATGTTTCCAAACCCATCCACAGCAACATCGTAGGCATCGAACTGCCCGGGGCCGCTCCCTAACGATCCGACTGACCACTCGTAGGTTCCCTGAGTCGTGTATCTGTCAACAGCAGAGTATCCGGAACCTGATCGGGCAAGATACAAATGTCCGCTGTGATCAGTGGCCATACCCCTGACATCGTTGACGTACCACTCCTTTATGAACGTGCAGTCTGGCGTGAACTTGTCGATCCGATCACAATGTGAGAATGCTGGACTGTACTGGGCGACAAATACGTTTCCGCTGTCGTCAACGGCAATGCTCGTTGAGAGACCCGTAACGACGCCTGGTGAGCACGCTACAAATGGTGGAATGGCCTCCGGACTGCGCCCCAGGTAGCCGCCGTCGGAGGTGAAGTACTGGATGCGGGCATTGCCAGAATCCAGCACGTACACGTTCCCATTCGGCCCGACGGCCACCCCCTGTGGATTCTTGAATTGTCCCGGTCCGCTGCCAGTGGAGCCCCACCCGCCTACAGGATGTCCCTGCAGGTCGTACACCAAGATCGCGTCGCCATAGTTCGAGTACAGTCTTCCAATTGAACTGTTGATTGAAATATCTCCGCCTCCGGGCGCCCAGACTCTCACCGCGGTACCACGCGATTCGAACTCCTGGATCCGGAGGTTGTACCACTCACCTGTGTAAACATGGCCGGTCCCGTCCACGGCAATGTAGTGAAGTCCCGAGAACTGGCCAGGCGCGCCGCCGTGCCCTCCCCACGATAGGACATAGGGAGGCTGCGCAAGCGCGAGGCCATACTCACCCAGCCAGAGGACCAGCGCACACAACGTAGTGCACACCGCAAGGAGATTCCTGGTCTTCATGGGTCCATCTCCATCGCCAATTACAGACTCTGTAGCTCGTGCCACGCATTTGCGTACCAGATCTTGACGCGTTCGGCGTCGATGTCGAAGGCCATGTCACCGTCTTGAGGATCAAGAACTTGCGTGGTTATGTCTTGCGAAGTCACGAGCGGGAGGCGAATGCGGTTGCCGAAGATCGCGCCGGCACGCCGGGATTCGTCCACCACCTTTACATCCCGGAATCCCTGGCTGCGGGTGGCGTGCCACGATCCCAGCACGGTCAGCTCAGACCCCGGCGCAGAGACATGAATGTCCCCGTCCGGATCCTCACTTCCGGGCGTGAGTGGGGCCGGGTAACTATCGCTGTAGATTTCGCAGTTGGAGACGAGCATACAACGCGCGACGCGCGTGACAGCGATCGCGTTGCAGCGGTCTGCAGCGTTGCGTCTGAAGGTGCAGGTATCGACAGTGATTCCGTGCGAGTCCTGGTGATCCAGATCCGGTGATGTGATTTCAATGAACCATGCGCGCCGGGTTGGAGGGACAGTCTGCCCCAGATTGTCTTCGAAGAAGCAGCCACCGAACCGGACTGTTACGCAGTTGCTCAGCGTCACCCAGCTCTGGTCGTTGGCGGCTGGCTCGAATACGCAGTCTACCAGGGAGAGGCTCTGCACCCACGTTGCCGAAAGAAGTGATCCCTGGGCATAGATTCCTGGGGAGGCTTCCGCCATCCCGAATTCGCAACGCGCAAAGCTCAGCAGGTTCAGCGAATGGGTGGGTCCCCCCGTGGCGAGTCGCACCGCACCATCCCGGTGCGCTTGAACGAAGGAGCAATCCTGAAAGTCGCACTCGATCACATCACGGACGGCATTCGGCTCCCCACAATTCACATCCAGCGCCCAACTACCGGTATCCTGGACGCGACAGTTGGTGACGGATACGCGCGCCATTGCCGAACCGGCCGCGCTCGGACTGACGACAATTCCTCTCCCGGACCCGGCCGCAACCGCCCCCTTCAGGTGCAGGCCCTCCACGCGAACGAAACCATCCTGGATCCTCAGGATGTCCTGATTGGGATTGGAGCAGTGGAGAATCGTGCGCGAGACGCCCTCTCCACGAACGAGAATGCTCTGGTTCGATGCAGGTGGAATGCTCAGCGTCGAAGGCACCTCCCAGGTTCCTGCGGGAATGATCACCGTTCCACCGGCGGGTCCCAGGGTATCCAAGGCTGTCTGGATGCCGTCGAAATGGCCGGCGTTGAGCACCAGCGGACCAGTCGTCTGTCCTGCTTCGATCCGAGGCGTCACGCCCACACCAGAAATGAGCAGGTCGACCGAGGTGCGCGCAAGAGTCGCCGCCGCCACTCCACTTGCGGGGTCCGTCTGCACCACGCCGGTGGTAGTCGGAGCGCATACGGTCGTGGCCGAATTGCTGAACATCGTCTTGTAGAGCGCGGGTCGGTTGTTGGTGGGAAGCAAGCGCGTGCCGAGGGTGATGTTGACTGCGGGATGGCCAACGTTGGAGACGATCAGAGTCTCGCGGTCGGGGCTGGGCTCCGAAACTGTGAGGGTGGACGCTGTGGTGCCGACACGAATCGTGTCGCCCCCTTCGATCTCACCGATGTCGTCCACCGGAATGGGGAAATCAAGCGCGTTCTGCGGCACCTGAACGGTCTGCGTGGCTGTCGCCCCCCCCCTGTAGACGTCCACTGTGGCGTCCGCGGGAATCTGCGTCCCGTCCCTGACTACTGGCTTGTACAGCAGGTGCGTGGGCTTTGACATCTGGATCTCACTCCCCACCTTGCCCGCAACAGTTGAAGGCGCGACGGTCTCCCTCGCGCGGACGCTGCCTGACCTTCGGAGTTCAGCACATCCTGAGGATACCACGGAATGTGTGGTCTCGTTAAGCCATCCGCCGCGCACGTCATGCCACTCGCGGATGCGGACCGCCCTGCCCGGAACCACCCCGCATGCGTTTTGAGTCGTGGGAGTATGAGTGAGGTCTGCCGGTGCGTCTGCGACCGACGAAGCCAGGAAGGCGAAGGAGGGAGCAGCCGCAGCGAAGTCGCGCCAGGAAGGCGCGACGAGCGGGCCGGCAGACCCACTCATACTCCCACGACTCAAAACGCAGGAAGCCCTACTCGCTGAACTCCCGGCTCACCGCCGTGACCGCATCCTTCAGCGTGATCAGGCCCTTCAACTTCTTGTCCTCATCCACCACCGGCAGCGCCACGAAGTCGTACTTCGCGAACGCCGCCGCCACCTCGTGGCGGTGGGCGTCGAGCTCGATCACCTGCGGGTGGGTCTCCATGACCTCCGAAACCGGCGCCTCGGGCGCGGCGCGCAGCAGGTCCAGCAGGCTTACCGTGCCGTGCAGCTTCTCGTCGGCGTCGGCCACGAACACGTAGGCGCTGGACTCGAACAGCAGGTCGGCGGCGCGCACCGTCTCCAGCGCCTTCGCGCAGGTGTCGGTGGGGCTTACCGTGATGTAGTCGGTGGTCATCAGCGCGCCCGCGGAGCCCTCGTCGTAGCTCAGCAGCTCTTGCAGCTCCTCGCGCTTCTCCACCTCCATGTCCTGCATCAGGTTCTCGGCTTCCTTCTCGGGCAATTCTTGAAGAAGGTCCGCGGCCTCGTCGGGGGCCATCTCCTCGAGGATGTCCGCGGCCTTCTCCTCGCCCACCGACTCCAGCAGCTGGACTTGGAGTTTCTCGTCCACTTCCTCCAGCGTCTCGGCGGCGGTCTCCACGTCCAGCGAGCGGAACATGGCCTGCCGCTGGTGCACGTCCAGCTCCTCGATGATGTCCGCGAGGTCCGAGGGGTGGATGTCGGCGAGGCGGCGCTGGGTCAGGTTCATCTTGAGCGCCTTCACGCTGGGGTCGCTGGCCAGCGGCTGCACGAACTTCCAGCTCACCAGGTGGTCGGCCACCTGGTAGCTGAACAGCCAGTCGGTGAGTGCGTCGAAGGCCTTCACGCCGCCCAGGCGGCGCACCAGCCCGCGGAAGCCCACGTCCACGTGCACCACGCGCAGCTCGCGGTCGCTGACCAGCAGGTGCAGGTCGTTCACCCGCTCCAGCTTGGCGCCGTGCGTGTCCACGATCTGCTTGTCCAGGATCTCGCGGCGCAGCTGGATGTGGTGGGGCTGCGGCCGGAACGGGATCACCAGGTCCTCGGCGCGCGAGCGCAGCGTGAGCTCCTTGCCGTTGAAGCCCTGCACCCCTGCCCAGTCGAGCTGCATGCGGCCCTTGCGGCTCTTGAGCACCACGGTGCTGACCTGCGGGAACACCTCGCCGAGCACGATGAGCAGGTCGTCCACCCGCCCCCAGTGGCGGCCGTCGGGGGTGACGGCCCGGGCGCCGAGCACCTCGCTGAGGAAGATGAACATCCTCAGCACGCTCTCGGGATAGACGGACGTGTTCATGCCTGGCCCCGTTTCAGGCCGGCTCGTGCCGGCGGTGTTCAGCTCGGGTAGACGGGCGGGTGCAGCCGCCCGTAGAAGCGCCCCAGCGTGGGGCGCGAGAAGATCCGGAGCGCGTCGTGGAGCCAGGCGGTGTCGGGCCTGGCGCTCACGCGCGGCACGGCCAGCGAGTCGTCCCCGCGCACGCACGCGCGCGGCTGGACGGTGAAGATCAGCGTGTAGCCCGCCCGGCGGGCGCGCTCGCGCAACTCCGGGCTCCAGCGGCCCCAGGGCCACGCCAGCAGGCGGACGTCCCGCCCCAGCGAGTCCGAGAGGCGTCGGCGGGAGCCGTCCAGCTCGCGTGTCAGCCGCGTCTCGTAGGCGGCGGGGGTCTCGTACACGCCCGCGCGCCCGGCCTGCCGGAATGTTCGCACGATGGCGCGCAGGGAATCAACAGGAAGGGGCGCGACAAGGGAGGCCGGGACCGCGGCGCGATCTCGTCCGCGCATACCCGATGCCGCACCCGCGCCCACGCGCGCGCCCGCCGCCGCACGCGCCAGCGCCTCCACCATGCCCTTGTCCGGCTGGAACTCCGGCGCCAGCAGCGCGGGACCGCCCTCGAAGCGCGGCGCCCCGCGGGTCGCGGAGCCACCCAGCGCGTCGGTCTCGCGCCAGCCGGGCGACAGCATGAAGCCCAGCAGCGAGTCCGAGCGGAACGCGAAGTGGTGGCTGGCGGTGTGCGAGCCCACTTCGCCCGCGCCGCCTGCCTCCAACAGGCGCGCCTCGCTCCAGCGCATGGACCACGGATCTGGCCGCCCCGGGTGCCGCGCCGCGTACATGTCGGCATCCGGCGGGGCGTCGGCGATGGAATCCGCCGGCGGCGAACCGGAAACCCGCGGGGGACCGTCCCCCATCCGGTCGGTCAGGGTGAAGAAGATGCCGGTGAACCCGTGGCGCTTCAGCGCCGGCGCCGCGGAGAGGTGGTTGGTGGCGTCGCCGTCGTCGAAGGTGAGCACCACGCTGCCGCGCGGCGGGCGGAACTGCCCGCGCAGGAAGGCGCGCAGCTCGGCGGAGGTCAGGCTGTGGTGGCCGTGGCGCTCCAGCCACGCGGCGACGGGCTCGAAGTCAGGAGTATGGTGGAAGAGCAGCACCACGACCGAAGGGCGGAGCCAGGGCTCCAGTGCCAGCCAGGCGCAGAGTGCGGCGATCGCGAAGGCCGCCGCGAACAGCAGGCGGCGCACGTCGGGGTCAGTTCCGGACGGCGGAGACCGCGGCCCCGGCGGCCGGGGCATTCACGGCGGCCTCGCGCTCGGGGCGCTCCTCGCCGTCCACGAACAGGAAGCGCTTGACCTTGCCGGTGGTGGTGCGGGGCAGCTCCTCGCGCCGGACCTTGAAGTCACGCACGCGCTTGTACTCGGCCAGCTCCGCGCACACCCGGGCCACCTCGGCCTTGAGCAGCGCGCGCACCACGGACTCGTCTGGCGGGCTGCCGGGCGGTTCCGGAGAGGCCGGGCCGGGAGGCGGCGCGTGGCGGGCGGCCGGGGATTCGTGGGGACCGTGGAGGTCCTGCCGGCCGGGATGTCCGTGGGGTCCGTGCGGACCGGGGCGTCCGTGGTGGTGCGCGGCGTCCGCGTGGAGGCGCGCCTCGACTTCCTCCCAGTTGGGCACGATCACCGCGCACACGTCCTCGTTGTGGCCTTTCGCGTCGCGACGCCCGTACACCAGCGCGTCCGCCACCAGCGGGCTGCCGCACAGGGCGGCTTCCACTTCCTCGGGGAAGATCTTCTTGCCGCCGCCGGTGGCGATCATGCTCTTGCGGCGGCCGCACAGGTACAGGTAGCCGTCCTCGTCCAGGCGGCCCAGGTCGCCGGTGCGGAACCAGTCGCCCTCCATCACTTCGCCGGTGAGGGCGGGGTCCCCGTAGTAGCCTTCCATCACGTTCTCTCCGCGCGCCAGCACCTCGCCGATGCCGTCGGGGCCCGGGGCGTCAATGCGGATCTCCACACCGGCCACGGGCGGGCCCACCGAACCGGGGCGCGTGCGGCCCTCGGGGTTCGCGGTGAGCACCGGGGCGGTCTCGGTGAGTCCGTATCCCTGCAGCACGTCCACTCCCAGCGCGCGGAAGCCCACGTACACCGCGTTGGGCATGGCTGCCGCGCCCGAGACCAGGAAGCGCGCCCGGGCCAGGCCGGCTTTCGCGCGCACCGGGGCCATCAGCACCCGTCCCGGCCCCAGCGGCCCGCGCAGCGCTCGGAGGGTCCGGAACACCGGCAGGAAGAAACCCCTCGCCAGCAGGTTGCCTTCGCCGAGCCGGCGCTCGAGACCCGCCAGCATCTTCTCGTAGAGCAGCGGCACCCCGAGCACGATGGTCGGCTGGCACTCGCGCAGGTCCTCGCCCAGCTCCTTGGACTTCAGGCTGCGCGCGTAGTGCACCGTGGCCCCGCCCGCCAGCGGCATGAGCATGCCCACGGTGCACTCGAAGGTGTGGTGGAGCGGGAGCACCGAGAGCAGGCGATCGCCGCGGGAGACGGGAATGGTGCCCAGCACCGCGTTCACGTTGGAGGCCAGGTTGCGGTGGGAGAGCGCCACACCCTTGGGCCGCCCGGTGGTGCCGGAGGTGAAGATCACCACCGCCAGCTGCGAGGGCGACACGATGCGCTCCTCCAGCTGCTCCTGGCGCCGCGAGGAGCGGCCGCGCGTGAGCAGCGCGGAGTACGACGCGTGCGCGGTGGGCGACTCGTCCAGCGACAGCAGCCGCGCGCGCGGCAGCGCGCCGCGGGCCACCGCCTCCAGCTTCTCGCTCACCAGGATGAACCGCAGTTCCGCCGCGCGCCCGATCTCTCCCACTTCGCGCTCCTTGAGCAGCGCGTCAATGGGCACCGCGATCGCGCCGGCCTTGTGGATGGCGAAGTAGGCCGCGCCCCAGCGGGGCCGGTTCTCGCCCAGCAGTCCGACGCGCTCCTCGGGCTGCACCCCCAGTTCCAGCAGGGCAAGCGCGAGCTCGTCGGACTCCTGTTCGAGCCCGGCGTAGGTGAACCCCTCCCCGGACCCCCCCGAGGAAAGCAAGGCCGGCTGGTCGGGATACAGGGCAGCCGACCGGGTCAGGATCTCGGGGATGGTTCGGGGCAGAGGGATGTCGCGATGATCGGTCATGGACATCGGGGGATTCTCCACGGCCAGGGCGCCTCTCCTTGGCTAACGGTAAAGTATAGGTCCCGTGAGAGTCGCGGGTCAACGCCCCCCCGCACTTGCACGGAGATGCGCAACTGGCTGCCCAGACGAAACTTGCCCTGCTCCGCCCGTTCCGGCGGCGAGCCCGGCCCGCCTAAGGTACCCGATCCCGGGGGCCGATACAGGGGACGTAACACGGCGCCCGTCGTTCCCCGGGTGCCGCCCCTGCTCGGAGGATCGATGGCGGAGTCCCGGAAGTCGCTCGGACAGTACCTCATGGAGCGTGAGCTCCTGACGCGCGAGCAGTTGCAGTCGGCGCTGGCCGAGGCTCGCCGCCAGGGGATCTTCCTGCGCCAGGCACTGGTCCGTCTCAAGCTCGTCTCCGAGGAGCACCTGCTCGAGTACGTGGAGAGCGAGCTGGGCATCCCGCGCATCGACCTCACCTCCTACGACAGCGACCCCGAGCTGCGCCGGCTGGTTCCCGAGCGGGTGGCGCGCAAGCACCACCTGGTCCCGGTGTTCAAGATCGCCAACGTGCTGACCGTGGCCATGGTGGACCCCATGGACATCCTCGCGCTGGACGAGGTGAAGATGACCTCGGGCTGCGAGGTGGAACCGGTGGCGGCGCTGGAAACGCAGGTCGAGCAGGCCATCGAGAAGTACTACCCGCTGGGCACCACCGTGATGCCCGTGGCGGGCCCCTCCCCCGACCAGGACTTCGGCCCGGGCGGCCGCGTGGACGACGCCGAGGAAGGCCCCATCGTGCGCCTGGTGAATTCGCTGCTGTTGCTCGCCGTGCGCGAGAACGCCAGCGACCTGCACATCGAACCCGAGGAGGGCGCGGTGCGCGTGCGGGTGCGCGTGGACGGCGTGCTGCGCGACGCCGGCGTGCAGCCCCGCCAGCTCCACGGCTCGGTGGTGTCGCGCATCAAGGTGATGTCGGAGATGGATATTTCGGAGCGCCGCGTGCCGCAGGACGGCCGCTGCAAGCTCTCGCTGGAAGGCACCGACCTGGACCTGCGCGTGAGCACCTGCCCCACCATCCACGGGGAGAGCGTGGTGATCCGGCTGCTGCGCAAGGACGCGCTGGTGCTTTCGCTGGACCGCCTGGGCATGTCGCCGCGCGACCTCGGCCTGGTCAACTCCATGATCGCGCGCCCCCACGGCATGATGCTGGTCACCGGCCCCACCGGCTCGGGCAAGACCACCACGCTGTACTCGTGCCTGAACGCCATCGTGAGCCCCGAGCGCAACGTGCTCACGCTGGAGGATCCGGTGGAGTACCGGCTGCCGTTCGTGCGCCAGACGCAGGTGGACCCCGAGTGCGGGCTCACCTTCGCGCGCGGGCTGCGCTCGTTCCTGCGCCAGGACCCCGACGTGATCATGCTGGGCGAGGTGCGCGACAGCGAGACGGCCGAGATCGCCATCCGCTCGGCCCTCACCGGCCACCTGGTGCTTTCCACGCTGCACACCAACGACGCGCCCAGCGCGCTGGCGCGGCTGCTGGACATGGACATCGACCCGTTCCTGATCTCCTCCTCGGTGATCGGCGTGGTGGCGCAGCGGCTGCTGCGCGGCCTGTGCCCGGACTGCAAGGCGCCCGCGCCGCCGGACCCGGCGCTGCTGGCGCTCGCCGGCGGCGACGCCGGCCCGGCCACGTTCTTCACCGGCAAGGGCTGCAAGAGCTGCAACCAGAACGGCTACCGCGGGCGCATCCCGGTCTTCGAAGTGGTGCCCATGGACGACGAGATCCGCGCGCTGGTGGCGCGGCGCGCGCCGTTCGAGTCCATCGCGCAGGCGGCGCGCCGCAGGGGCATGACCACGCTGCGCGACGACGCGCTGCTCAAGGCCCGCCAGGGACTCACCTCGCTGCAGGAAGTCACGCGCGTCACCGGCGAGGACCCCACGCTGGGAGCGGCGGAGGCGGCGTGAGCGCCACCGGCCGTGCCGGGGCGCCGCCGGCCCGCGCGCACCTCCCCGGGCAGCGCGCCTGCCCCCGGGGGAACTGAACCGTGCCCGCCTACCAGTACAAGGCCCGCGAGCGCGGCGGCGAATTCCGCGCCGGGGTGCTCGAAGCTCCAGACGAGGCCGAGGCCCTCCGGCTGCTCGAGCAGCAGGCGCTGCTCCCGGTGCGGATCGCGCCGGCCGACGCCCCCCGCGCCGCCGCCGGGCCGAAGCGCCCGGGCTTCTTCCGCAAGCGCGTGAAACCCAAGGACCTCATCACCTACACCCGCCAGCTCGAGACCCTTCTGGAGTCGGGCATCTCGCTGACCCAGAGCCTCGCGATCCTGGCCGACCAGACCTCCTGCGAACCGCTGCGCGACGCCACCCGCCGGGTGCAGGAGGCGGTGGAGCAGGGTCAATCGTTCGCGGAGGCGCTGGAGGCCGAGCCCGGCGTGTTCCCCCCGCTGTACGTGAGCATGCTGCGGGCGGGCGAAGAGGGCGGTGTGATGGCGGACATGCTGGAGCGCACCGCCACGCTGCTGGAGCAGGAAGCCGAGACCAACGAGCGCATCCGCTCCGCCACCTTCTATCCCAACCTGGTCATCGTGGAGCTGCTGCTGGCCTTCGCGGTGCTGGTGAAGTTCGTGCTCCCGCGCTACGCGGTGTTCTTCCGCACCCTGGGCGCGGACCTCCCGCTGCCCACCCGGATGATGCTGGCGGTGAGCGACGTCAGCCAGAAGTACGGCGCGCCCATCCTGGGCGGACTCATCGTGGCCGCCGTGGCCGCCGGGTTCTACGTCCGCACCCCGGCGGGGCGGTGGCACTGGCACATGCTGCAGATCCGGATGCCGATCTTCGGCGAGATCGTCCTCAAGAGCATCCTGTCGCGGTTTGCGCGCATTTTGGCGGCGCTGCTCAACAGCGGCACGCCCATCACCACCTCGCTCGACATCGTGCGGCGCACCATGCAGAACGTGGTGCTGGAGAAGGAGGTGCTGCAGATGCGCGACGGCATCATCTCCGGCCAGGGCGTGTCCGGCACCATGAAGGACAGCCGCGTGTTCCCGCCGCTGGTGGTGAAGATGCTCGCCGTGGGCGAGGAGACCGGCTCGCTCGACAAGATGCTGCTGAAGATCAGCTCCTACTACGACCGCGACGTGAGCTCCCTGGTGAAGAACCTGGCCACCGCCATCGAGCCCGTGCTGCTGGTGGTGATGGGCGTGGCGGTGCTGTTCTTCGCCCTCGCCGTGTTCATGCCCATGTGGAACCTCATGGGCGCCGTCCGGCACTGATCCCCGCCGCGTCCGGCCCGCCGGACGGCCCGTTGCCGCGCGCCGCGGCCCGCCCCCACAGGAGGAGAAGCGTCGTGAAGCACTCCCATGGAGAGCGTGGGTTCACGCTCATCGAGCTGGTCATCGTGATCGTGATCCTGGGCATCCTGGCCTCGATCGCGCTGCCCAAGTACGAGGACCTGGCCCTGCAGGCCCGCACCTCCACGCTGAAGGCCCAGGTCGGCACCATCCGCGCCGCGCTGGCCATCCAGTACGCGCGCAGCGCCAGCCTGGGGGGCGCGGTGGGCTACCCCGCGCTGACCGGGGCGGTGTTCAACGACGGGCAGGTTCCGGTGGAAGTGTTCACCGGCTCGCGCGCGGTGAAGAACACCGCCGGCCTGGACGACACGGGTGGCTGGCAGTACACGCAGGCCACCGGCCTGGTGAAGTGCAACCTGTACGCGTACTCGTCCTATTAGGCGCGCCGCGGCGCGTTTCGCCGGGATGACCGGGCGGGCAGGGGAAGTCATAAAGGTCGTCCCCGAAACGGCCGATAGGCCAAGCGTGGCGCAAGCATCCCGCCGCCCCTGGGACTGCTCCGGTCCCGGGGCGCGAACGCGGCGCCGCGATCCCGCCGTGAAACCGAGAACCAAGTGTCTTTCTTCCCGGCGCCGGGTGTCCCGCCCGGCGCGCAGCGCAGGCAACATCACAGGAGGCATTTCGTGAAGACTCTCCGCAGCCAGCGTGGTTTCACCTTGATCGAACTGGTCATCGTGATCGTGATCCTGGGCATCCTGGCCTCGGTGGCCCTGCCCAAGTACGAGGACATGCGCGAGAACGCCCGCTCCGCTGCCATCAAGGGCCAGCTGGGCGCGATCCGTGCCGCCGTGGCCATCCAGTACGCCAAGAGCTCGCTGACCAGCGGCAGCGCGACGTTCCCGGCGCTCGCGGGCACCATCTTCGCCGATGGCCAGATCCCCCTGGAGCCGGTCAACAACGTCCGCACCGTGAAGAGCACCGCGGGCGTGGACAACAGCGGCGGCTGGCAGTACACGCAGTCCACCGGCATGGTGAAGTGCAACCTGTACGCCTACTCGTCCTACTAGGAAGGGAGGCGGACCCTTGCGCGGCACCGTGACCGGCGCGGCCGACCCCGACGCCTCGCGCACCGGCTCGTCCGGGCGCGCGCGCCTCGAGGCGGCCGCGGTGGGCGTGGCCGCGGCATGCCTGTTTGCCGCGACCGCGTCCCGCGACCTGGCGGCGGGTGACGCGGGCGAACTGTTGCTGGCCGCCCGCAGCCTCGGCATCCCGCACCCTCCCGGCTACCCCCTGTGGGTGTGGCTGGCGGGGTTGTTCGGGCATGTGGCGCCCGGCCCGTTTGCCTGGCGGGTGGCGCTGCTCTCGGCGGTCTCGGCCGCCGTGGGGCTGGCGCTGCTGTACCGGCTGGCCGTCCGATCCGGCGCAGGACGCGCCGCCTCGGCGCTGGCGGTGACGGGGCTGGCGCTGACGCCGCTGTTCTGGTCCACGGCCGGTTCCGTGGAAGTGTACGCACTGGCGTTCGCGGTGAATGTGGCGGCGGCCTGGGCGCTGTGCGGGTACGCACGGCGCGGCGGCGCCCCAAGGCTGTTCGCGGCATCGGCCGCCTGCGGCCTGGCGCTGGTCGCGCACCAGTCGGCGGCGCTGCTGTTGCCGGTGGCGGCCGCGGGCATCCTGCCGCGCCTGCGCACCCAGCGCACCCGCTGGAAGCCGCTGCTCGGCGGGCTGGCCGCCGGGCTGAGCCCGTTCCTGTGGCTGCCCCTGCGCGCCGCGCAGCACCCGGCACTCAACTGGGGCAACGACGCGAGCCCCGGGCGCCTGTTCGCCAACCTGACGCGAGCCTGCTACGGCGGCCTCACGCAGAACACGCTGGAAGCCCCCCGGCTGGCCCGGGAGGCGGGGTTCTTCGCCTCGTTCCAGGCCTCGCAGTGGGGCCTGGTCGCGGCGGTGATGGCGCTGGCCGGCCTGGCCGTGTGGGCCGGCCGTTCGCGGCGCGCGGCGGCGCTGGCCGCGCTCGCGCTGATCGCGCTGCCGGCGGGACTCGCCCTGCTGCTGCGCTTCGAGCCGGACCCGGTGCACACATTCCAGGTCTCCCAGTTCCTGCTGCCGATGACGGCGGTGATGGCCCTGGGCCTCGCCCACGCCCTCGGTTTCGCGCTGCGCACCCCGCTGCGCGCGCCGGTTCTGGCGCTGGCGCTGGCGTGGCTCGCCGGTTCGGCGTTCCTCAACCGGCCGGCGACTGAACCCGCCGGCGGGACGCTGGCCCGCCGCTACGGACAGGACCTGCTGGCGGCCCTGCCGCCGGGTGCGACGTTGTTCGTGGAGGGCGACAACGAGACCTTCACGCTGGCGTGGCTGCAGAAGGGCGAAGGGCTGCGGCCCGACGTCCGCGTGATCCACCGCAGGGGTCACGTGTTCGAGGATCCCTACGGCCTCGCGGGCCTGCCGCGCCGCGAGTGGCCCGCGCGCCAGCGCGCCGTGGAGGCGCGGCTGATCGCCTCGGGCCCGGGGCCGTGGTTCTGCGCGGGCGAGATGCCCGTGCCGCCCGGATTCGCGAGCGTTCCGGAGGGCCTGGTGCGGCGCATCGTGCGCTCGCCCGCGCCGGCCCGCCCCGACCGCGTGCCCGGCCTGCCGGTCACCCTGGCGGAGGCGCGGCGCGGGGACTTCGTGACGCGCAAGGTCGCGGTCGCCTACCTGGAGGGCGCGGCCCGCAAGGCGCTTCAGACCGGCCCGATGGACCGCGCGGTGCATGCGTACCGGCAACTGGCCTACGTGGCCTACGACTTCCCCGAGGCGAGGTATGACCTCGGGCGCGTTCTTTCCATGGCCGGGCAGGCGGAAGCCGCCCGGGCCGAGATGCGTGCCGCGCTGCTGCTGGCCCCCAACGAGGGCTGGCTCCGCGCCGCGGCGCGCGAGATGGGAGTGCGTACCTCGTGAACCCGACGGCGCTGTCCCGGCTCACCCCGACGCTCCGCCGCCTCGCGGCCGCGGGGACCCGGCCGCTGGCCGTCCCCGGCCGGCGCCGCGCGCTGCGCGGCGAGGTGGTGGGCGTGGACCTCGGCGGCTCCTGCATCCGCCTGGCGCGGGTGCGCCGCGCGGGGAGCCGCCTCGAGCTGTTGTCGTTCGCGGAGATCCCGATCGCCCCGGCCCTGACCGACGAGTCGCCGCTGCGCCGCCCCGAGGTGGCCGCGGCCCTGCGCGAGGCGCTCCGCAGGCACGGCATGGCCGGCCGGCCTGCCGTGGCGCTGGTCAGCGGGCTGGACGTGGTGCTGCGCCGCACCACCATGCCCGACATGTCGCGCGCCGACCTGCTCTCGGCGCTGGCGCTGGAAGCCCACAAGTATGTCCCGTTCGCGGCCGAGCGCATCGCGCTGGACGTCGAGCGGCTGGGCCCCGCGGCCGAGCCCGGCCAGTCCGACCTGCTGGTCGCGGCGTGCGACCGGGTCCGCGTCGCGGACGCCCGCGCCCTGCTCACGAAGGCGGGTCTGAAGGTGCTGGCCATCACCACCCCGCCGCTGGCGTTCCGCAACGTGATGCGCCACACCCGGCTGGCCGAGGGCAACGACGTCACCGCGCTCTTCGACGTGGGCCGCCAGACCACCAACCTGTGCATCTTCAAGCACGACGAGTTGCGCTTCTCGCGCGAACTCTCCATGGGCAGCCAGGCGTTCACCGAGGCGCTGCGCACCATCATCGTGCCGGGACAGCCCACCGTGAAGCTCACCGACGAGGAGGCCGAGCGGCTGAAGCAGGAGCACGGCATCCCGATGGGCGAGGACGAGAAGAAGGTGGCCGGCGGGATCCCGCTGGCCCACGTGGCCATCATGCTGCGCCCCACGCTCGAGCGGCTGGTGCGAGAGATCTGGGGATCCTTCGACTACTGCAACGAGGAGTTCCTGGGGGAATCGGTGCAGCGCGTGTTCCTGACCGGGCGCGGCGCCCGGCTGCGCAACTTCGCGCCGTACCTCGAGTCCGTGCTCAAGGTGCCGGTGACGGTGCTGGACCTGGGCGCCGACGTGCTGGCCTCGGGCGCCCCGTCGGGCGTGGAGCCCGGCGCGCTGGGCTTCGCCCCGGTGCTGGCCCTGGAAGACCTCTCCGGCCTGAACCTGGTCCACGCCCTGGAGGGCCCCGAGCCCGCCGAGGGTGAAAAGGTCGCCGCGCTGTTCACGCTGCCGCGCATCGCCACCGCGGCCGTGCTGGCGCTCGCGGTGGACGGCTCGATGGTCCTGATGCAGCACGCCGAGGCCACCGGCCGGGTGCGCTCGCTGACCCAGGCCCGCGCCGCCGCGCAGACCCAGGAGCCCGGACTGCAGGCCCTGGAGGGCCGCATGCAGACGCTGCGCACCCACCAGGCGCTGCTGGCTTCGCTCTCCGGCGGCCGGCCCGACTGGGCGCTCCTGCTCAAGGACCTGTCGTTGCGCATCGGCCCCACGCTGCGCCTCTCCGAGGTGCGCCCCGAGGAGCAGAAGCCGGATCCCTCGGCCCCCGCCGGGACCACCGCCAGGCCACGCGTGGTCATGGAGGGCACGCTGATGCCCTCGGCGATGCGGCCCGAGGAGGACATCGCCACCACGCTGCGCGCACTCATGGCCTCGCCGTTCTTCCAGGACGTGCGGCTGGTGGAGTGCACCCCGGCCACCGATGGCCGCAGCCACGTGGTGATCGCGTGCGGCCTGAAGGGGGCGCCATGAACGAGCTCCTGAGGTTCCTGCCGCGGCGCACCCTGACCGCGCTCGCGATCGCCGGGCTGACCGTGGCCGGCGTGCACTTCGGCATCCTCGCGCCGCTGCAGCGGGCCACCGTGCGCCTCAACACCCAGGCCAACACGCTGGCCGCGGACGTGGCCCAGGTGTCGCAGTCCTCGCGCGAGCTCACCGAGTGGCTGAGGCAGCATCGCGGCACCCCGGAGGCCGATCCGCGCGCGCTCGATTCGATGTCCCCGGAGCTGGCGGTCCCGGCGCTGCTGCAGCGGATCTCCGAGTTGGGGGCGCGGCACGACGTGCATGTGACCGGCATCCGACCGGAGGCCCCCGACGCGCCCATCTCGGTGGACGTGGGGGACGGCGCGGCCCGCACCTACGTGCGCGTGCCGGTGCACCTGGTGGCCAGCGCCCGCTACCGCAGCCTGGGCGCGTTCCTCGAGGACCTGCAGGGCCAGGGCGGACTGGCGCTGGTGCGCACGGTGCACCTGACGCTCTCCGAGGTGCGCGGGATGGTGACCGTGGAGCTGTGGATTGACGCCTATGGGAGAGTCTCCTGATGGCCGCGAAGCCGAAGATGACGCGGAGCGCCTACGTGCTCCTGGCGCTGCTGGCGCTGGTCCTGGCGTGGACGCAGGCCATGGACCGCAAGGTGAAGGCCATGCGCGCGCGCGCGGCGGCCACTGCCACCGCCGCCCCGGCGAATCCCGCGTCCGCCGTGACGGTGGCCGTCGCGCCGGCCCAGGCCGATGTCGCGGTGGTGCGCGTGGCGCCCTGGGGCGAGGACCCGTTCTGGAAGTCCGAGGCGGCCGCCCGTTCCGGCGGGCCCGCACAGCGGCACCAGCCGTGGAAGCCCAGCGGCCGGGGCCTCAAGCTCAACGGCATCCTGTGGGGTGGCTCCGAGGCGGCGTCCTCGGCGCAGATCTGTGACGAAGTGGTCCGGGTGGGCGACAAAGCCTACCGCTGGACCATCCTCCGCATTACGCAAAACTCGGTGACCCTTACGGACCGGGGCGCCGTGATCACACTCAAACTTCACGAGGACGAGCCATGAGACGGACATCCTGGCTGGGCTTCGCCCTTGCGGCGGCGGTGATGATAGTCGCCGCGGGTGCGGGCGCGGAGGAACCGCGCTTCACGGTGGATTACAAGAGCGCCCGCGTCGAGGACGTGCTCCGGGCCCTGACGGCGCAGGCCGGCCTGGGCCTGGTGTGCTCGTCGGCGCCCGCGGGCAGCGTCACGCTGCACCTCAAGGACGTGACCTTCGAAGAGGCCATGGGACACCTGGCCGACGCGACCGGGATCGCCTACGCGCGGGCCGGCAGCGTCGTCACCGTGAACCCGGTGTCGGTGGAGACCCGCTCGTTCCCGCTGAAGTACGTGAACGCGTCGGCGGCCAGGGAACTGGTGACCCGGCTGCTCGGCCCGCAGGGCTCGGTGGACGTGTTCACCGGCTCCACCAAGGACGATCTCGGCAAGACCGTGGCGCTGAGCCCCGCGAACGCGCTGCTGGTGCGCGACAACGCCCCGCGCCTCCTGGAGATCGGGAAGATGCTGGCGCTGATCGACCGCAAGCCGCGCCAGGTCACCATCGAGGCGCGCCTGGTGGAGGTGACCCTCAACGACGACGAGAAGTTCGGGATCGACTGGCAGGTGGCCGCGCACGTGAGCGGCGCCGCCATGCCCACCACCTTCCCGTTCGAGAAGAATGCCGCGGGCGGCAGCTTCACGCCGACGCCCAACACCAGCTCGGGAACCTCCGGGGGCGCGCCCCCGTTCCCGCCGGGCGAGGCATTCCCGTACGCCGACAAGGGCGACTTCACCTTCGGGCGGCTGTCCACGTCGGAGTTCAGGGTGGCGCTCGACTTCCTGAGCAGCCGCGGCAACACCAACCTCGTGAGCACGCCCAAGATCACCACCGTGGAGAACAAGGTCGCCACCATCCTGGTCGGCAGCGTGGTGCCCATCGCCATCTACCAGAACTCGCTCCAGACCGGGGTGCTGCAGCTGGCCGGCTACGACGAGAAGCAGATCGGCATCAAGCTCTCGGTCAGCCCGAGGGTGTGCGCCGAGGGCACCATCCTGATGACGGTGCATCCCGAGGTGAGCGAGATCACCGAGTACCGCGGGCAGTTCAACGAACGGCCGGTGACCAGCACCCGCGAGGCCAGCACCGAGGTCATGGTCAAGGACGGCGAGACCCTGGTGATCGGCGGCCTGGTGCGCGAGCTGGTGACGCGCACCACCACCAAGGTGCCCCTGCTGGGCGACATCCCGCTCCTGGGCGAGCTGTTCAAGCACCGGCACAATACGAAGCAGAAGGTGGACCTGGTGGTGTTCATCACCCCGCACCTGCTGCCGGAATAGGCGAGACGGGGCGCCTCCGGCTGCGGCCCAGGGGGTTCCGGACGACCCGATGACGGACTCAAGATTCCCCGCGTCCTGCCGATAACCGCGAAAGAGCCGCGGACCGGGACCGGCCCGGGGCGAGCACCGAAAGGGAGACCCTTCATGGAAGGCAAGGCCAGCGGTCGCATCCTCGTGGTGGACGACGAGGAGGACCTGGGACGGATCCTCAAGTTCGCCCTGATGGCGGCGGGCCACGAAGTCATCCTGGCGATGGATGGCGCCGAGGGGCTGCGCATGGCCCGCGAGGATGACCCGGACCTGATCCTGCTCGACCTGATGCTGCCCAAGATCGACGGCTACAAGGTCTGCCGCATGCTCAAGTTCGACGAGCGCTACAAGCAGATCCCGATCGTGATCCTGAGCGCACGCACCCAGGAGGTGGACAAGCAGATGGCGCGCGAGACCGGCGCCGACCTGTTCATCACCAAGCCGTACAACCTGAACGAGATCCTGGCGACCATCCAACAGTTGCTGCAGACGTCGCCGAGCTACCTGAAGAAGGCCAGCTAGGGCAAGCCAGGGAACGGCGAACCTGGGCGCGTGGGACGCGCCTTGAAACGGAGCCCCCCCGCGATGGAACGCGGGGGGGCGTCCTCTTTCCCGGGGCCGGGGCAATCCCTGAAACCCGCCGATCGCGCCGGGCCGGCCCTTCGCGCCTACTTCCGCTTCGGCGCGGGCGCGGGGCTGACCACGTCCACCACCACCGACCGGCCGCGCCAGACCCTCGCGTAATTGCCGTACTCCAGCGAATCCGCCGGCCAGCCGTTCCCGTGGAAGGTGCAGTTGCCGTAGACGTACGCCAGGTCCCCGGCCCCGGAGGCGTGGGAGCGCAGCGGCATCCAGGTCCATGTGCCCGGCTTCGCGGTGACGGCGGCGTGCGCGCCCGGCGGGCCGCTGAGCGGGGGCAGCTCCTCGCGCAGGAACACTGCGTCGCGCGCCAGGAAGCTGGCGTACGCGCCCGACGCGCCGCTGGCCACGCAGGCCTTCGAGAACTCGCCCTCCATCTCCATGCACTTCGCCGCGGCGGCAGAGGCGGTTTCCGGAGAGCCCGCAACCGCAGCCGTCTCCCCCGTGGGCGCGGTGGTGCTTTCCACCGGTGCCGCGGGCCTGGGCCCGGACACGCCGATGTCGAGCATCGCCCGCCACGTGCCGTCCTTCTGCACCGCCCACACCGTGAAGTAGGTTCCGTACCCCGCCGAGTCCGCCGGGGATTTCGCGGTGGGCCGCGCCTCCCACGGGCCGGTGGTGTAGCCCATCTCGCCGGAGCCCGCGATCCCCGCGACGCGCGGGCGCCACTTGAGCAGGCCCGGCTGCTTCGGGCGCTCCTTCAGCACCTGCCTCGCGTAGACCGCGCCGGGCCGGAAGAAGACGCCGCTGTCGGCCATGAATTCCATGAACGCGTCGCGGGTGCCCTTCGTGGCCGCGGCATCGCAGAACGCGAGCTCCGAGTCCACGAGGGGCTTCACCGACACCATCTGCGCCGACGAGGCCGCCGACGAGGCCGCAAGACGCGGGGCGCCGGTCGCGCCCATGGCCACGAGGCCGAGGGCCCCCAGTGCACGGGCGGCCCACACGCGCGCTCGCCGGCCCGCGCCCATGTTCGTGCGCCGGGCCGCGCCCGGACCTGCCAGCGGCTCGCTCCGATTCATGCTCTCCTCCTCACTCGTCCAGTCCCAGCGTGCGGCGCCCCTCTCGCAGGGCCTCGTCGTAGCACGCTTCCAGGGCGGCGTTGACGCCGCGGCATCCGGCCACCACCTGCTCGGTCCACAGCAGGTACTCCCGGCGGCGTTCCAGGTTCCAGCTGGCCGGCGGCGCGTGGGCCACGTCGCGCACGTTGCAGATCTTGTCGGCGAGCTTGACCTGCTTGGCGCGGTCCGAGGCCACCGCGGCGTGCTGGATCTGCGCCTGCTTGCGGGCCGCGCGCGGCAGCGTCTTGTCGTCGGTCATCTCCTCCACCAGCAGCCGCACCTCGAGCCCGAAGCGGTCCTCGATCTCCTGCGCGGTGGTCTGGGTGTCCTCCAGCGTGTCGTGCAGCACCGCCGCCGCGAGCGTGACCATGTCGCGGACCCCGCCCACGGTGACCAGCACCCCGGCCACCGCGATGGGATGGTTGATGTAGGGCGCGGCGTTGGTGTCCTTGCGCCGCTGGTCACGGTGCCGGTCGGCGGAGAACTCGAGGGCCCGGAACACCAGGTCCAGGCCGGGCAGGGGTTCGCTCATGCTAAGATCCCGGTCGTCCGTGCACGCGCGCCCCGCACGGGGCGTGGCGGTCCCTGGCCCGGAGGTCCCCCGACCGCCGGCCACAGGCCCGCCGGTTTCCGGCAAGCCCTGGAGGTGGTCGTGGTTGCGCTCCTGACCCGATGGATCGTGCTGACGGTGGCGGTGCTGCTCTCCGGCACCATCATCAAGGGCATCACCGTGGAGAGCCCGCTCAAGGCGTTCCTCGCGGCGGTGGTGCTGAGCCTGCTCAACGCCATCCTGCGCCCGGTCCTCATCTTCCTCACCCTGCCCATCAACATCCTTACGCTGGGCCTGTTCATCCTGGTGATCAACGCCTTCCTGCTGTGGCTCACCTCGGTGATCCTGCGCGGCGGGCTGGTGATCCACGGCATCGTACCGGCGATCCTGGGCGCGCTGTTCATCTCGGTGGTCAGCGGCCTGCTGAACTGGCTGGTGCGCTCCGGGGAGAAGAAACGGCCATGACGGGCGCGCCTGGTGCGGACGCCTCCCCCCCGCCGGCCCATCGCCCCGCGCCGGCGCGCGGGCGCAACAGCCGGGCGCGCGCCTAGCGCTTGTAGCCGATCTTGCGCAGGAAGTCCTTCCGCCACACCACGCCCGCCGCGTCTTCGACGCCCAGCGGCGGCTGCCCGTCCACCACGCCCACCACGCCGCGCCCCGACGCGGTGGCCGCCACCAGGATCTCGGTGGGATTGGCCGTGGCGCAGTGCACCGTGCACACCTCCGCGCACTGCTTGACCGCGTTGAGCACGTTGATGGGGAACGCCTGCCGGAGCAGGATCACGAAGGTATGCCCCGCGCCGATGCGCCGCGCGTTGTCCGCGGCCGCGGCGCGCAGCTCGTCGTCGTTGCCCTCGGAGCGGACCAGCCGCGCCCCGGACGCCTCGCTGAAGGCGATCCCGTAGCGCCCGCCCGGCAGCGTGGTGGCACAGATCTCGTAGAGGTCCTCCACCGTCTTGATGAAGTGGGCGTGACCCACGATGACATTGGTGTCCGGCGGGAACTGGATCGGCACGGCTTCGAGTTGCATGCATTCCTCCCCGGCGCGTGGCCGCGGGCCCGGGTGCGACGCGCCTCCCGCCTTTGTACCACATCCTGCGCGGGCGTGGCGAGTCTGCCCGGGACTCGCGCGGAGGATTCGGCGGCCCTGCGCGCCGTGGCGTGCCGGCCCGGGACTCGCGCGGAGGCCTCGGCGGCCCTGCACGGCGTGACGCGCCGGTCCGGGCGCGGTCCCTTTTCACCCCGCCCGCATCCTAGGTTGGGTGCGGGCGGTTGCGTGCCCCCCAACCGTTCCCCATACTCCCGCTGGAAGCTCGGAATCCCGGGACCTGGTCCCATACCCTACTCGGAGAACGCCCCGATGAATTCCCGCTGCGTGCTGCTGCTCACCTACGGCGAGCCCCCCACGCCCGCTTTCGGCGACCAACTGAAGTACTCCTGGCGCATCCTGCTGGGCCTCACCCGCTCGGTGGCGCAGATCCCCAAGCCGGTGCTGCCGATCATCGCGCTCAAGCGAGGAATGGCGCGCAACAGGATGTGGACGGAGGAGAAGTACGGCTCGCCCCTGGAGCAGATCACCGAGCAGCAGGCCGGGCGGGTGCGCGCCGAGCTGGAACGGCTGGACCCGGCCACGAGCTGGGACGTGCGGCCGGCCTACGAGTTCCGCGATCCGCTGCTGGTGGACGCCATCCGCGCCGTGCCCGCCGGGATGCCGGTGGACGTGGTGCCGATGTACGTGACCTGCTCGGCGTTCACCCACGATCTCTCGCGGCAGCTCCTGCGGGGACTCCCGCCGGCTGCCCTGGGCAATCGCACCGTGGAGGTGATGCCGCCGCTCGGCGAGCCGCGACTCGCGGGCGTGCTGGTGGACCACCTGCTGTCCGAGCTGCAGCGCGAGAACTTTCGCCCCGGCGCGGACTGCGCCCTGGTCCTCGCCGCGCACGGCACCCTCATGAGCCCCCCGCGCCCCTACGAGACCGGCCGGGTGGCCACCGAACGCCTTTATGGCCTGGTGCGCGATGCGCTGAAGGGACACTTCGGCAGGATCCAGAACTGCTGGCTCAACCACGTCTACGGAGGAGAATGGACCCGCCCCGCGGCCGACGAAGCCCTGGCCGACCTGGCGAAGGAGGGCTTCAAGCGGGTGGTGTACTACCCCTACGGCTTCCTGGCCGACAACGCCGAGAGCCAGCTCGAAGGCACCCAGGTCCTGCGAACCCAGACCGCCATGCAGACGCACCACGTGGCCTGCCTCAACGAGAACGCGGCGCTGGCGAAGCTGGTCGCGAGGCAGGTGGCCGGAAGGGTTCCGCTGAGGGCGAAGCGCGGGAGCTGAGCCGCAGCCAGGCGGAGCAGGATGCGGAGCCGAGCGTGCCGCGTGGGCTTTACCTGCCCGGCCCGCTCGGAAGCGCGCGCCGCGACGAAGCTAAACCGTCCGCGAATACACCGGCTTGTCCGGCGTGACGTCCCTCAGGTACCGGTCGAAGTGCATCGCCACCAGCCGCACGAACAACCGGCCTTCCTCGGTGCACTCCAGCACCCCCGGCTCCACCCGCACCAGCCCGTCCTCCCCCGGCCCGCGCTTCAGCGCCTCCAGTTCCCTGGCGAACGTCTCCCCGAAGCGGATGCCCCAGTGCTCTTCCAGTCGGGGGATGTCCACCCGGAAGTTGCACATGATCTGCATGATCACGTCGCGCCGCAGGGCGTCGTCGCCCACCATGGCGTAGCCGCGGTCCACCGGCGGCAGCCCCTTGTCCACGTTGCCGTAGTAGAAGGGCAGCTTCTTGGTGTTCTGCGCGAACGCGCCGCGCACGTCCCCGATGGACGACACGCCGAGACCCACCTGGTCCACCGCGGGCATGACCGTGTAGCCCATGAAGTTCCGGTACAGGCGGCCCTCCTTCCGGGCCATCGCCAGCTCGTCGGTGACCACGGCGAAGTGATCCATGCCCACCTGCACGTAGTCCGAGGACAGGAAACTGTCGATGGCGGTGGCGAACAACTCGAACTTCACGTCGCGTGCGGGCAGGCCGGCGGGGTCGATGCCCTTCTGGTTGTGCTTGATCCAGGGCACGTAGGCGTAGGAGTAGCAGGCCACCCGGTCGGGCCGCAGCCCGGCCACCTGCTCCACGGTGTGCCGGAACGAATCGGGTGTCTGGTGCGGCAGGCCGTAGATCAGGTCCAGGTTGATGGAACTGAACCCGGCCTCGCGGCACCGATGGAACAGGTCGCGCGTCATCTCGAAGGGCTGGATGCGGTTGACCGCCTCCTGCACCTGCGGGTCGAAGTCCTGCACGCCCATCGAAATCCGGTTCCAACCCAGCCGCCTCAGCAGCTCGACCTGCTCCTGGGTGGTGACGCGCGGGTCCACCTCGATGGCGATCTCGGCGTCGGGCGTGAACTCGAACTCCTCGCGCACGACCGCGTGGAGCTTCTCCATCTGGTCGGGCGTGAGATACGTGGGAGTGCCGCCGCCCCAGTGGTACTGGTTCACCTTGCGGCGCTTCCCGAGCAGCTTCGCGGTGAGGCGGATCTCGCGATGCAGGCTCTCGAGGTAGCGCGTGGACACCTCGGGCTTGCGGGTGATGATGACGTTGCAGCCGCAGAAGTAGCAGCGCTCCTCGCAGAACGGCAGGTGGATGTACATCGAGATGGGCTGGTCCACCAGCTCGGAGGCCTGCTGCAGGCGCTCCACGTACATTTCGGCGGTGAAGCCCTCGTGGAACTCCACGGCCGTGGGGTAGGAAGTGTACCGGGGACCGGGTCGGTCGAAGCGGGCCAGGCGCTCCGCGGTGACGCGCACCGAGGATGAGCCGCTCAAGGTTGGTTCCTCCATTCGCGCACGGCGTCCACCAGCGCCTGCACCACGGCAGGGTCCGTGCCGGGCAGGATGCCGTGCCCCAGGTTCATGATATGCCCCGGCCGCCCGCCGTTGGAAGCCAGGATGGCCTTCGCGCGGCGCACCACCTCCGCGACGGGACCCAGCAGCGCGGCCGGGTCCAGGTTGCCCTGCACCGCGAGCTTCGGCCCGAGCACGTCTCGGGAGGTCCCCAGGTCGGCGCGGTAATCCAGTCCCACCACGTTCACCGGCAGCCGGCCGATCCGCTTCAGGGCGCCACACGTGCCCTGGGAGTAGTAAATGCGCGGCACGTCGCCCTTCACGCCGGCGAGCACCTCCTCCACCGGTCGGGCGGCGAACCGGTCGAACTCCTCGGGGCCCAGCAGGCCGGCGTGGGTGTCGAACAGCATGATGGCGTCGGCGCCGGCCTCGACCTGCGCCTGCAGGTACTCGGTGGTGGCCTGCGCCACCTTGCGCAGCAGGTCGGCGGCGCACGCGGGGTCCCTGAAGAGCAGCGACTTGATGCGCTCGAAGTTCCGCGAGCCCCCGCCCTCCACCATGTAGGTGGCCACGGTGAACGGCGCGCCCGCGAACCCGATCAGGGGCGCGCGGCCCTTCAGCCGCTCCCGGGCCTCGCGCACCGCCAGCGGCACGAACGTGGTGGCCTCGCGCACCCCCGCCACGGTGAGGCCGGCCACGGCCGCGGGGCCGTCCACGCGGGTGCGGAACACCGGGCCGGGGTTGAACTCCACGTCCACTCCCATGGCCTGCGCCACCACCAGGATGTCGCTGAAGATGATCGCCGCGTCCAGGCCGAAGCGGTCAATGGGCTGCAGCGTGGCCTCGGCGGCCAGCGCCGGGGTGCGGCAGATCTCCATGAAGTCGTGCTTCTCGCGCAGCGCGCGGTACTCGGGCAGGTAGCGCCCGGCCTGGCGCATGATCCACAGCGGAGTGCGATCCGCGGGCTCGCAGCGGCAGGTCTTCAGGAACAGCGGCGTCTCGAGCGCGGTCTTCACGCGATCCCCCTCGCTTCCACCAGCGCCTCCGAGGCGGCGCGCAACGTGGCTTCGATTTCGTGGTCCGTGTGGGCGGCGGACAGGAACGCCGCCTCGAACGGCGAGGGCGGCAGGTACACGCCCCGCCTCAGCATCGCCGCGTGGAACGCGGCGAACTTCTTCCGGTCGGCGCGGCCCACCGAGCCCAGGTCGTCCACCGGCCCGGGTGCGAAGAACAGGGTGAACATGGAGCCCACCTGGTTCACGGTGACCTCCACCCCGGCCCGGGTCGCGGCCTCGCGCAGCCCGGCCGCCAGCCTGGCGGCCTGCGCCTCGGCCTTCTCGCACACCGGCTCGTGCTCCACCCGGGCCAGCGTGGCCAGCCCCGCGGCCACCGCCACCGGGTTGCCGGAGTTGGTGCCCGCCTGGTACACCGGTCCGCTGGGTGAGACGCGGTCCATCAGGTCCGCGCGCCCGCCGTAGGCGCCGATGGGCAGCCCGCCGCCGATCACCTTGCCCAGCAGCGTGAGGTCGGGGCGGATGTGGTAGCGGCCCTGCGCGCCGCCCTTCGCGACGCGGAAGCCGGTCATCACCTCGTCAAACACCAGCACCGCGCCCTCGCGGGTGCAGGCCTCGCGCAGGCCCTCCAGGAACCCGGGCCGCGGCGGGAGCACGCCGTAGTTGCCCACCACCGGCTCCACGAACACCGCGGCCACCTGCCCGGGGTGCGCGCGGAACACCGCGTTCACCGAGTCCAGGTCGTTGTAGCGCGCGATGCGCGTCATGGCCGCCAGGGCGGCCGGCACGCCCGGCGAGTCGGGCACGTCCAGCGTGGCGGCGCCGCTGCCGGCGCGCACCAGGAACGAATCGCCGTGGCCGTGATAGCAGCCGTCGAACTTGAGGAACAGGTCGCGCCCGGTGGCCGCGCGGGCCAGCCGCAGCGCGCTCATGGCGGCCTCGGTGCCGGAGTTCACCAGCCGCACCCGCTCCAGCGAGGGCAGCAGGCGCAGCAGCGTCTCCGCCAGCGTCACCTCGGCCTCCGTGGAGGCGCCGAACACGATGCCGCGCGCGGCCTGCTCGGCCACGGCCCGCACCACGGAAGGGTCGCCGTGCCCCAGCAGCATGGGGCCCCACGCCAGCACGTAGTCCACGTAGCGGTGGCCGTCGGCGTCGAAGAGGTACGGGCCCTCGGCGTGGTCCATGAAGCGGGGCGTGCCGCCGACGGCGCGGAACGCGCGCACCGGGGAGTTCACCCCGCCGGGCATCAGCGCCCCGGCGCGGCGGAACAGCTCCTCGCTGCGGGGGATGGAGTCCTGCATCACAGCTTCTCCGCCAGCTCGATGGCGTGGTAGGTGAGGATGATGTCCGCGCCGGCGCGGCGGATGGCGGTGAGGACCTCCAGCGCCACCCGCTCGGCGTCGATCCAGCCGCGCTCCCCCGCCGCCTTGATCATGGAGTACTCGCCGGAGACGTTGTAGGCGGCCACCGGCACGCGGAACTCGTTCTTCACCCGCCAGATGATGTCCAGGTAGGCCAGCGCGGGCTTGACCATCACCGCGTCCGCGCCCTCCTCCAGGTCCAGGGCCACCTCGCTCAGCGCCTCGTCGGCGTTGGGCGGGTCCATCTGGTAGCCGCGGCGGTCGCCGGACTGCGGCGTGCTCTCCGCCGCCTCGCGGAACGGGCCGTAGAAGCCCGAGGCGTACTTGGCGGCGTAGGAGACGATGGGGGTGAGCTCGTGCCCGGCCTCGTCCAGCGCGGCGCGGATGGCGCCAATGCGGCCGTCCATCATGTCGGAGGGCGCGATGACGTCCGCGCCGGCGTTCGCGTAGGCCACCGAGGCCTTCGCCAGCAGCGGCAGCGTGGCATCGTTGTCCACGTAGCCGTCCTTGAGGATGCCGCAGTGGCCGTGGCTGGTGTACTCGCACATGCAGACGTCGGTCCACACGATGAGCTGCGGCAGCTCGGCCTTCAGCGCGCGCACCGTCTGCGGCACGATGCCGTCGGCGGCGTAGCCCGCGGAGCCCACCGGGTCCTTCTTCTCGGGAATGCCGAAGAGGATCACCGAGCCCACCCCGCGCTTCACCGCCAGCGCGGCGGTGTCCAGCAGCCGGTCAATGGACTGCTGGTAGCAGCCGGGCATGGAACCCACGGGGTGCTCCACGTTCTCGCCCGGGCATGCGAACAGCGGCAGCACCAGCTGGCTTGGCGAAAGACGGGCCTCGCGCACCATGGCCCGCAGCTCGGGCGTGCGTCGGAAGCGCCTCATCCGGGTGATCGGAAAGCTCATCGTCCCCTCCCTGCACGCGCGCGGCGTGCGTGACGCTCAAGTTCCGCAGGCGGACCCGTCCGCCCTACTCTTCGCCCAACACCTTTGCCAGCGCGGCGGCCACACCGGCCCTGCCGGGGTCTGCCGCCCGCTCCACCCGCACCGCGCCCGCGGCGCGCAGCGCCGTCTCGGTGGTGCGGCCCGGAGCCACCGCCGGCAGCGCGGCCAGCGCCTTCCATCCACCCGGCCCCAGCGCGGCGCGAAGCGCCTCCACGCCGGAGGGCGAGGTGAACACCGCCGCCGCGACCCACCGCCGATCCAGGGCGGCGCGCAGCTGCTCCACGTCCGGCACCGCGTCCACGGTGCGGTAGACCTCCAGTTCGCGCACCTGGACGCCGGCCGCGCGCAGCGCATCCGGCAGCGTGCCCAGGGAGAGGTTGCCGCGCGGGAACAGCACCCGCGCCCCGGGCGCAAGGGTACGCAGCAGGTGCGCGGCCAGCGCCGCCGCACCCTGCGCCTCGCCCTGGGGCGGCACGTCCACGTCCAGGCCCGCCTCGCGCAGCGGCCGGGCGGTGGCACTGCCCACGGCGGCCAGCCGCACCCGCGGCGCGGGGCGCATCGCGCCCAGCACCGCGGCCACGGCCTCGGCCGCCCGCGCGCTGGTCACCGCCACCGCGTCCGGCGCCGGCCCGGCGCGCAGCGCCTCCGCCAGCGCATCGCTGTCGGCGCCCGGCTCGAAGCGGATCGCGGGCACCACCAGCGCGGCACAGCCCGCCGCGGCGAGGACCACCTCCTCCGGGCCACCCGCCTCCGGCGGGCGCGGGAACAGCACCAGCCGGCTCATATCGCTCAGGCCTTCGGCGGAGGGGGGATCACCGGGGCCAGCTTCAGCAGCTCCTCGGCGCCCTGGGCCCGCAATTTGTCGGAAACGGCCCGCCCCACCGCCTCGGGGTCGCTCGCCGGGCCGGAACCGGTGGCGCGCACCACCTGGCTGCCGTCGGGCGAGCACGCGATGCCGTCCAGGGTCAGCGTGCCGCCCTCCACGCGCGCCCATGCGCCCAGCGGCAGGCGGCACCCACCGCCCAGCGAGCGCAGCAGTTCGCGCTCGGCGCGCGCCGCCACGAAGGCGGCCGCGTCGGTCAGCTTCTCCACCGCCGCGCGGGTGGCGCGGTCGGCCTCGCGCGTCTCCAGGCCCAGCGCGCCCTGCGCCACGGCGGGCAGCATCACCGAGGGCTCGAAGATCTCGGTCACCTTGTCGGCCAGGCCCAGGCGCTTCAGGCCGGCGAGCGCCAGCACGATGGCGTCGCACTGGCCCTCCTCCACCTTGCGCAGGCGCGTGGGCACGTTCCCGCGCACTTCCACGCACCTGAGGTCGGGCCGCGCGTGCAGCACCTGCGCCGAACGACGCAGCGACGAGGTGGCCACGGTGCTCCCGGCGGGCAGCTCGGCCAGCTTCGCTCCGCTGCGGCTCACCAGCACGTCGCGCACGTCCTCGCGCGCGGGCACGGCCGCCAGCACCAGGCCCTCCGGCAGCACCGTCGGCAGGTCCTTGAGCGAGTGCACCGCGAGATCCACCTGCTCGCGCAGCAGCGCCTCCTCCAGCTCGCGGGTGAACGCGCCCAGGCCGGCGATCTCGGCCAGCGGGCGGTCCACGTGCTTGTCGCCGGAGGTCTTCAGCTCCACCAGGTCCACCGGGGACTCGCCCGCGGAGCGCAGCAGCGCCGCGATGTGGCGCGACTGCGCCAGCGCCAGCGCGCTACCCCTCGTTCCGATCCTCATCAGGCTCCTCTCCGGGCCGCACGCCCTCCACGTCGAACAGGTGCCGCACCGCCTCGGCCAGCTCGGTGCCCCGCCGCGGGTCCTGCTGCGCCTTCACCAGGCGCATGGTCGGGCCGCGCAGGATCTTCGAGACCAGGCTGCGGGTCAGCTCCTCCAGCTTCGGCAGGTCCTCGGGAGCGAACTTGCGCGCGTAGCGGCTCAGCTCGCGGGCGCGCAGCTCCTCGAGGCTCGCGCGCACCGTGGCCATGGTCGGGGCGATCGCCAGGCCCCGGTACCACTCGAGGAACTTCAACTGCTCCTCGGAGACGATGGCCTCGGCGCGCGGCGCTTCCTTCCGCCGGCGCTCCAGGTTGTCGTCCACGATGCTCTTCACCGCCTCGGTGGAGTACACGAACACGTTCGGCAGGCGGTTCACGTCGGGGTGGATGTCGCGGGGCACCGCCAGGTCCACCAGCACCGAGCTGCGGCCGCGGCGCGCGCGCATGGCTTCGCGCATCATGTCCACCGTGATCAGCGGCTGCGGCGCGGAGGTGGCGCTGAACACCAGGTCGGCCTCGGGCAGCAGCCGCGGCAGCGCGTCCAGGCCGAACGCCTGGCCGCCCACCTTGCCCGCCAGGGCCTGTCCGCGCTCCAGGGTGCGGTTGACGATGCGGAAGTCCCTCGCGCCGCCGTCCAGCAACTGGATGGCGGCGATGCGGCAGGTGTCGCCCGCGCCCAGGATCAGCACCTTCTTGCTGCCGAGATTGCCGAGCACCTTGGCGGCCAGGGCCACCGCCACCGAGGCCATGGACACCGAGCCCTGGGTCATGGCGGTCTCGCTGCGGATCCGCCGCGCGCAGTGCATGGCCGAGTCCACCATGCGGCGCAGCACCGTGCCGCTCATGCCGCGCTTCGCCGCCAGGTCGGCGGCGGCGCGCACCTGGCCCGCGATCTCGGTCTCGCCGATCACCATCGAGTCCAGCCCCGAGGTGACCCGGAACAGGTGCGCCACCGATTCCTCGGTGCGCCACACATAGGTGGTGTCGGCGTGCTGCATCAGGTCGATGCCCTTGAGGGCCTTCACGATCTCGGAGACCGCGACCAGCGGGTTCTCGAATTCCTCGCCGCGGGTGTAGAACTCGGTGCGGTTGCACGTCGAGAGGATGATGGCCTCGCGGCTGAACCTGCGACGCAGCGCCTCCAGCGCCTCCTCGGCCTCCGAGGGGGTCAGCGCCACGTTTTCACGGATCTCGGCGGGCGAGGTCCGGTAGTTCAGTCCGACGCACAGGATCATGCCGCGGGCGCCTCAGCGGAACTGGTGGAAGGAGCTCGACAGCGGCCCGATCACGAGGGTGGAGAGCAGCAGCATCGCGAACCCGGCCAGGGTGAGGAACACCGGGGCGCGGCTGCTCTGGGACCAGCGATAGTGGGCCATGATGGCCACGCCGAAGATCACCCACACGAGAAACGACGAGATCACCTTGGGGTCGGCGAAATAGGTGGGCTTGAGCCTCGAGAGCCAGATCGCCCCGATGGCGATGGCCGCGGTCAGCAGCACGAAGCCGACCAGCGTGGAACGGATGTTCATCTGCTTGAGCTGCTCCAGGGGCGGCAGCCGGTGATAGACCAGCGTGAGCCGGCCCAGCTTGAGCTCGTGGTAGAGCATCAGGAACAGCAACCCGTAGACCGCCGCCAGCGCGAAGGCGCAGTAGGCGGTGACCGCGCTCAGCATGTGCACGGCGAAGAACGGCGACTCCAGCAGCTTCAGCAGCTCCTGGGGCGGCTTCACCCCGGGGAAGGGCAGCCCGCCGATCAGGACCAGCAGCGCCACCACCGGCACCACGAACACCCCGGTCATCGGCGTGTGCTGGCGGATCTCGAGATACAGGTACACCGCCGCGAGGCTCAGGGAGACGGTGGTGAGCGCCCCCGAGAGCGTGGACAGGGGCAGGGTGTGCACCTCCACGCTCCGCCACACCATGTAGACCAGGTGGGCGGCCATGGACAGCAGCAGCAGCGGTCGGGCGGCCCGTCCTAGGGCCGGCGTGCGGCCCACGAACAGGGCCCCGTAGCCGAGCCCGGTCACTGCGTACAAGGCGAAGATTAACAGGTGAATAGGCGACAAATCGCTCGATCCTTGCGGTGGTTCGGGGGGCGAACGGATGTTCGCCGGCCGGGTGGGCCGGAACCTCGGGAAGTATAGAGGTTCGCCGGAGGGGTTGCAAACCTGCCCGCGGGGGACCTGCCCGCGGCGGACCCCACGCGCGGCGCCGGGGAGGCCCGGGGAGCCGCCCCGCCATGCGCGGTTGAGCGCCTCCCGCGCCGCTGGTAGCATCCGCCCATGCTTCCAGTCCAGCGACCCGTGCCATGGTACTGGTCCACCCTGGCCGGAGTCGCCGCCCTGGCTGCCTGCCTGCGCTTCGCCCCGCCGGTTTCCGGCAGCGGGGACTCGAGCGAATTCACGCTCGTGCTCGCCCTGAACGGCATCGCCCACCCCACGGGCTACCCCCTGTACACGCTCTTCGGTCACGCTTACGTCATGGCCCTGCACGCCCTCGGCGCGTCCTGGGCGTTCGCCGCCAACACCTGGAGCGCGCTCGGGGCGGGCGTGGCGGTGGGGTTGATGCACGCGCTGGGCGCCCGCCTGATCCCGCCCGGGGCCGGGCTGCCGGTCCCGGCGCGCGCGGCGCTGGCCGCGCTCCCGGTGGCGCTCTTCGCGCTCCACCCGGCATGGATCGACGTGGCCACGGTGGCCGAGGTGTACTCGTGGCACCAGGCCTGGGTCATGGGCGCGGCGCTGTTGTTCTGGCGCCTGGTGGGGGCGCCCGGCGGGGTGCGCGCGCCGGGCGGAGACGGCGGCCGGGGCGCGGGACTGTCGGCGCGAGCGGCCGCGGGCTGGGGCCTGATGTGTGGCGCGGGGCTCGCACATCACCTGGCGGCGGGGCTGGTCGTCGGCCCGCTCACGCGGTCGCTGCTGTGGGCCCACCCTGGGACCGGCCGGCGCCGGCTCGCCCATCTCGCCGTCGCCGCCCTCGCGGCCCTGGTTCCACTGTCGAGCTATGGACTGCTGTTTGTCCGGATGGGGGCCGGAGGTCCGGCTCACTGGGTGGGGCTCGAGCCCACATGGGTCGGGTTCTGGCGCCACGTCACCGGCGCGCAGTACCACGGCCTGGTCGGGCACTTCGGCTTCTCGGGGGAGGAAGGGTCGGCGATCGCAGCCACGGTGCTCCCCTTCCTGGTGCCGGGGCTGCTGCTGTTCGCCGCGTCATGCGCGGGCAGGGGCAGGGCGGCGCGCCTGGGCCTGCTCGCACTCATGGCCGCGGTGCTCCTGCAAACCGGCTTCGCGCTGTCCTACGGCGTCAGCGATCCGGGCGCCTTCTTCCTGCCGCCCCTGGGGCTGGCGCTGCTCCCGGTGGTGCCCGTCCTCGCGGCGCGCATGGGGGCGGGCAGGGCCGGCCGCAGGCCGGCGATCGCGGCGGGCGCGGCGCTGGGAGGGCTCGCCGTGGCGCTGTGGCTGCCGTGGTCGCAGAGTGCCCTGCAGTTGCGCTCCGCGCACGTGGGGCTGGACGCGATGGTGCACGAAATGTGGTCCGGGATTCGCTGCGAGCGCGGACTGGTGCTCTGGCACAACGACATGTTCCAGCGCCTGCGCGAGTACCAGCTCTTCGGCGGGGAGAATCCGGGGCTCGAGGTGCTGAACCCGTGGATGTTCACCGACCCCGTGGTGCGGCGGAAGTTCGCGGCGCGACATGGATTTGATCCGCTGGGGAACCTCAGATTCTCGCGGCGCGACCTGCTGTCGACGGGCCCGGAATCCCCGGCCACCCGGGCCTTCTTCCTGGAGGTCGCCCGCCACATCAACGCGAACACCGAACTGCCGGTGGTGGAGTTCGCGCCGGACGTGCCGATGGTGCGCGTGCTCGACAAGCCGCGTTGAACGAAACCTCCGGCAGCCCCGGGCCCGCGCTCCGCATCGCAGGGGAGCAGCGAAGCGGGAGCGCGTCTCAGCCCTGCAGGTCGTTCGCGACTTCGCGGACCGCCGGCACCACCCCCAGCGGATCGGCGCCGGGCTCGATGCCCACCGAGATGTGCCCGGCCGGCAGGGGCCACACCAGCTCGAAGAAGCTGCCGTAGCGCACGACCAGGAATTCCAGGCCGCCGCAGTCGATGTCCCCGCGCTGTCCCGCCAGCTTGAGCAGCGTCGGGTTCACCAGCAACTCCTCATACTTGTCGGACTCCGCGGCGCTGGCGTTGGCCAGGCCGGGACGGGCGGCGGAGGTCAGGCGGCCGTGGTGGTAGATCGCGACGTAGCGGATCCCGGGGGAGAGGGCGAACACCCGGTCGAGCACCTGTTTCATCTCAACCCCCCGCCTGGATGCCGACGACCTCGTACCCCGCCTCCGCGACGGCGGCCTTCAACGCCCCGTCCTCGAACGTGCCGCCTTCCACCACCGCGCTCTTCGTGGCCAGGTCCACCTTCGCGGAGGTGACCCCGGAGACCCCGGTGAGCGCGGCGGTCACGTGTGCCACGCAGTGGGCGCAGCTCATGCCTTCGATCGAGAGATGCTTCGTCATCACTTTCCTCCAGCGGCGTCAGCGGATCGGTTGGTATCTCTTCAGGCGCAGGGCGTTCGTGAGCACGGAAACCGAGCTCATGGACATCGCCGCCGCGGCCAGGATGGGGCTCAACTGCGGGCCGCCGAAGGCGTACAGCAGCCCCGCGGCCACGGGAATGCCCAGCACGTTGTACCCGAAGGCCCAGAACAGGTTCTGCCGGATGTTGCGCATGACCGCCTTCGAGAGCCCGATGGCGGCCGGTACCCCCATCAGGTCGCTCCGCATCAGCACCACGTCGGCGCTCTCCATGGCCACGTCGGTGCCCGAGCCGATGGCCACACCCAGGTCCGCCTGGGCCAGCGCCGGCGCGTCGTTGATGCCGTCGCCGACCATGGCCACCCGGCGGCCGGCGGCCTGCAGTTTCTTCACCTCCGCGGCCTTGTCCTGCGGCAGCGTCTCCGCCAGCACGCGCTCGATGCCCACCTGGCGCGCGATGGCGCCGGCGGTCCGGGCCGAGTCGCCGGTGATCATCACCACTTCGATGCCCATGCCGCGCAGGGCGGCGATGGCCCGCGCGCTGGACTCCTTCACCACGTCGGCCACCGCCACCAGCCCGGCGTAGCGGCCGTCCACGGCGACGTGCGCGGGGCTCCTGCCGTCCCCGGCCAGCCGGTCCGCCGTCTCCGCGCCCGCGGCGGTGTCCACACCCCGCGACGTCAGGAAGCCGGCGGTTCCGAGCAGGACCGGCTGTCCCTCGACCACTGCCTCGATGCCGCGGCCCGGGATGGCCCGGAAATCGCGGACCTCCCGCTCGGCCGCGCCGCGCGCGCGCGCCGCGCGCACGATGGCGTCGCCCAGGGGGTGCTCGGAGCCCCTCTCGGCGGCGGCCGCGAGCGAGAGCAGTTCGAGCTCACCGAAGCCCGGTGCCGGGGCGATGTCGGTCACTTCGGGCTCCCCGCGGGTGAGGGTCCCGGTCTTGTCGAACACCACCGTGTCGATGCGGTGGGCGGTCTCCAGCGCCGCGGCGGACTTGATCAGCACGCCGTGCTCCGCGCCCTTGCCGGTGCCGACCATGATCGCCGTCGGCGTGGCCAGCCCCAGCGCGCAGGGGCAGGCGATGGTGAGCACCGCGACGAAGACGGTGAGGGCGAACGCGGGCGTGTGCCCGAGCAGCAGCCACGCGCCCGCCGCCAGCACCGCGACCCCGAACACGACGGGTACGAAGATCCCCGAGACGACGTCCGCCGTGCGCGCGATGGGCGCCTTCGAGCCCTGCGCCTCCTCCACCAGGGCGATGACGCGCGCCAGCACCGTGTCCGCCCCCACCTTCGTGGCACGGAAGGTGATCGAGCCGTGCTTGTTGAGGCTGGCCCCGACGACCGGCGCGCCCGGCTCCTTCGTCACCGGCAGGCTCTCACCGGTGAGCATGGACTCGTCCACCGTGCTCCGGCCGTCCACGACCTGCCCGTCCACGGGGATCCTCCCCCCCGGGCGCACCCGCACCAGGTCGCCGACCTCGACCTCCCCCACCGGGACCTCGATCTCCGCGCCGTCGTGGAGCACCGTCGCGGTGCCGGGCTGCAGCCCCATGAGCCTCTTGATGGACTCCGAGGTCCGCCCCTTGGTCACGGCCTCGAGGGCCTTGCCGAGGAGGATGAGCGTGATGATGACCCCGGCGGTCTCGAAGTAGAGATTGTGGACCGCGTGCGCGTCGCCGCCGGCCACGGCGAACACCGACGCGGCGCTGTAGACGAGCGCGGCGCTGGTGCCCATGGCGATCAGCGTGTCCATGTTGGGGGAGAGCCGCAGCAGCGCCCTCGTGCCCGCGACGTAGAACCGGTATCCCGCGGCGACCGCCGGGACCACCAGTCCCAGCTGGAGCAGCGCGTTGCGCAGCGGATGTTGCGCCGGCGCGAAGGCTCCGGGCAGGGGCAGGCCCAGCATCGCCCCCATGGCCACGTACAGCAGCGGCAGCGAGAAGGCGGCCGAGATCGCGAACCGGATCCACAGGGACCGGACTTCGCGCTCCCGGGCATCCCGGTGCGCGTCCGCCTTCGCGCCGGTGTCGGATGCGAGCGGCGTGTAGCCGGCCCGCGTGATGGCCTGCCGGATCGCGGACAGCCGCGTCACGCCCGGGTCGTATTCCACGGACGCCTTCTCGGAGGCGAAGTTGACCGCCACCCGCGTGACGCCCTCCACCTTGCCGACGGCACGCTCGATGCTCCGGGCGCACGCCGCGCAGGTCATGCCCTGGATGGGCACCTGGACGGACTTCCCCGGGGGCCCGGCCATGGTCGCGGATTCAGGCAAGGTACTTCTCCAGGATGTGCGCGATCTCCTCGATCTTCTCGGGGCCCTTGTCGGTCCGGACGGCGTCGCGCACGCAGGTGTTCATGTGCTGCTTGAGGACGACGAGGTTCGCCTTCTTCAGCAGCGCGATGGACGCATGGACCTGCTTGGAAACGTCGATGCAGTAGCGGTCGTCCTCCACCATCCGGATGACCGCCTCCACCTGCCCGCGGGCGGTTTTCAGCAGGTCCAGCACCTTGCGGCTGTCGTGACTGGCGTGATCCATGGTCGGGCCTTCCCGGGGTTCGTGCGCTGCCGGCGCGTGCGATGGTTCGAGTGCCTCTCTCGCGTGTGGCGCTGCCCGCGCGGCGCGCCCTATCCCTCCCCATATGGGGAGGGGTGAGTTGAGTATGCCCCGGCACCCGGGGGCCGTCAAGGGGGTCCCTGGCTCACGGTTCCGCCTGCAGTTCGCGCAGCCGCGCCATGAGCCGCCGCACGTCGTCCATCGAGCTTTCGGGGTGCATGAACACCAGCCTCAGGTGGCGCCGGTTGCGGAACAGCGTGGTGGACAGGTGAAAGTCGCCGTCCGCGATCAGGCGGTCCCGGAGCCGGATCTGCTCGGCGTCGTCACCCGGGGCGTGGAAGCACAGGATGTTGGACTCGGGCTCCACGGGGCACTCGAATCCCGGGACCGTGCGAATGTGCTCGCATGCCTCGCGCGCCAAGGCGAACCGGCCGTCCACGTAGTCGGCGAGGCCGCGCTCCCCCAGCGCGGCCAGGACGGCGAAGATCTTCAGGCCCAGGCCCGCCTTGGTGCACTCCACGGACCGGTGCATAAAGTCGAAGCCCGGCTGGTGCTTCTCGTGGAACAGGTAGCTGGCCTCCTGCTGGAAGGCCCCGTCCAGCGTGCGGCGGTCGCGCACCAGCACCGCGGCGCACACGCCAGGCGCGCGCATCATCTTGTGCGCGTCCCACACCAGCGAGTCCGCGGTCTCCACGCCGTCGAGCCGGTGCCGGTGCTTCGGGGAGAGCAGCGCCGTGGCGCCGTGGGCGCCGTCCACGTGGAACCACAGGCCCCGCTCCCGGCAGAACGCGCCGATTTCGCGCAGCGGATCGTACGTGCCCACCGCGGTGCCGCACGCGTTCGCGACCAGCGCGACAGGCCGCCGCCCATCCTGCAGCACCCGGTCGAGCAGCGCGGGCAGCCGGTCCACGCGGATGACGTCGCGCGTGTCCACCTCGGCATGGTAGATGGCGCGCGAGCCGATCCCCAGGATGCCCGCGGCGCGCGCCACGGAGTAGTGGCTGGACGCGGGCGCGATGAGCGCCAGGCCGGGCGGACTGCCGTCCTCCCACGCCGAGGGCACGGCGTGGCTGCGGGCCGCAGCCAGCGCGGTAAGGTTGGCCAGCGATCCGCCGTGGGTCAGGACCCCCGCTCCGTGGGGCGCCGCAGCGTCCGCCCCGTTCCCCGCCGCCCCCGGCACCGGCTGCGGCGTCCATCCCACGCGCTCCAGCAGCCAGTTGACCATGAAGAACTCGATGGTCGCCGCCGCGGGACCCATCTCGTAGATGCCCATGGGGTTGTTGGTGAAGCCGTCCACCAGCGCCGCGAGCGCTCCCGTGGGGTGCGGCACGGCGACCTGGTGCGCCAGGTACGAGGGGTGCTGCAGCCGGGTGGTGGCCGCGAGATACCGTTCCAGGAAGGCGCGCAGCGCCTCTCCGTTCAGGCCGCCCTCGGACACCCACCGGGCCAGGTCCAGCTCTTCGATGATTTCGTTCATCGGCGTCAGCCGGATCACCGGCCGGCTTCGAGACACCGACTCCGCACCGTAGCGCTCGAGGGCCTCGACCACGATGCTCGCCTCCGACGTGAACGACATGGCTCCACCTCCTGCATCCGAGTCACTTGCACTCTGCGAGCACATGGCCAGCATGGAGTTACTGCTTTCTCGCACGGGTCGCGTGCGGCCGGGCCGCGCCACAGACCGCGCCTGCCGGGCCGCGCCACAGGCCGCGCCTGCCGGGCCGCGCCACAGGCCGCGCCTTGTCACTCCACCCGGCCTCCGCTAGCATTCTACCTTGTCTGGACTTTCGGTTCCGCGGCAGGGCCCCGAGGTGGCGCGGATGCGCCCCGGGCCGGGGACGCGGGGTACGGGTGGAAAAAGGAGCGATGCCATGACATTTGGATTCGGACCCAGGCGCGCGGTTTACATCGACATCGCGGCGGAACTGAAGGCGGGCAAGGCGCCGCTCACGGCCGCGGACGCGGGCCATTTCGAGGCCTTCGACGCCGTGTACCGCTCGCTGGTCGCGCTGTTGTTCAACTACGTGCCCCTCTCCGGGCACCCCGGCGGCTCCATCTCCTCCGGCCGCTTCGTCACCTCGCTGCTCTACGACGGGCTGGACTACGACCTTTCCAGCCCCGACCGCGAGGACGCCGACATTCTCTCCTACGCCGCCGGCCACAAGGCACTGGGCCTGTACGGACTGTGGGCGCTGCGCGACGAGATCGCGCGCATCGCCGCCCCGAAGCTGCTGCCCGCCGACGCGAAGCTGCGCCTGCGCATGGAGGACCTGCTGGGCTTCCGCCGCAACCCGGTGACGGCCACCCCCCTGTACCGGAAGTTCCAGGCCAAGCCCCTCGACGGCCACCCCACGCCGGCCACGCCGTTCGTGAAGCTCTCCACCGGCGCCTCCGGGGTGGGCGTATCCACTTCGCTGGGGCTGGCCTTCGGCGCCATGGACGCCTACGCCGCGGCCGCGCCGCGGGTGCACATCGTGGAGGGCGAAGGCGGCATGACTCCCGGCCGCGTGGCCGAGGCGCTCGCCGCGGCGGGCACCGCCTCGCTGGGTAACGCGTTCCTGCACGTGGACTGGAACCAGGCCTCCATTGACTCGAACCAGGTGTGCCGCGACGGCGACAAGCCGGGCGACTACGTGCAGTGGACCCCCGCGGAGCTGTGCTACCTGCACGACTGGAACGTGGTGTTCGTGGAGGACGGCCGCGACTTCCAGCAGGTGATCGCCGCGCAGCGCCGCGCGGTGGCAATCCAGAACGGACAGCCCACTGCGGTCGTGTACCGCACCACCAAGGGCTGGCAGTACGGCATCGAGGGCCGCGCCTCGCACGGCGCCGGCCACAAGCTGTGTTCCGACGGATTCCACGCGGCCGTGGCACCCCTGCTCGCGAAGACCGGCGCCACATTGCCGGCGTGCGAGGCCAACGCCCAGCGCTGCAGCGGCGGCGCGAAGCCCGAGGTCATGGAGGAGTGCTTCTGGGAGGCCCTCGGCGTGATCCGCGCGGCGCTCGAGCAGGACCGCGCCACCACCGACTTCCTGGCCGCCCGGCTGACCGGGGCGAAGGACCGGCTCGCCCGGCTGGCCCGCAAGCCGCGCGCCGGCGGTCCGGATCTCGCGCCGGCGTACGCCGCGGCCGCGAAGGCCCACGCGCACGTCCCCGACGAGGTGGCGCTGCAGCCCGGCGAAAGCACCACGCTGCGCGGTGAGCTGGGCCGCGTGCTGAACCACTACAACAGCCTCTCGAAGGGTGCGCTACTGGCGGCCGCCGCGGACCTGCTCGGCTCCACCAGCGTGAACGTGGTGGGCAAGGGCTTCCCCGAGGGCTTCTTCAACGCGAAGACCAACCCCGGCGCGCGGATGCTCTCCACCGGCGGCATCTGCGAGGACGCCATGTGCGGCATCCTGGCGGGCATCTCCTCGTTCGGGCATCACGTGGGCGTGGGCTCCTCCTACGGCGCGTTCCTGGCGCCGCTGGGCCACATCCCCGCGAGGCTGCACTGCATCGGCCAGCAGGCGCGGCAGGTGATCGCCCGCGAGCCGTACCGCCCGTTCATCATGGTGTGCGCGCACGCCGGGCTGAAGACCGGCGAGGACGGGCCCACGCACGCCGACCCGCAGGCCCTGCAGCTGCTGCAGGAGAACTTCCCGCGCGGCACCGCGATCACGCTCACCCCGTGGGACCCGGCGGAGATGTGGCCGCTGCTCTCCGCCGCGCTGACCCAGCGCCCGGCGGTGATCTCGCCGTTCGTGACGCGGCCCAACGAGAAGGTGCCCGACCGGAAGAAGCTGGGTCTGGCGCCGGCGTCGGCCTCCGCCACCGGCGTGTACCTGCTGCGCGCCGCCCGGGGCAACGGCGGCCACGGCGACGGCACGGTGGTGCTGCAGGAGAGCGGCGTCACCTACGCGTTCGTGGAGGGCGCGCTGCCGCTGCTGGAGAAGGAAGGCGTGGACCTGAACGTGTACTACGTGGCCAGCGCCGAGCTCTTCGACGCCCTGCCGCGCGCCGAGCAGGACCGCATCTTCCCCGAGTCGCGCGCGCGGGAGGCCATGGGTATCACCGGCTTCACCCTGCCCACGATGTACCGCTGGATCCTCTCGGAGCAGGGTCGAACCGCCACGCTGCACCCGTTCCTCAAGGGTCACTTCCTGGGCAGCGGCCAGGCCGACAAGGTGCTGGCCGAGGCCGGCCTGGACGGCGAGAGCCAGTTCCGGGCGATCCTCAAGTACGTGAAGGGTCGCCAGCCCCAGCCGCTGTAGGGCGGCGCTGCGGTGGCCTCGTGCGCGTGGCGCCGCACGGCAGGCCCCCCGGCGGCGCGGCGCGGCTGCGAGGCGCCGGGCGGGCCACCTTCGCCGGGCAGGACCCACGAATAGAAACGGGGTGGCCGAAGGGCCGCCCCGTTCGCTTGTCTTTCTGCCGCCGCGCTATTCCACGTCCACGTGGTCCACCACCCCCACGATCATCGTGCGCACCGGCTCGCGGTTCCCGCCCAGGATCTGCGAGGCGCCGTTGCCCTCGTCCAGGATCAGCACCTTCTCGCCGGGCCCGGCGCCCACCTTGTCGAGCGCGATCATCGGCTGGCCCGTCGGCTTGTCGTGCTCACCCACCACCTGCACCAGCAGCAGCTTGTGGTTGCAGATGGGGCAGATCTTGACGGTGGACACCACCTCGCCGACGACGTAGCCGAGTTTCATGAATGCCCCTATGCCGCCCTGAGGGGCGACAGATCCGCGACGGGAATCGGGGGGAATCCCAACCGACGCAACACGCGGTTCAGAGTGGCCGCCGTCACCTTGCCTGGGGCGGTCATCTCGATCCCGATGGCCTTCCCGCGCCGGTTGAAATCAACGAGCAGGCCCGCAGCCGCCTTCTCCGTACGGCAGCTACGGTCCCGGGGAGCGCGCGGCAGATATAGATAGGCGGCCAGCGGCCGCCCATGCCGGTAGGTGATCTCAAGATAGGATTCGATCATCGTCGTTCCTTCTGCACCGGATAGGCTGTAATGACTACTAGCAGCGACGCGACCAGATCAGGCTCCACCACAATCTCCCAGGGGCGATTGGCATGCCGCGTCAGTGCGCGCCATCTCCCTGCGGCGACGTCCCGGCGCAGGGACGAGGCTCTCCCAAGCATAGCCCTCAGGTCCACTTCTGAGAAGCACCTGTCCTCCATCCGCTTCAAGAGATGTGGGGTCAGTTCCAACTCCCAGTGCCACCACCGGGGCCACTTGCTCCGTGGCATTTGGTGTCTCGGTTACCCGCGGGGGTCTGGTCCTGCCGTGGGGTCGGGCGCAAGCGGAGTTACTTCTTCGAATTCGAGGGAACAACACGGGAGGCGTGTGGGAATCGAATTCCAATCGGAGAGACGTGCTTCGGCGGCCGGCGAGCACCGGCGTGGCCTACTGGTTCGAGCTTACCCCTCCGTGCCGCTCCGGGTCTTCACCGACCCGGTTTCTCGACACAACAGGTCGAGGACCTCCTCGACCTCGTCGGAACCGTCCAGGTCCCTCAGACCATTGGTGTCGATGCGGTGCACGCGCACGGTGGAGGAGATCTCGTCGGCCCAGCGCTCGTAGCTCTTCTCCAGGCGCGCGAGATAGTCGGCGCTGATGGTGCGCTCGCACTCCCGGCCGCGCTTGGCGATGCGCTTGAGCAGCGTGTCGGGGTGCGCCCGCAGGTAGATCACCATGCTGGGCGGACGGAACTCGGACAGGATCCGCTCATATTCCTCGCGGTACTGCCGGTGTTCCTCGGAGGAGATGTAGCCCATGTCGAACAGCCCGCGCTCGAACACCTCCGCGTCCTCGTAGATGGTGCGGTCCTGGATGAAGTGATCCGCCGAGAGCATCATGCGGCGCTGGAAATCGGCGCGGTGCTCCAGGAAGTAGAGCTGCGAGCGAAGCGCCCACGTCTTCATGTCGCCGTAGAACTTCGCCAGGTAGGGGTTCTCGATCGCGGGTTCGAAGTATGCGATCCAGCCGAGGCGCTGGTGGATGAGGCGTGTCAGGTAGGTCTTGCCGACGCCGATGTTGCCGGCGATCGCCAGGAAGAAGGGCTGTCCCATGGCGGGCATTATCGCACCGCGAAGAAGGCGGGTTCAAGGAATGCGGCGCACCGGCCCGAAAAAAATCGCCGGCCAGGCCGCCGCGGGGCAGTGAGGCCCTCGCGGACGGCGCAGCCGGCGAAAGATATCCACCGCCGGGAGCGTTTCCCGGTTCCCCGGGGTCACCGGGGCGGGTTATCCACCGCCGGGGCGGCGGACGACGCGGGGTCCTGCGCCGCCCGCCGCCCGCGGACGTCAGTCGTCGTTCTTGTCGCGCCCGCGGTGGCCGTGCCGCTCGCGCTTCTCGTCGCGCCGCGCCTCCCGCCAGTCCTCACGGGCATGGCGGCGGTCGTCGCGCCGATGGTCACGCCATTCGCGGCCGCGCCATCCGTGGTTCTCGCGCCACTGGCTGGCGGACACGTGCCGGTAGTGGCGGTAGCGCGGGCCCACCTGGATCACCTCGCGCGGGATGACGTTGACGTTGATGCAGGCCCACGGGCCGCGCCACCCGCGGGAGCGGTACCAGTACCCTTCACGGTAGGCGTACCACCAGGGGCCGGCGCAGTAGACGTCGGCGTCGTCGTAGTCACCCACGAAGTAGATCCCGGTGCCGGCGATCCCGGAGCGGCGCGGCTCGGACTGGAACAGGATCCGGGCGGGCGGGGCATTCACATCCACCGAGACGCGGACCACGGCGCCCGCCGCAGCCGGCGTAAGCACCATCCCAAGGCAGAGCAGGAGAGCCGCTTTTGCGAATCCGGAGGTAGGCGTGCCGGCCAGTCCGGCCGGACGGTCTGTGCGCGATGTGAGGGTCTTCATTGTAGTTTCCTCCACGTTCGGCCTTCGGGGGTCTGGCACCTCACCTGCCGCGTATTGCATAGGCCATGCCGGAACCGGCGGCCCGACTCGAAACCCGGCTTCCATTGCAGGAACGGTAGTTACGAGCACCATGGCCAGGCGGCAAACGCAAACGGCGGAACTCCGGGTGGCAGTTGGTACACACCGGTGCCGCAGCAGGGACACACGGCTTGAGAGGGGCCTACCAGGCTCAAGTTGGGGCCCGCTCCGGCCGAAATTTAGATTGACCTAACTTTAGAATTAGGTGACCCTGAATTCATGCGTTCCATGGAGCCCGAGCCCATGCACAGCCCGACGGTCGAGAACTACCTCAAGGCGCTGTACCTGCTGGCCGTCCCCGGCCGGGGAGTGAGCACCTCCCGGCTGGCCTCGCGGTTGGAGATCCGCGCCGCGTCCGTGACCCACATGCTGCGGCGGCTGGCCGACGCGCGCCTGGTGGCCTACGAGCGCTACCGGGGCGCCACCCTGACGCCGGAGGGCGAGCGCGCCGCCACCGCGGTGGTGCGGCGCCACCGGATTCTCGAACAGTTCCTGCACCGGATGTGCGGGTTGCCGCTGGACCAGGTGCACCTCGAGGCCGAGAAACTCGAGCACGCCGCCTCCGACGCCTTCGTGGACGCCCTGGATCGCCTGCTCGGCCACCCGGTGCTGGACCCGCACGGCGATCCCATCCCCGACCGCACCGGTCGCGTGCGCGGCGACGCGTCGCACCCCCTGGACGAGCTCGAGGCCGGCACGGTCGCGGTGGTGAGCCGCGTCGAGGATTCCCGCCTGGAGGCGCTGCGGCACCTGGTGAGCCTGGGGCTTGTCCCCGGCGCGCGCATCACCCTCCTCCGCCGACTGGAGTTCGACGGCTCCGTGGAGTTGCAGGTGGGCCGCACGCGGGTGGTGCTGAGCCGCGAGCTGGCGCGCACCCTCCGCGTGGCCCGCAATGTCACCTACCGGGGCCGCGCCGCGGCCGGGGACGCGCCGGGGACGCCTGAAGCCGGAGCCGCACGCCAGGGATCTTCGCGCGGCCCCGGCCCGCGGAAGCCCGCGCCCCCCGATCCGGAAGGCAGGCCATGAGCCCGGACGACCCGCGCGATCCCACTCGCACCACCGAACCGGACGCGGCTGGCTCGGAGACCCCGGAGGGCGCCATCCCCTCGCTCGAGGGCCTCCACGGCTCGGTGGAGGTCCCCCACCACTCGGAGAGCTTCGTGCGCCAGTGGCGGGCGTTCGTGGGCCCCGCGGTGCTGATCAGCGTGGGCTACATGGACCCGGGCAACTGGGGCACCGACCTCATGGGCGGAGCGCAGTACAAGTTCGACCTGCTGTGGGTCGTGGGCGTGGCCAGTCTGATGGCGGTCTTCATGCAGGTGATCTCGGCGCGGCTGGGCGTGGTCACCGGCAAGGACCTGGCCCAGTGCTGCCGCGACTGGTACCCGGCCTGGACGCGCTGGCCCAACTGGATCCTGACCGAGCTGGCCATCGGCGCGTGCGACCTGGCCGAGGTGCTGGGCAGCGCGGTGGCGCTGAATCTGCTGTTCCACATCCCGCTGCTGTGGGCGGTGATCATCACCGCGTTCGACGTGATGCTGCTGCTGGCGCTGCAGAAATCGGGGATGCGCACCATCGAGGCGGTGGTGATGGTGCTGGTGGCCACCATCTCCGTGTGCTACTTCATCGAGATCTTCGTGTTGCAGCAGACGCGGCCCGACTTCCTGGAGATGGCCCGCGCCATGTCCACGCCCGGGTTCCGCCAGGCCGGCATGCTGTACGTGGCGGTGGGCATCATCGGCGCCACGGTGATGCCGCACAACCTGTACCTGCACTCCGCGCTGGTGCAGTCGCGCAACTTCCAGCGCGACGAGCCCTCGGTGCGCCGCGCCATCCGGTTCAACACCATCGACTCCACCGTGGCGCTGAGCATCGCCTTCCTGGTGAACGCTTCCATCCTGGTGCTCGCGGCGCTGGTGTTCCACGGCAAGACCCAGGTCACGGTCCCCGGCGGCGGCACGGTGGTGTTCGGCCCGGACAGCGACTGGATCCGCGTGGCCTACCTGACGCTGGCGCCGCTGCTGGGCGCCACCGCCGCCAGCACGCTCTTCGCCGTGGCCCTGCTGGCCAGCGGCCAGAGCAGCACCATCACCGGCACGCTGGCCGGCCAGGTGGTCATGGAGGGGTTCATGACCTGGCGCATCGCGCCGTGGGTGCGCCGCGTGATCACGCGCGGGCTCGCCATCCTGCCCGCGGTGGTGATCATCGCGGTGCGCGGCGACAGCAGCGTCACGGACCTGCTGACCCTGAGCCAGGTGGTCCTCGCGCTCCAACTCCCCCTGGCGATGTTTCCCCTGCTACACTTCACCAGTTCCCGGAAGCGGATGGGCAAGTGGAAGCTGGGGGGCGTGCTGCTGGTCGGCGGCTGGGCCAGCGCCTTCCTGATCACCGCGATGGACCTCTACGGCCTGCCGTCGTCCGTCCACACGGCATGGCACGTGATCACGGGACGATAGCGGCGCGACCAGGCCCCGGAGGAGCGCATGTACCAGAAGATCCTCATCACCGTGGACCACACGCCCACCGACCGCGCCATCCTGGACCACGTGAAGCCGATGGCGAAGCTCATGAACAGTCGCGTGGTGCTGCTGCACGTGGCCACCGGCTGGGCGGCGCAGTGGTACGGAGCCGACGGCGTGAGCGAGGAGATCCGCGAGGACCAGGCCTACCTCGAGAAGGTGAAGGCCGAGTTCGAGGCGGAGGCGATCCCCGTGGAGACGCACCTGGCGTTCGGCGACCCGGTGAAGGAGATCGTGCGCTGGGTCCAGGAACAGGGCTGCGACCTCATCGCCATGAGCACCCACGGCCATCGCTTCCTGGCCGACATCTTCCTCGGCGCCACCGCCTCCAAGGTCCAGCACCAGGTGAGCGTGCCGGTCCTGCTGCTGAGGGCGTGGTAGGGCGAGGGCATCCCCCCGCCGGCATCCACGCGCCCCGGATCCACGCGCCCGACACCCCCGCCTTGCCGCATCCCGCCTCCCGGTGATACCTTCGGCCTTCCCATGGAACGCACGGATCTGGAGAGTCTCGTCCGCAGGCTGGTGACCGAAGTCGTGGATCGCCTGGAGAAATCCGGGCCGGTCCCCACGGCGCCGCGCCGCGAGGAGCCCAACCCGCTGGGGCCGCCGCCACCCGCAACCGCGGTGTCCGCCGCCCCGAACGTCTCGGCCGCGGTGTCCGCCGCCCCGGACGTTTCGGCCTCGTCGCTCCGCGTCGCCATCGGCTCCGACCACGGCGGCTTCCCGCTCAAGGGCCTGCTCCTGCCCCACCTGCACGGCCTCGGCTACCAGGTGACCGACGTGGGCACCCACGGCCCCGAAGCGGTGGACTATCCGGATTTCGCGAAGCAGGTCGCATGGCTGGTGGCGCGCGGCGCCGCCGACCGCGGCGTGGTGATTGACGGCGCCGGCATCGGCTCCGCCATGGCCGCCAACAAGGTGCGCGGCGTCCGTGCCGCCGTGTGCCACGACCTCAAGACGGTGCTCAACTCCCGCGACCACAACGACGCCAACGTGCTGTCCATCGGCTCCGGCGTGGTGACGCCGGACCTGGCGAAGGAAATGGTCGAGACGTGGCTGCGGACGCCCTTCGGCGGCGGCCGCCACGCCAAGCGGGTGGCGAAGATCAACGAACTGGACGAAACGCGCGCGCCGTAGGGCACATGCCCGCACCAGGCGTGAATTCGGTGCGGCGCAGCAGGCAGGACGGAGCGGAGGTGGAAGTTGGTGGCTGACTCGAAACTGGTGGAAACAATCGTGGCCGAAGTCCTGCGGCGCATCGGCCCCATGGCCTCGCAGAGCAGCTGCTCCGATTGCAGCGCCTGCGGCCAGTGCGTGCTCAAGCGCCCCGACGCCGTGCGCGGCATCGTGGACAGCGGCGCCAGCCGCATCGGGTGCGGCCCCGGCGTGACCTCGTGCGACATGGCCCCCACGCTGGCGTCCATGATCGACCACACGCTGCTCAAGCCCGACGCGGTGCAGTCCGACTTCGAGAAACTCTGCGCCGAGGCCCGCAAGTTCAGCTTCGCGTCGGTGTGTGTCAATCCCGGCTGGGTGCCTCTGTGCCGGCGCCTGCTGGACGGCGCCCCGGTGAAGGTGTGCACCGTGATCGGCTTCCCGCTGGGCGCCACCACCACGCAGACCAAGGCGTTCGAGTCCCGCCGCGCCATCCTGGACGGGGCCACCGAGCTGGACATGGTCATCAACGTGGGCCGCCTCAAGAGCGGCGACAATGAGTACGTGGAGAAGGACATCCGCGAGGTGGTGGAACAGGCGGGCCCGCGGGTGCTCACCAAGGTGATCCTCGAGACCAGCCTGCTCAGCGACGAGGAGAAGATCCGCGGCTGCCTGCTGTCCAAGGCCGCGGGCGCGGACTTCGTGAAGACCTCCACCGGCTTCAGCACCGGGGGCGCCACCGCCGCCGACATTCGCCTGATGCGCCAGGCCGTGGGCGGCAAGCTGGGAGTGAAGGCCTCCGGCGGCATCCGCGACCGCAAGGCCGCCCAGGAGATGGTGGAGGCCGGCGCGTCGCGCATCGGCGCATCGGCCAGCGTGAAGATCGTCACCGAAACGGTGGCCGCCCCGGCCAAGCCGGTCACGGAAAGCTCCCCGCCGAAGCCGTCCATGTACTGATCCGGGGGGGACTCCACCGCTCCGTCCCCCGGCCGGGAAGCGCCGGCCCCCCTCCCCGATTCCTGCGCCAGCAAGAATCCAGCCTGTTTCCTCCGAACGTGCTAGAGTGGGGTCGAGCCCGGAGTTCCTCGGGCTCGATTCCGCGAGGTGCCCCATGGGGGACAAGTCTCCGAAGTCCTTCGACCGCAAGAAGAAGCAGGACGAGGCCGCGAAGAAACAGAAGCAGATCGCCGCGAACGCCAAGGCACACCCCGTCCCGATCGCGCCACTCCAGCACTTCGGCCGGAAGGGTAAGTAGCATCTCCTTCCAGCGCGCAGCCCGTTGCGAAAGGACCCCCGGCTGATGGCCAGCACCCGGTCCGTGCCGTTCCGCGCCCGCCCGTCGAACGGGGCGGCCCGCAGGCTCATCGGCCTCGACTCGAGCCCCCTGCACGGGGAGCTCCTGGGTGTCGAGCGCCTCGAGGAGCGGGCCCGGGCGCTGGCCGCGGAGTTCACGCTGTCGCGAAACCCGCAGCGCGGCCCGCCCCGGCTGCTGCGCCGCCTGGCGGATGACGCCCGGGTGCTCCGCGTCGCCTACCGGGTCCTCGCCGGCGACGTGCGCCGCGGCGAGCCGGTTCCGCCCGCGGCCGAATGGCTCCTCGACAACTTCCACCTGGTCGAGGCCGAGATGCGCGAGATTCGCCGCCATCTCCCCACCCGCTACTACCGCGAACTTCCGAAGCTGACCACCCGCGAGCTCGCCGGCACCGCGCGCGTGTACGCCATGGCCGTGGAGCTCCTCCGCTACAGCGACGCCCGCCTGGACGCCCGGCGCCTGGAGCGCTTCGTCTACGCCTACCAGACGGTGGCGCCGCTGAGCATCGGCGAGCTGTGGGCCTGGCCGAGCATGCTCAAGCTCGCGCTGATTGATCACCTGCGCCGCCTGTCCGAAGAGCTCATCGAGAGCCGCACGGGCCGGCTGGAGGCGGACCGCCTGTTCGCGGAGTTCGAGGGCGGACCGGACCGGGAATCCCCGCCGGGCCTCCCACCGCGCCCCCACGTGGCCTTCGTGGACCAGCTGCTGCAGCGCATGCGTGAGTTCGGCGCCGGCGCGGCCGGGCTCAGGAAGCGGCTCGAGGAGCGGCTGGACGCCTCGGGGACCACGGTGGAGGAGGCCGTGCGCGCCGAGCACCAGCGGCAGGCGATGAATCACGTCTCGATGGGCAACTCCATCACCAGCCTGCGGCTGTGCTCCACGATCGACTGGAACGAGTACGTCGAGGATGTCAGCCTGATCGAGCGCATCCTCCGGCGCGACCCCTCGGGCGTGTATGGCCGCATGGAGTTCATGAGCCGCGACGGTTACCGCCACGCGGTGGAGGAGCTGGCCGATCCCACCGGGGAGGCCCAGGTCCGGGTCGCGCTGCGGGCCGTGGAAAGCGCCCGCCAGGCCGCCGAGGAACTGGGCGCCGATTCCAGGGAGGCGCACGTCGGCTACCACCTGGTCGGGGGCGGGCGTCGCGAGCTCGAGCACGACGTGGCCCACCACCCCCCGCTTCGGCGGCACGTGAAGCAGCTGATCTTCGAGCATGCCACGCCCATCTACCTGGGCTCGGTGGCGCTCCTCACCGGGCTCGGCGTGGCCGCGGCGTGCGCGGCGGCCGGGGCGGCGCACGCGACGGGCTGGACGCGGTTCTGGGTGGGCCTGCTCACGCTGGTCCCCGCCAGCGAGTTCGCGGTGGCGCTGCTGCACCGGGTGGTGCACCGGGTGGCGCGGCCGAAGCTGCTGCCGCGGCTCGACCTGCGCGGCGGCATTCCCGAGCCGGCGCGCACCATGGTGATCGTGCCCACGCTGATGTCCTCGGTGGAAGGGGCCCACACCCTGCTGGAGCACCTCGAGGTGCATGCCCTCGGCAACATGGATCCAAGGATCCACTTCGCCCTGCTCACCGATTTCCCGGACGCGGCGGCGGAGCACGTGCCCGGCGAGGAGGAGGTGCTGCAGGCGGCCCGCGAGGGGATCGAGGCGCTCAACGCGCGCTACGCGCCGGGCACGGGAGACCGCTTCCACCTGTTTCACCGCGGTCGCCGCTGGAACGCCAGCGAGGGCGCCTGGATGGGCTGGGAGCGCAAGCGCGGCAAGATCGAGGAGTTCAACCGCCTGCTTCGGGGCGCCACCGACACCAGCTTTACGGTGCGCGTGGGCGCCCCCGGGATCCTGCCGCAGGTGCGCTACTGCCTGACGCTCGACAGCGACACCCGGCTTCCGCGCGACGTGGCGCGCCAGCTGATCGGGGTGATCGAGCATCCGCTCAACCGGCCGCGCTTCGAGCCGCGGCTGGGCCGGGTCGTGGAGGGCTACGGGATCCTGCAGCCCCGCGTCAGCGTGACCATGGCCAGCGCGGCCGGCTCGCTGTTCGCCCGGGCGTACGCCGGCCACACCGGGGTGGATCCGTACACCACGGCGGTGTCCGACACCTACCAGGACCTGTTCGGCGAGGGCAGCTTCACCGGCAAGGGTCTCTACGACGTGGATGCCTTCACCGCCGCGCTGGAGGGCCGCGTGGCGGAGAACGCGATGCTCTCGCACGACCTGTTCGAGGGCCTGTTCGCGCGCTGCGCGCTGGTGTCGGACGTGGAGCTGGTGGACGACTTCCCCTCGAGCGTGCTGGCCCACGCCCGGCGCCAGCACCGCTGGGTGCGCGGCGACTGGCAGATCCTGCTGCACCTGCTGCCGCTGGTGCCCACGCGGCGCGGCCTGGAGCGCAGCCGGCTGCCGCTCATCAGCCGCTGGAAGATCCTCGACAACCTGCGCCGCAGCCTGGTGGCGCCCGCGCTGGTGGCCATGCTGGCGTCCGCGTGGACGTGGCTCCCCGGCTCGCCGCTGGGCTGGACCCTGGCCGCGCTCGCGGTGCTCGGCTTCCCGCTGCTCCCGCCGCTGGTGCACCTGGCCCGCGGCCCGGGCGCGCAGCAGCCGTTCGGCGTGTACCTGCGCGACGTGTGGTCGGAACTGGAGACCGCGGGCGCCCAGGTGCTGCTGCAGGTCATGCTGCTGGCCAGCCACGCCTACGAAATGGTGCACGCCATCATCCTGACCCTGGTCCGGATGGTGATCACGCAGCGACGGCTGCTGGAGTGGGAGACCGCCGCGGCCACGGCGGCGCGCTCGGCCGGCCTGCTGGCGCGCCAGGGCCCCCGGGTGTTCGTGGTCGAGATGTGGGCGGGCCCGGCCGCCGCCCTCGCGGTGCTGCTCGGGGTGCTGCCGCTGCGGGCCACCGCGCTGCCGCTGGCGCTCCCGTTCCTGGCCGCGTGGCTGGCCTCCCCGATGGTCGCGTGGTGGCTGAGCCGGCCGGTGGTCCCGCGGCGGCTGGCGCTGGGCGCCGCGGACGCGGCGCAGCTGCGCCGGATCGCGCGCCGCACCTGGCACTACTTCGAGCGGTTCGTCACGGAGCAGGATCACTGGCTGCCCCCCGACAACGCCCAGTTCGCGCCGGACCTCCGTGTGGCGCACCGGACCTCGCCGACCAACATCGGCATGGGGCTCCTCTCGACGCTCGCGGCGCACGACCTGGGCTACCTCGGCGACACGGAATTGGCGGACCGCGTGGGGAACACGCTCGCCACCGTGGAGGCGCTCGAGCGCCACGAGGGGCACCTCCTCAACTGGTATGACACGGAGAAGCTCGCGCCCCTCCTGCCGCGCTACGTCTCGACCGTGGACAGCGGCAACCTGGCCGGTGCGCTGATGGCGCTGTCGGCGGGGCTGCGCGAGATCGCGGACGGGGCGCAGGGGCGGGCGCCGGGCGGGGCCACGGACGGAGTGCCAGGCGGGGCCACGGACGGGGCGACGGCGCGGGCGCCAGGCGCCGACCGCAGGCGCGCGGGCGCCGCCGACGCCGCGGGCGTGCTCTCCGAGGCGCTGCTGGCGCTCGAGCACCGGGCGCACGCGGGCACGTCGCACCGCGAGCGCTGTCACCGCGCGCAGCGGGAACTGGACGCGCTGCGCGCGACGCTGGACCCGGTGGGTGCGGTCAGGGAAGGCGCCGGAGCCGATACCGTGGCAGAACGCGCCGGGCGCCTGCGCGCCGCCGTTGGGCAGGCCCTGCAGGGCGCACCTGCGGGCCCCGAGTCCGAGGCGGTCGAAGGGTGGGACCGGCTGCTCGCGGAGGAGCTGCTCCGACTGGCGGAGCCCGTGAGCGGATCCGGGTCGGTGTCGCCGCGGCTGCAAGAGCTCGCCCGCCGCTGCGAGTCCCTGGCCGACGCCATGGACTGGAAGTTCCTGTACGACCGCGCCCGCGGGGTCTTCTCGATCGGCTACCGCCTGGCCGACGCCGAAGGTCCCGGGCGCCTGGATGCGTCCTACTACGACCTGCTCGCTTCGGAGGCCCGGCTCGCGAGCTTCATCGCCGTCGCCCGCGGCGAGGTGCCGCAGGAGCACTGGTTCCGGCTCTCGCGGGCGCTGGTGGGCGTCGAGGGCTGCACCACGCTGGTGTCGTGGAGCGGCTCGATGTTCGAGTACCTGATGCCGCTGCTGCTGCTGCGCAGCCACCCCGAGACGCTGCTCGAGAACGCCTGCCGCGCGGCGGTGCGCGCGCAGATCCTGTACGGGCACCGGCAGCGGGTGCCCTGGGGCATCTCGGAGTCCGCCTACAACGTGGTGGACCCCCACGGCAGCTACCAGTACAAGGCCTTCGGTGTGCCGGGCCTGGGGCTGAAGCGCGGCCTGGCCGAGGACCTGGTGATCGCGCCGTATGCCACCGCGCTGGCCGCCCTGGTGGATCCCGGCGCCGCCGCCGCCAACATCCGCCGGCTGGGGCGCGCGGGCGCCCTGGGGCGCTACGGGTTCATCGAGGCGCTCGACTACACGCCGCGCAAGGCCGACGCGCCCGAGGGCGAGCCCGCGACCGGCCATGCCCGCGTCCGCGACGTCCGGGCCTTCTTCGCGCACCACCAGGGCATGAGCCTGATCGCGCTGACCAACGCGGTGCTCGGCGCCCCGATGGTGCGGCGCTTCCATTCGGATCCCCGGGTGCGGGCCACCGAGCCGCTGCTGCAGGAGCGGGTGCCGCGCTTCGTGCCGGTCACCCGGCCGCGCCCCGCCGAATCCACGCGCGTCGAGCCGCAGGTACCCGCGGCCGCGCCGCGCCGCTTCCGGTCGCCGCACACGCTGTATCCCAGCACCCATTTCCTCTCGAACGGCCAGTACACCGCGATCGTCACCAACGCCGGCGGGGGCGCCAGCACGTGGCGCGGGCACGCGGTCACGCGGCAGCGGGACGATCCGACGTGTGACCCGGGCAGTCAGTTCCTGTACCTGCGCGACGTGCGCAGCGGCCTGCTGTGGTCCGCCGCCCACCAGCCGGTGTGCCGCGAGTCGGAGCGCTACCGGGTGACCTTCCTCGCGGACCAGGCGCTGTTCGAACGCACCGACGACGGCATCGAGACGCGGCTGGACATCGTGGTGTCCCCCGAGGACGACGTGGAGGTGCGCCGCATCTCCCTGACCAACCACACCGGGGTGCTGCGCGAGATCGAGGTCACCAGCCTGGTCGAGATCGTGCTCGCGCCGCCCGGCGACGACCTCGCCCACCCGGCGTTCCTCAAGCTGTTCCTCGAAACGGAGTACCGTCCTGAGTGCACCGCCCTGCTGTGCGGACGCCGCCCGCGCTCTCCCGACGAGGTCACCCCGTGGGCGGTGCACGTCCTGAGCGCGGAGGACGGCGCCCAGGGCGCGGTGGAGTGGGAGACCGACCGGGCCCGGTTCCTGGGCCGGGGGCACACGGCCGAGAACCCCGTCGCACTCGATGGGCGGGCCCTCTCCGGCACCACCGGGGCGGTGCTGGACCCGGTCCTGAGCCTGCGCCGGCGCGTGCGTATCGCTCCCGGCGGGCAGGTGCGGCTGGCGTTCTCGACGGGTGTGGCCACCAGCCGCGCCGCCGCGATCGCGCTGGCGGAGAAGTACGACGATCCCGCCTCGGCCGCCCGCACCTTCGCGCTGGCCACCACCCAGACGCAGATGCGGCTGAGTCACCTCGGGATCTCCACCGCCGAGGCGCAGCTCTATGAACGGCTCGCCTCGCACGTGCTGTGGACCGACGCCACCCTGCGCGCCTCCCCCGGGTTCCTCGCCGGCAACACGCTCGGCCAGGCCGGCCTGTGGGCGCACGGCGTCTCCGGCGACCTGCCCATCCTGGTGGTCCGGGTGGTCCAGGACCGCGACGTGTCCCTGGTGCGCCAGGTGCTGCGCGCACAGGAATACTGGCGACTCAAGGGGCTCAGCGCCGACGTGGTGCTGTTGAACGAGTACCAGCGGAGTTACCTCGAGGAAATGCAGGAACAGCTCCTGGGCGTGCTCGAGAAGGGCACCTGGGCCGCCTGGCGCGACCGGCCCGGCGGGGTGTTCCTGCTGCGCGGGGATGGCATGCCGGAGGCCCACCGCGTGGTGCTGCTGGCGGCCGCGCGCGCGGTGCTGGGCGGCGAGCAGGGCGACCTGGAAGACCACCTCCGTCAGCCGTACCCGCAGCCGGCGTGGTCCCCCGCGCACGCGGGGCGCGCGGTGCAGGCGGCCGCGCACGCGGGCGAGGCCGCTCCCGAGACCCCGGCTCCGCCGCTCACGCACGCCAACGGGCTCGGGGGATTCGCCTGCGGCGGGCGCGAGTACGCGGTGGTGCTGCGGGGCGGAGCCGACACCCCCCAGCCCTGGGTGAACGTGATCGCCAACGAGCGCTTCGGCACGGTGGTGGGAGCCACCGGCGCGGCCTGGACCTGGGCCGGCAACAGCCGGGAGAACCGCCTCACCCCGTTCGGCAACGATCCGGTGAGCGAATTCAGCGGCGAGGCGCTGTACCTGCGCGACGAGGACCGCGGGGAAGTCTGGGGCGCCACGCCGGGCCCGCTGCCGCGCCACGGCGACGAAGGCCGCTGGGTCACGCGCCATGGCGCGGGCGTCACGCGCTACGCCCACGGCGCCCACGGCATCACCTGTGAGCTGGCGGTGTTCGTGCACACCGAGGAACCCGTGAAACTGTCCCGGGTGAGGCTCACCAACCACTCCAGGCTCCCCCGGCGCCTGAGCCTGTTCGCCTACAACGAGTGGGCGCTGTGCCCGCCGCGCGCCGGAGATCACCGCTTCGTCATCACCGAGCAGGACCCCGGGACCGGCGCGGTGCTGGCGCGCAATCCCTACAACACCGACTTTCCCGGACGGGTGGCGTTCGCCCACGCCAGCGTGAGGCCCAGCACGGCGACCGGGGACCGGCTGGAGTTCCTGGGGCGCAACGGCTCGCTGCGCCGTCCCGCGGCCCTGGCCCGGGAGAACCTCGGAGGGCGCTTCGGCGCCGGCCTCGACCCGTGCGCGGCGCTCCAGCTCCGCGTGGACCTGGAGCCCGGCGAGACGCGCGAGGTGGTGGTGCTGCTGGGCCAGGGCGACGACCACGCGCACGCGCTCGGCCTGGCCGCCCGATTCGCCAGCCCGGAGGCCGCCCGCGAGTCCCTGGAGCAGGTCGAGGCGCGCTGGGAGGCGATCCTCGGCACGGTGCAGGTGGAGACGCCGGACGATTCCTTCGACCTGGTCATGAACCGCTGGCTGCTGTACCAGTCGGTGAGCTCGCGGCTGTGGGGCCGCACCGGGTTCTTCCAGCCGGGCGGAGCCTACGGCTTCCGCGACCAGCTTCAGGACGTGATGGCGCTCACCTTCGCGCGGCCGGACCTGTTCCGTCTTCACCTGCTGCGCTGCGCCGCCCGCCAGTTCGTGGAGGGCGACGTGCAGCACTGGTGGCACGGGCACACCGGTCGCGGCGTGCGCGGCCGCTGCTCCGACGACCTGCTGTGGCTGCCGTACGCGGTGGCGCACTACGTGAAGTGCACCGGCGATCACGCGATCCTGGACCTGCCGGTGGAGTTCCTCGAGGCGCCCGCGCTCTCCGCCGGCGAGCTGGAGGCCTACGGCCAGCCAGCGATGTCGGGGCAGACAGGGACGCTCTACGAGCACTGCGTGCGGGCAGTCGAGCGCCGGCTGACCATGGGTCGCCACGGCCTGCCGCTGATCGGCGCCGGGGACTGGAACGACGGCCTGAACCGGGTGGGGCACCAGGGGCGCGGGGAGAGCGTGTGGCTGGGCTGGTTCCTCTCGAAGATCCTGCACGACTTCGCCGTGGTGGCGGAGACCCGCGGGGACGGGGAGCGCGCCGCGCGCTGGCGCGCCGAGCGGGAGCGCATGGGCACGATGCTCGAGCAGGCCTGGGACGGCAACTGGTATCGCCGCGCCTACTTCGACGACGGCACGCCGCTGGGCTCCGCGCAGGCGCAGGAATGCCGCATTGATTCCATATCGCAGAGCTGGGCGGTGCTGTCCGACGCCGCGCCCCGGGAGAGGGCCGAGCGCGCCCTGGACGCGGTCCGCGTGCAGCTCGTGCGCCGAGACGCGGGCGTGATCCAGCTGCTCGCGCCCCCCTTCGACCAGGCCCCGCTCGACCCCGGCTACATCCGCGGCTACGTGCCGGGCGTGCGCGAGAACGGCGGCCAGTACACCCACGCCGCGGTGTGGACGGTGATGGCCATCGCCCACCTGGGCAACGGGGACGAAGCCGTGGAGCTGTTCCACATGCTGAACCCGGTCAACCGCACCCGCACCGCCGCCGACGTGGAGCGATACAAGGTGGAGCCCTACGTGGTGGCGGCCGACGTCTACACGCACCCGGCGCACATGGGCCGCGGCGGCTGGACCTGGTACACCGGCTCGGCGGCCTGGATGTACCGCCTGGGGCTCGAGTCGATCCTGGGGCTCAAGCGCCGGGGCCGCCACTTCGCCGTCCAGCCCTGCATCCCCGGCTCGTGGAGCGGCTTCGTGGTGCGGTGGCGCCACGAGAAGGACCTCTACGAGATCCACGTGGAAAACCCCGGACGCAGGAACCGCGGCGTGTCGGAGGCGACGCTCGACGGCGTGCGAGTGGACCACCGGGCCATCCCGCTGTCGGGTGACGGCCGGACGCACCAGGTGCGCGTGGTGATGGGCGACCCCCCTCAGGGTCCCGCGCCCGCCGGGGTGGAGCTCGGCGTGGTCTCCCTTCCCCCCTCCCTTCCCCCTTGACGCTTCCCCCGCCGGGTGCCAGCCTTGCTCCGGCCGCTCCTACCCCCCACATCCGGACCTCCCTCCCCAGGACGGTCCGGGCTCCGTGACCCTCCCCGGACTCCCACCGGGTCGGAATTTCTCCTCAAGGACGCAGGAGGCTATCCATGCCGCAAGCGGCACGCATTTCCATTCGGCGCGCGGCGCCCGCCATGCCTGTCCCTGATCGGAGGGCCTTCAAGACCTCGATCGGGGCCATCGGCGCGCTCGCGCTCATCCTCGCAGCCGCGGCCGCTCACGCGGCGGGCACCACCACCGGGGCGTTCTCCGGCGGGGTGCAGCAGCACCCGGTGAACGGACCGATCATCTCCATGCCCCCGCTGATCCACCCCACCTCCGGAAACAAGTGGTGGGTGCTGTGCTTCACCATGTGCCCCGAGTACATCTGCTCCAGCGGCGCCGGCGGCGCCGGTTTCCGCACCATTCCGCGAACCCTGGCCGGGCCCATGGCCCCGGACAACGGCGTGGTGGTGGCCCTCACCCTGCCGGAGAACACGCACCTGCGCGGCCTGACTCTGCTGCCGCACGGCAGCGTGGTGAATCCCATGGACGATCCGGCCCCCTGGACGGCGGCCTACCCGCCGTCCACGGGGATGAGCCCGTTCGTGCCCGCTCCGGGCACGGAGTACGTGGAGACCTACGCCGACCTGGGGTCCAATTCCCAGGTCTTCGAGAGCGCCGGGCCGGCGGTGATTTCCGATAGTTTCTTCGATATCTTCTGCCTCGTGGAGACCTCGGACTCGCTCCAGCGGGCCAGTTTCGAGGTGCCCGGCCTGCTGGGGCTGTACGCGGTGGACTACGCGTTCCAGGCGCTGGCGCAGATCCACCTGTCCTCCAACCCGGCCGATCCGTGCACCGGGGGAGCCCCCCAGCTCCTGGCGTATCAGCTTCAGGTGTGCGGAGCTACGCCGGTTCAGCCGACCACGTGGGGCAGCTTGAAGCGGGCCTACGGCCCGGGTCGGGCCGCCACCAAGCCCCCTCCGGGACGCCCGGCGCGGCGGTAGGCGGCCCCGCGGCCGCTCCCCCCCGGCCGGCGCCGGAAGCACCCGGCGCCGGCCGCCCCGCGGGGCTCGAGAACTCGCCCGGCTGAGAACCGGCAATCGGGTGTCGTTTGGTTTGTTAGGCCTTCCCGCCAGGGGCGCTCCGGTCCCCCCGGGCGGGTGATCCACTCGCGCATTGCCACGGACCCGATCCATGGCCTACACTGCGGCGACCCTTCCTCACGAGAGTGCCATCACGCGTGAGCGAGTTCCCGAGCCAATCGGAAACGGCAGCGTGCAGAGCACCGGCAGCAGGGAGCCCCGCGAGCGCCCGCCAGTGAATCCGACGGAGATTTCCTATCCCCGAGCGTAGCCGCCGCCCGGAACCACGGCGGACCCTGCCCGGCGGAATCGTCCCGACGACCCGAACCCGAGGCAACCAGACTCGCATGAAGGTCCGCCGCTTCCTCGTCGCCGTGCTCGCCCTGCTCCCGTTCGTGGTGACCCCGCAGTCCGCGTCCGGCGCGGATGACCGCGGCACGCTGGTCGGCAAGATCACCGACCAGGACGGCCGCGCGATTCCCTTCGCCAGCGTGGGCGTGACCACGGCCCGCACCGGCGGCCTCTCGGACTCCGAGGGGCAGTACCGCATCACCGGCATCACCCCCGGCAAGCACTCCCTGAAGGTCAACTTCATCGGCTACGAACCGGTGACCGACGAGGTGACCATCGAGGCGGGCAGGAACACCACCCGCAACTTCCGCCTCAAGCAGATCGTGGTGCGCCGCGAGAAGGAGATCACGGTCACCGCGGAGCGGCCGCTGGTGGAGGTGCGCTCCTCCTCCACGGTGCGCGCGGTCAGCAGCGACGACATCCGCAAGATGCCGGTGCAGACGCTCGACCAGGTGCTGGAGCTGCAGACCGGGGTGAGCAAGACCAACGACGAGCTCCGGATCCGCGGCGGCCGGACCGACGAAGTGAGCTACATCGTGGACGGCGCCAAGACCCGCGACCTGGTCTCCGGCAAGGGCACCGCCGGCAAGCTGAGCGCCGGCTCGGTGGCGGAGGTGGGCGTGATCACCGGGGGCTTCGACGCCGAGTACGGCCAGGCTCTCTCCGGCGTGGTGCAGGTGCGCCTCAAGGAGGGCTCCGAGCGCTTCCACGGCCTGGTGGAGTTCCGCACCGACCATTTCCTGGGCTTCGAGGGCCCGTTCAACTTCCTGGGCAAGGACGGCAAGCTGCACGCGCGCTCGTTCAACACCGACGGCGCCACGGTGCAGGTGGACGGCCCCGAGCCCATCTCGAAGCTGCTGGGGCTCAACCACGATTCGAAGCTCACCTTCCTGGCGAACGTGAGCAGCGAGTTCAGCAGCACCTACCTCACCAACATCGACCAGAAGCGCGGGCCGGGAGGCGAGAAGCTGCAGCTCCGGCCGCGCTACCAGGACTCGTTCCTGGGCGCACTGTTCACCTACCCGGGGCTGTTCTCCCCGCGCCAGGACAACGGCTGGTCGGGGCTGTACAAGCTCTCGTACAAGCCGCGGCCCGGCGACAAGATCTTCGTCTCCATGAGCAAGTCGCTGCAGATTGACCAGGGCTTCGGCCGGCACCTGGCCAGCGACATCTCCGACGACCGCAACACCTACCCGTTCCAGTGGATCAACCGCATGGACCACGCCGCCGTGGACGTGGAGGACAACAACACGCTGGCGGCCAACTGGACGCACGTCTACGGCACGCAGATGGTCCAGCAGATCCAGGTGTCGCGAAACGTGAGCCTGCTTCGCGTCGGGGTGCAGGGCAAGAACGGGGTGGACGCCCCGTGGCGCGAGTACGAGCAGCCCAACGACGACATCTTCAAGACCATCGGCGCGGGCACCGCGGACACGCTGAAGGCCTACGACATCTTCCGCGACACCGGCGACGACTCGATCTTCGAGGACCGCTACAGCCGCGAGCTTTCGCTCTCCTACTCGATCAACCGCACCAGCCGGCACCACGACCTCAAGCTGGGCGGGGAGCTGAACCTCCAGGAGGTCCAGTTCATCGACATCGAGAATCCCTGGGACGCCGACCCCGACACGCTGGGCAGCAAGCACGACATCTTCCACGTGCGCCCGGCCTCCGCGGTGATGTTCCTGCGCGACAAGATCGACTACGAGGGCTTCGTGGCCGACGTGGGGCTGCGCTGGGACGTGTTCGTGCCCGGCTCGGAGGCCGACGCGTCCATTGACACCGCGCTGATGGACATCGACAGCATGGCGGTGAACTCCTCCTACCTGGCGCGGCGGCCCAACATCTCCGCCACGGTGGCCACCGGCTACCGCGACAACACCTTCAACTTCTTCGGGCGCCGGGCCAAGGGCCACCTCTCGCCGCGCATCTCGGTGTCGCACCCCATCACGGACCGCGACAACTTCTACTTCAACTACGGCGAGTTCACGCAGTGGCCGGCTTACTTCTACGTGTTCTCGAAGATGGGCTCGCTTTCCAGCGAGAACTTCCCGCAGATCGGCAATCTGAACCTGGACCCAACGGTTTCCATCCAGTACGAGCTGGGCGGGCGCCACCAGATCTCGGAGCACCTGGCCGCGAACGTGTCCTTCTACCAGAAGGACACCTACGGCTACCCCACGCTGGCGCGCTCGCAGCGGGTGCAGGGCACCTCGCTGGCGCCGTTCGCCATCTACCTGAACAGCGACTTCTCGCGCTCGCGCGGGATCGAGCTGGAGCTGGAGAAGCGCCGCTCGAAGTTCTTCTCGGCGCGGGCCACCTACGAGTACTCGACCATCCGCGCCAAGTCCTCCACGCCCAACCAGCTCAAGATCATCCAGGACCTGGGCGGCGACACGCGCGAGGCGCGCGTGGGCGAGGAGGTGGCGTACTGGCACCGCCCGCACCAGTTCCGCGCGCGGCTGGGCTGGTCCACCCGCGAGGAGCGGGAGCGGCCCTCGATCCTGGGCCTGGTGACGCTGCCCCGGAACTTCAACTTCTCGGTGAACATGGGCCTGCGCTCCGGCCGCGCCTACACCCCCAGCAAGGTGACGGTGGTGTTCGGCGACGTGAAGAAGGACAGCACCGTGATCGTCCGCGCCGACGCCATCGGCAAGGCCAACTCGGCCAACGCGCCGATGGAGTTCACGATGGACCTCAAGCTGGACCAGGAATTCAGGCTGTTCGGCAGGAGAATCCGCGCCTCGCTGACGGGGAGCAACGTCCTCAACAGCGGCCTGGCGAAGTTCATCGACCCCACCACGGGCCGCGGCTACGAGGACGGCTACGGGCTGTGGGGCAACTACGAGCGCACCGACGTGCAGAAGTTCCGCCACCAGCAGATCGTGAGCAACCCGTCGGTGAAGAACGCCCCGGCCAACTACCGCCTGAGCCTGTCCTATGACTTCTAGACGCAACGGCGCGCCACGCGCGTGGGCCCTCGCGGCCCTGCTCACCGCGGCCCTGGTCCCGGCCCTCGCCCTCGCCCAGCAGCAGGAGCTGGGAGGACAGCGCCGCGGCACGGCCTCCCTGGAGTTCCTCAAGATCGGCATCGGCGCCCGCGCCGAGGGCATGGGCCAGGCGTTCGTCTCGGTGGCGAACGACCCCAGCGCCGTGTACTGGAACCCGGCGGGCATCGGCGCCATCCTGCGCCGCGAGGTGCAGGTGAACACCGCCGACTATCCCGCCGACATCCGCTACAACCACATGGTGGTGGTGCTGCCCTCGCCGAAACTGGGCGGCTCGCTGGCGATCCAGCTGGGCGGCTTCGCGGCCGAGATGGCCGAGACCGACGAGTACCACCCGTTCGGCACCGGGCGCACCTTCACCTTCACCGACTTCGTGGCCGGCGCCACCTATGCCCGCCGCTTCACCGACAGGCTGCTGATCGGCTTCGGGGTGAAGTACGCGCGCGAGGACTTCGGCACCCAGATTGACGCGCCGTCCACCGGCGCGCTGCTCTTCGACATCGGCTCCATCTACTACCTGGGCTGGCGGAGCCTGCGGGTGGGCATGTCGCTCACCAACTTCGGCGGCGAGGCGGGCCCGCGCGGGCAGTTCGTGTCCGGCAACACCGGCGACACGCGCTCCTACGACGCCTTCTCGCCCCCGACGATGTTCCGCTACGGCATCGGGTTCGAGCCCATCGAGACCGACAAGTTCCGCTGGACCACCGCGCTGGAGGCCTCGCAGGCCTCCGACAACGCGATCGAGTACCGCGCCGGCACCGAGATGCTGATCGTGGGCCACCTCGCGCTGCGCTCCGGCTACCAGATCCGCAGCGACGCGTTCAAGTTCAGCGCGGGCGCGGGCTTCCGCGGCGAGATCGCGGGGCTCAGCGGCCAGGTTGACTACTCCTACACGGACGCGGGCCCGCTGGGCCACGTGAACCGCATCTCCCTGCAGGCGGCCTTCTGATGATCAAGTACACGAGGACTCTCACCATCCTGGCGCTCGCCGCAACCCTGGCGGCCGCCGCGACCGGCTGCAGCCGCCGCTTCACCGAGCCGGTGCAGTCGCCGCGCCAGCCGTACATCCCGCCGCCCGCGACATTCATCCAGGTGGCGGGCTGGACCCAGCCCGACTGGAACCCCACGTGCGTGCTGCTCACGCACAGCGGCATCCTGCTGGTGGCCGAGGACAGCGCGCGGGTGCAGAACTACGCGGCCCTGGGCGTGAACCGCCAGGCCTTCCGGGTGAACACCTACCGTTTCGACGGGCTGGTCCGCCCGGTGCAGGTCAGCGAGGGCGGCGGGCACATCTTCGTGGCCGACCTGGGCGACGGCACCCGCAACAACCCCGTGGCCATCAAGGGGTTCAACCCGGCCCTGGGCCTGGACGATCCCATGGCCGTCCAGTTCTCCGTGTCCGACACCGACTGGGTGCGCATCAAGGGCATCACCGCGGACCTGCAGCGCAACCTGTACGTGTCGTGCGACGCGAAGGTGACCGTGTTCCAGCCGCCCAACCCCGCCGAGGTGGACACCCAGGCGGTGATCTACCGCTACCGGGCGCCCGCCTACACGGTGCGCGACACGGTGGCCGAGCAGGGCACCGGCATCGGCACGGTGGAGGACGCCCACGCCATCGTGTTCGGCGGGGAGCGCATCTACGTTGCCGACACCGGCAAGGACTGGGCCCAGCAGCTGGACCCGATACGGAAGAACCTCGGCTACTTCAAGGTGGACGGCTCGGAGGCCGACACGGTGGGCACGCTGCGCGGCCCGCTGGGCGTGGCGGTGGACGAGGGCGGCTACTTCTACGTCGTGGACACCGGCAACCGTCGCGTCCTGCGCTACTTCCAGGACGGACGGTTCGACCAGGTCGTGAACCAGGTGGGCCCGGACGGCATGCTCGGCCCGGTGTCGGCATCCGCCGGGCTGGTCCAGGCGAACCTCTACATCTACGTGGCGGACCCGCTTTCCCACCGCGTCAACGTCTACAGGTTCCAGCGATGACCCTCAAGAAGACCGCGCTCTTCGCGCTGTGCCTGCTCGCCCTCGCGGCGGGCCCGGCGGCCCGCGCCGCCGACCACGACTTCCCGGTCTCCCCTCCGTGGCGGCCCGCGGCCACCGACCCCAACCTGGTCGGCCGGTACGGGTACCTGACCACGAGCAACAACCTGCTCAACATCACCTTCACCAACTACGGCTCGTGGGGCCTGGGCTACACCAGTTCCGTGACCCCGAACTTCACCTACCCGGCCGGATCCACCAACGAGCACATGGTGCGCGGCGGGATCTGGATCGGCGCCAAGACCGTGTGCGACACCTGCGCCGACCAGAGCCGCGTGGCGGTTTCGTTCGGCTCGCAGGACCAGAATGGCTCCATCGGCACGCCCTACAGCGAATTCACGCCCCTGCCCAACAAGAAGGGCGCGCTGCTGCAGGTGATGAGCAGCCTGGAGACCAGCGACATCTACAACCCCAGGGCGGTTTCGGAACAGGACATCATCGCGCGGTTCGGCGACAACCCGGGCACCCAGGTGGGCGACGAGTTGCACTTCCCGCTGAACGTGCAGGTGACCGAGTCGATCTACAGCTGGTCGTTCGGCTTCGCCGAGAACTTCATCATCCAGCACGTGGTGATCAAGAACACCGGCGACCTGCTGCGCAACGTGTTCGTGACCCACTACACCGAGATGCAGAGCCTCAACAAGGCCTCCTACCCGTACTACCCCTCGCTCACCGGCGCGGCCCCGTACAGCAAGAAGCTGATCACGTATACGCCCTCGCTGCGGCTGCTCACGGAGCGCTACTGCGAGTCCACCCAGGGCTGCAAGTACGACCGGGTGCCCGCGGTCGTGGGCGTGGCGGTGCTGGGCACGCACCCGGACACGCTGGGCACCCCGTACGCGCACGGCGACAGCCTGCGGGCGCGGTTCCTGACCCACAAGTACTCCGGCGGCCTGGGCTTCGACGACCCCGCGTACGCGCGCGGCAGCGACGACCAGAAGTACACCTTCATGCAGATCCCCACCGAGATCGAGCCGCAGGAGGCCGGCACCAGCGACCCCTCGCAGTGGATCACGGTGGGGCCGTTCCCGGTGCTGCAGCGCGGCGACTCGATCACCGTGGACTTCGCATTCGTGGGCGGCGCCTCGGGCGACCCGCAGCACGCGCAGGAGCTGGCCGAGCTGGCCACCCGCAACGCGCAGCTGGCGTTCAACCTGAACTACAACCTGCCCACGCCGCCGCCCTCGCCGCGGCTGTACGCGCGCCCGGGCAACAACGCGCTGGAACTGCTGTGGGAAGGCTCCGCGGACAACACCGTGGACCTCACCGGCCCGCCGGGCACGGAGCACGACTTCGAGGGCTACCGCGTGTACTTCGGGGAGTCCGCCAACAACATGCACCTCGTGGCCCAGTTCGACCGGGACGACACCACCGGCTTCAACACCGGGCTGGACTCGCTCCGGCTCCCGGACGGTTCGCCGGTCACCTTCGAGCGCGTCATCCGGCGCCCCACGGGCGACTCCACGGGCGTGGACACCATGAAGTACCACTACGTGATCCGTGGCCTGCGGGACGGCTTCAAGTACTTCGCCTCGGTGACCTCCTTCGACAGCGGCAACCCGCGGGTGGACCCGCTGGAGAGCGGCAAGACGCAGAACCGCATGATGGTGGTCCCCGGCCCGACCGGCGCGCAGACCACCAACCTGGGCGTCACGGTGTTTCCCAACCCGTACCGGGTGGAGGCGCGCTGGGACGCCAACCTGTTCGCCAAGGATCACTACCTGTGGTTCGCCAACCTGCCGGCCCGCTGCAAGGTGCGCATCTACACGCTGGCGGGCGACCTGGTGTACGAGTCGGACTTCGATTCCTCCACCTACCACGGCGCCAACGCCCGCGGGGTGTACTCCGAGGGGCGTGACTTCCCCATCAAGCCGCCGATCCTGTCGGGATCCATGTTCGCCTGGGACCTGATCTCGCGGTTCAACCAGGCGGTGGGCACCGGGCTGTACCTGTACTCGGTCGAGGATTCGAAGAGCGGGAAGCGGCAGGTGGGCAAGTTCGCAGTCATCAAGTCCGACCGGGAGGAGCAGTGAGCACGCACACGAGCCGCGCAATCCGGGCCCTCCTGGCCCTGGCCCTGCTCGCCGCGCTGGGCGCGGTGGGCTGTTCGAAGACCACCACCCCGCGCAAGCCCAACCAGCCGCCCCTGACGCAGGTCTTCCTGCAGGGCCCGATTGACACCATGAGCTACCGGGTGCGCCTGCACTGGTCGGGCAACGACCCGGACGGCGACGTGACGGGCTTCGAGATCCAGTTCACCACCAACGGGCTGGCCCCGGCGGACACGGCGTGGAGGTTCACCACCATGGTGGACAGCATCTTCGCGCTGCCCATCCCGGACCGGGCCGCCGAGTTCACATTCTGGGTCCGCGCGGTGGACAATGCCGGCGCGCGCGACCCGCACCCGGCCAGCCTGCACCTGGACCTCACCAACCATCCGCCGCAGGTGGACTTCTACAATCTGCCGCACCGTAGCCACGGCGGCATCTACCACTTCATGCCGGTGGTAACGCTGCAGTGGCGCGGCAGCGACCCCGAGGGCGAGCACACCATCCGGAACTATCACCTGTGGCTCGACGACGGCGCCGCGGGCGGCGGCTTCGACACCCTGCTCTCGCAGGCCGACACGGTGTTCACGCTGCGCATGGAGCACTTCGGCGACGTGTCCACCACGCGTCAGCACACGGTGCACCTGTCGGTGGTTGACGAGGCCCAGGCCCAGGGCAACACCGTGAGCTTCACCTGGCAGGTGGACGCCTACGTCACCAACGGCACCCGGGTGCTCCTGATCGACGACTACAACAAGAGCCCCAGCGTCATGGACAACACCAGCCCCATGGACAGCATGTACCGCAACACGGTGAACGAAATGACCGCGGGGCGGTACACGCTGTACGAGACCTTCGACCACGACAATTTCCGCTTCGCCGCGGACGCGGAGGAGTTGTTCCGGCACTACGACCTGATCGTGTGGTACAACGAGGCCACCGCGCTGCCCACCAACCTGAACGTGTGCGCCGACGCGGTGCGCCACTTCCTGGAGCGGGGCGGCCGACTGTTCTTCTCAGCCCTGTCGGTGGTGGGCCAGGACCGCATCCTCTCGGACGACTTCCACAAGTACTACCTGGGCGTGGGCCAGACCTACTGCGCGCACCCCAGCCCGCCGACCGACTGCAACTACACGCTGAGGAGCAACCAGGTGCTGAAGTCCGGCAACCCGGCAGTACCCGGCGACAGCCTGGCCATCCCCGCCAGTTTCCTGGGCTTCCTGGACTTCTTCGTGCCGGCCGACTCCACGGTGCAGGAGTTCTACCTGCCCTACCAGAAGGCCGGCGACGATACCCTGGAGACGGGCTACGTGAAGGGCAACCACGTGGGCGTGGCGACGCGCACCGTGGCCGGGGGCGGACGGACCACGTTCTCCTCGGTTGCCCTGCACAAGATGACCAGGTTCGGCAACCGCGACGCGGTGCTGCGCCGGCTGCTGCAGAATCTGCAGGCGGGCTACATCCGCCGCTGAGCCGGATGCAGGCGAAGATCCCCGCGCCGGCCGGGCCACCGGCCCCAGGCCGGCGACGAGAGGCTTGAAGGCCTGACCAGAGGTTCCTGACCTCGGCGCCCCACCCGGCGCCGGGGTCTTTCTTTCGCCCCATCGCTGCACCTCGATCGGTGATCTGTGCCTCTCAGAAGATGTAAACTTGTGTGAAATGCACCGTTACGTGCCACTTGACGTTTCTGCAATGGGTTACGGGATTTCGGGTGGGGAACCTAGTCAAACCCCTCACTTGACTATAAGTTGAAAATCGGCTAGTATTTATGCGGGTAAGCCACGTACAACGAGTGCCGGTGACACTCGGGGTTTTTTGAGGGTAGTCGTACCTCATCTGCACGGGGAGGTGCAGCGCGCGTACAGCCTACAGGTGACTCGCATCCTTCCGCGCTATCCGACGTCCGAATCCCGGCCGGGTATGTACCGGGCATCGGATCGCGGGCCGCAACCGATGGACATCCTTTGGAGGGACTTCGATGAAACGGCTTCTCGCTCTTGGCGCCCTGCTTGTCGCGCTGTGCAGCCTGTCCGCCCCCGCGTTCGCTGCGCATGGTTGGGGAACCGGTGGTGACAGCACCCTGGCCGCCACTACCGTGTACGACGTGCAGCAGTACGGCACTACCACCGGCAACGCGCTGATCACCGGTCACCCGGTGGCCGGCGACACGCTGCGCCTTTCCGGGCTCATCGTCACCGCGTTCGACCTCAAGCCCACCACCTACGGCTTCTGGGCGCAGGAGCCCGGCGGCGGCCCGTGGTCCGGCATCCTGTGCTACACCGGCGCGGACAACCCGACCGCTCCCCCGGTTCCGGCCAACGGCTATCCGCACGACGCCATCGCCCTGGGTGACATCGTCACCGTGCAGGGCGTGTACGCTGAGTTCGGCGCCGCGGGCGTGACCCTGTCCGAAATCAACATCGGCAAGGGCCTCAACGGGACCTTCCCCTACTACGTGCAGAAGACCGGCCACACCGCCGTGCCGAGCCCGGTGCGCCTGGTGACCGGCGCGTTCCGCTTCACCGACGCCACCTGCGCCGAGCAGTGGGAAGGCGTGCTGGTGGAGCTGGACTCGGTGCAGATCACGCAGGGCTACCCGTTCACCGAGGGCGGCCTGCAGCAGATGGAAGCCAACACGCCCCCGGCCTGCATGGGCGCGGGTGTGGACACCTGCCGCATCGACGACAAGATGATCCCGGGCACCCCGTCCAACTCCAGCACCTACTGGGTGGCGGGCACGCAGTACCGGACGGTGGTGGGCATCGCCAACCAGGAAAACGGCGGCTACAAGATCATCCCGCGCAGCCTGACCGGCGACCTGACCTACATCGGCGCCGAGCCGCCGCCGAACCTGCTCCGCGCCTACTCCATTGACGCGACGCACGTCGTGGCCCTGTTCGACAAGAAGATGGACCCGGTGACCGCCACCGACCCGAACAACTACGCCATGCTGAACACCAACCCGTCCGGCGCCGGCACGCTTTCCACCGACTCCACCAGCATCACGTTCCTGGTCTCGCCGGCGATGGTCGGTGGCTCTGCCGAGACGCTGTACGTGGCCGGTGTGAAGGGCGTTCCGCCGCTGGGCACCGCCATGGTCGGCACACAGAAGAAGGGCTTCCGCGGCGGCATCACGCCGATCACCATGATCCAGACCCCGGGCTCGCAGCACGACTCGTCGGCGATCATCAACGAGTGGGTGACGACGCAGGGTGTGGCCACGGTGGGCAGCAGTGAGTACCGCAGCGGCGGCGCGATCTTCATCCAGGACATGTCCCTGGCCTCCTACAGTGGCGTGGAGACCTACTCCCCGCCGATCCAGGTCACCCGCGGTGACAACGTCACCATGGCCGGCCAGGTGCAGGAGTTCAACGGCAAGACCGAGCTGGGGCTGATCTTCTACGCCGTGGTCAACAGCTCGGGCAACACGCTCCCGGCGCCGGTCGCCCTGACCGTGGCCCAGATGAACGGCAGCGCCCCGGCCACGGCCGAGTTGTACGAGGGCATGCTGGTCGCCACGACGGGCAAGGTCGCTTCGGACACGGTCGTTGACCCGACCCGGACCTGGCGCCTGCGCGCCGGTGCCGACACCATCAAGGTGGACCGGAACGCGCTGTACGCGTACACGCCGACTCCGGGCGATGACGTGGCCATGTGCGCCATCCTGGACTACTACAGTGGTCTGTGGACGCTCGCTCCGCGCGCCACGGACGACATGTACTGCGGCCCGTCCGGCCCGCTGGGCGTGGGCGACGGCAAGCTGGCGTTCGCGCTTCGCCAGAGCACCCCGAACCCGTTCAACCGCATGGCGAGCATCCGCTACAGCGTCGCCAAGTCGGCGCCGACGGCGCTCAAGATCTACAACGTCAACGGTCAGCTGGTGCGCTCGCTGTTCGATGGCGTCCGTGCCGCGGGCGACTACAGCGCCACGTGGGACGGCCGCAACGAGAGCGGCAAGTCGGTCAGCTCGGGCATCTACTACTACCGCCTGAGCTCCGGCAACCAGTCGCTGACGAAGAAGCTGGTCCTGTCGCGGTAGTTTCAGCCGCCCCGGAAGTTCGGGGCCGATAGGACAGTCGAACAACCAGGCGGGCGGGACCTTCGAGGTTCCGCCCGCCTTGGTTTTGTGACTCGACCTGCGTGCGTGCATGGCCCCCGCGGTGTGCTATGCTGTTCGTGTCGGCGGGGCCAAGCCCCGCGGCGGGCTCCGTCTCCATCGGGTCCCCTCCTGCCGTGCTCGAGTTCCCCTCCCTGGCTGTTCGCGTCCCGTTGCCCTGTCCCCTCCCTTGTTCCAGCCCCTCCTTGTTGTGGCCACCGGACCCCTCGGGAGAATGCCATGTCGGCTGTTGTCGCTCGGCTGGACGGGTATGGCGCCTCGGAATTGAAGGAGGCTGCGCGGCGGTTCATGACGGCGGGGGCGACGGGATCGGCGGCGGTGAGCCTGGCGCTGGTGCTGGCGGCCCTGGGGGCGCTGGAGCTGGCGCGAAGACTGACGCCGCCAACTCGGTCGCGGGTGATCGTCTACCCGCGCTGGTACGAGGCACCGCCGATCAGGGTTCAGAAGTACACGCCCGAGGTACCGTCCAGGCCGGCCAGCTTCACCAACGGGATCGCCGTGCCGGTCCCCGATGCCACGGCGCCGGCGGACCACACGCTGCCGAGTTCGGAGGAGATCCAGCGCGCGCTGGATGCCGTTCCGGGCGCGGTCGGCGCGTCGGACCGGATCGTGATCGCGCCGCCTCCCGAGGATGCATCCCAGCAGCGCACGGACACTCCGTACTACGACGAGCCGCCCATGGTGTCGCGCGCCGTCATGCCGCGCTACCCGCCGCTGGCGAAGGAAGCCGGCATCGAGGGCCTGGTGGTGCTCCGGGTGTACGTAGGCGCGGACGGGAAGCCGCAAAGGGTGGAGATCTTCAAGGGCGTGCCGGTGCTCAACGAGGCCGCCACGGAGGCGGTAATGCAGTATCGCTTCAAGCCCGCGCTGGTGAACGACCACCCGGTCGCGGCGTGGGTGGAGGTGCCGATCCGGTTCGTGATGAACGGGCCGTAGAATTCGGGCACCGCGCCGGCGCCGGCCGGCCGGCCGTTTGACCTGCCGGGTGCCCCCGGCTAGATTGGCATGGAGATCCGGGGGCCCCGCGCCCCCGGCTCCGGCCGCTCCTTCTCATTCCTGCTGAAGCCCCGACACCTTCCCGGGCCGGCCCTGACCCCCCACGTTCCAATGACCTCTCCGCGACCAAGCCTGCACTTCCAAAGGAGATGGCCGTGAAGAAATGGCAAGTGTGGCTGTTGATCTGCAGTCTCGGGTGCGCTGCTGCATCCTCCCCATGCCCCGGGGCAGAGGCCGGATTCACGGGAGAGATCGCCGGCCGCGTCGTCGGCGCGGAGGACCCCCTCACCGGACTGCGCGGCGCACTGATTGTGGCTAAGTGCCGGCTCGTCGGATGGGTGGACTCCACTCGCACCGATGCGAACGGCCGATTCCACCTTTCACGCGTGCCCCTGGAAGTCGTCGAACTGGAGGCGGTGCTCCCCGGGTGGCAGCAGGACCCGGATCGGACGTACCCGGTATCTCCCGACGCCGCACGCCTGCAGCCGGTCCTGGTGATGTCCCGACTGTGTTCCGTCCAGGGCCGGGTGGTCGATCCCGAAGGGCGCCCCATGCCGGGCGCGACAGTGGAGGGCGCGGCGGCGGGGACTGCGACCACAGACGCGGCGGGCCGTTTTACGATCTCGAACGTGCCCGCCAGCGTGGGCGAGCTGACGGTCCGTGCGGACGGCTTCCTGAGGCGCGGCGCCAGGATTCAGTGCCCGGAATTCGGCGGGTTGGTCGTGCTCCCGGACATCGTGCTCACCCGCGGCCGAACGGTTTCGGGGCGGGTCCTCGGGCCGGATGGTCACCCATTGCCGAACATCTGGGTGGATTTCACGGAGGTCAGGGCGACCACGGATGCGGACGGCAGATTCACCGCGCGCGGCGTGCGCCCCGGCGGCCAGGTCCGTGTGCACGCCTGGGGCATGATCGAAGTGTCGATCCCGCTGCCGGAGGACGCCGAGGACGTCACGGACCTGACGATCCGTCTGCACGGGAAGCCCCCGGAGGCCCCATACCACCGCCCCATTTCGCTGCGCGTGTCGCCCGACGCGGGAAGCCCTTCCGATAGCTTCGAAATCGCCGTCTTTTCGGAGCCCGAAGACACCGTGCGCGTGAGAGTGCTCGACCTGGAGGGACGCGCCGTATTCGACCGTCAGGCGAAAACTGGCGCCCGGTTCATTGACTACCGGGCCTGGGTCGGGCCACTGCCGGGGGGCCAGTACACGGTCAGCGCCGAGGGCAAGTGGGGTGCTGCCCCCCGACAGACGCTCCGGGTGAGTTCCATCGCGCTGGTGTGCGAACTGATGCCGGGCGCATATCGGATTCGCGCGGTCCGCATCGCGGACGGCAAGCCGGTGGCGAGACTGGATCTGCTGGATGGCGAGCGCAGGTTCCTGGGACGCACCGACTCCCATGGGGCGATCGAGACCAACCTGGTCCGAGGCAACGAAATCGTGGTCGCCGACTCGGCGCACGACGCAGTGTGCCTGCGAATCCCAATTCCCCCGCGCCCGCCTGTGATGCGGAGGCTGGCCACGCTGCTGGACCGGCCGATCGTCCGGCCCGGCGGGAAGGTGGGATTCAAGCTGGTCGCCCGCGAGGAGCGCCAGGGGCGTCTGGAGCCCTCGAGCGGCGCCAATGTGGCCGTGGGGCTGAGCGTGGAAGGAACCCCTTGCGGCACCTCGGAGGGGCGCTTCGACAGCACTGGCGTCTACGTGGACTCACTTCGCGCCACGGACAAGATCAGCCTGGGCGACGCAACACTGGCGGTGGGAATGCGCGACATTTCCCAGAAGCGGTCCCTTCCGATCACCGAACGGCCCACGCCCTCCCTTCGAATCGAGCTTTCCGCCGATGCAACACGCGTGTTCGCCGGAGACTCGGCCGTATTCCACGTGAAGCTCCACCGGTCGGACGGCTATCCGGCCTCCGGCGTCATGCTGGCGACGGCGTTGACGATGGACTCGGAAGCGCGCCACTGGGAGAAGCCCGGTCGAGTGCGCCGGCGCGCGTCGACGCCGACGGAGTACGACACGCTCTTCTCGAACGTGGACGGCACGGCGCTGGTGAGGAGGGCCACTCCGGGACTCCTGCCCCGCACGGCACGCGTCACGCTGCGGGTGACCGCCCAGGAGGGCGGCTCCGAACCGGTCACTGCCGAGTCCGCGACCTCGGTGGGTACCTCGGCCTTGACCCTCGAGCTGCTGCCTCACAAATCGGGCACGGCGGAAACCGGTCCGGCGGCGAGGATCCGCGTGACCTCGCCGGCCGGCCCCGCACGCGGCGCCCACGTGTGGGTCTGGCTGCTGCAGGGCGGCCGCCTGCTCGAGAGCGCCGAGCTGGTGGCCGATTCCAGCGGCATGGCGGAGTGGGCCGGCAGGGACACCACCTCCCGCGGGCGCAACTTCACCGTATGTGCCGGGGGGGTGGACGATGCGGGCCGGCCAGCGCTGGTGCGCAGCGAATTGCCCATCCGGGGACCCCTGGTCCCCCCGCCGGGGCAACCTGTGCCTGCTCCGGCCCCGACTCCGGCTCCCGTCACCCACGACGACCGGGTTCCTGGCACGCGGCCTACCCCAACCCCACAGCCGTCCACATTCGGCCTTGAGGCCTGCGCCGACACGGTGCAGGGCGATGGTCCGAAGGCGTGCTTCGCCATCGTGTCGGACCACGAAGGCGTGGCGCACGTCTTTCTCGCAGCAGCCGATCCGATCGAGAAGCTCTCTGACGTGGCCTTCGGCAGGGGGCGAACGCTCTTCACGGTTCCGTCTGCACGATTTGGCGCGGGGGGCTTGAGCGTTGCGGCATACACCTACTGGGAGCGGCGGGTGCTGGAGTCGCACGCGAGCACCGTAGTCAGGCGCCGTGACAAGGAACTCGACGTGCAGGTCCAGCCCGGCCGGACGACCCTGCATCCCGGGGACACTCTGGATCTCACGATCGCGGTGCGCGACTGGAAGGGTGCGGGAGTGCCCGCCGAGGTGCACGTGGCGGTCTATGACAGCGCGCTGGTCGCGTTCGCCCCGGATCGGAACCCGGACCTGCTCCGTAGTTTCTACACCCTGCCACCGATGCCGTTGGTCGTCGCGTATTCGCCACCTGTGCCACCGGCGAGAGGCTCGGGGAGCGCGGGAGGCCACGTGGCGTACAAGTCGCTGGACAACCTGGAACAGCTGATGAGCCCGATGGCCTCCGCGCGCCCGTCAATCGCCCTGGATTCCCCCCCGCGGGTCCGCGAGGACTTCCGCGACGAGGCCCTCTGGATTCCCAGGCTTCAAGCCGGCGCCGACGGCGTGGCGCATGTGGCCGTCCGCGTGCCCGACAACCTGACCGCATGGAGCATCACCGCCCACGCCGTCGGCCCGGGCACGATGCGGGTCACGGTGCGCGAAGCCCCCGGTCAGCCGGCGCGAAGGTTCGACGAGTGGCGCGCACAAGTGGATGGAGGAAGACTCGAGGCGCCGGTCTCGCCGGTCCAGGCCTCCCCGGCCCGTGCAGGCGAAGGCAGGGTCGTCGTGAAGGCAGGCGAGACAGGGTCGCTGCGTGTGGAGATCGCCACCCGGGCCGATTCGGTGGGGGATGCCCTGGCCCAAGTGTACCGTGTGGAGCCGCGGTTCCGGACGGTGTTCGGCCGCGGGCAAGAGCCGGGTGTAGCCTGGGACTCAGTCACCACGAGGCGCTGGGCCGCCCCGGCGTTTGCCGTGGCCATGCGCGATGGGTACGACCGAATCGCGCTTCGGAATGCGTCCGGATCGGTGCGCCTGGCCTCCGTGGCTGCGGTGGAGCGATTGGGTAGCGAGTGGACCGCGAGACTGCTTCCTCGCGGGTTGCTGAGCGCTGTCCGGGCTCTGCGCGAAGTTGCGGCGGACGGGTCGGAACTCTCGGCCACCGCGACGGTGCGTGCATTTCTGTGCGACTCCCTGGACAACCCGGCGCTCTTCACTCGGGCGGATGGCTCTCTTGACGTCCCCGCCGCATGCGACTTCCTGGTGGCGGTCACCGCGGGACGGGATTCGCTGGCGGCCGAAACGGCCTCGCGCCTGGACGCGCTCGCCATGAGGACCGCGCGGGCGGCGCGCGGGCCCCGGACGAGGACGGCCGACGTCGCCTCGGCCCGCCGGGCGCTCGCCGCGCTGTGGCGGCGGTTTGGAACCCCGTGCGATGCCTCCGGCTGGAGCCGGGAGCTGCCCCGGCTGTCGTCTGCGACACGCGTTGATTTCGCTGCGGGCTTCGAGGAGCCCGTGGAAGCTGCGGACCTGTGGGCCGCCGCCGACTCTGTGGTTCTGACTCGGGCGGCGCCCGAGCTTTCCGACACCAGCATCTGGCTCGCATTGCTCGGCGGCCGGGGCCGGGGGCCGCTCCGGACCTGGCCACTGGTGCTCATGTCGCACCTCCGGACCAGCGACACTGCACCGGCAAAGGGACTCGTATTCCCTCCGGGTTGGGCCGGCCGGATCGCGCTTCCGGAGGTGGCTGCCGGACTGCCCGAGCGCGCGACCCCGGGAGTATTGCGAACCGCGCTCCATCGAGGGCACGCCGCGACCTTCGAAGCTCCAGATTCCTCGACGGGCACGCTGACAGTGACCTTCCTCCGATGGGTGTCCGTGAAGAGCCGATGGGCACATGCGGCCCGGGAGCTGGAGGCGGTGCGTGGCCCGCTTCACCTCGGCGAGGTGGTGCGCATGGTGGTGCGCTCCAGCCGTGCGATCGAATGGGACGGGCTCCTCATCCGGGTCCCGATGTGCGGGGCCCTGGATTCCAGGCACGTGGTGGACCAGGCGCGGCGGGAGCAACACGCGGGCATGGGAGCGGCACTCCACGGTGCCGCGCAACTGGAGGGCATCGCGTTGCGGCCGGGATCTGCCGGGTCGGAGGTGTGGTCCGGTGACTTCCGGGTGACCCACGCGGGCCGCTTCACGCTCCTGCCCGTGGTGGTGTACAGCCCGATGAACCCGGATATCTACAGGGTGTCGCCGCCGATGATGCTGGAGGTCGTACAGTAGGAATCGGCCGCCGGGCCGGCGCCGCCCATGCGGGGCCCCGGGTTGGGTCGGGGCATCTGCGGTACGGCTAAGGCAGCAGCACCAGCTTCGAACGCGCCTCGACGGCACCGGCCCGGAAGCGCACCAGGTACACGCCTGCGGGCATGCGACTCGCGGGTTCCCACGTCACCTGCCCGGCCTCCTGTGGGTCCAGCGCGCGCAGGCCCACGCGACGCCCTGCGGCGTCGAAGATCTCGATGCTGCCGCGCTCCGCGTGCAGCGGCACGGCGAACCAGGCCCGGCCGTGCTGCGGGTTGCCCAGCACCTGGAAGCGCGCCGGCGGCGCAGGGCGCTCCAGCGCGGCGCGGTTGACCCTGCCGGCGCCGTCGGCCCACAACACTTCGGTCACGCCGCGCACACCGGAGGGCAGCCGCAGGAAGCGCTCCAAGCCCACCGCGGCCACACCCACCACCGAGCCGTCCACGGCGCGCCACGCGTGCGCGCCTCCGGATTCGCGGCTGGCGCCCCCGCCGGACGTGCCGGATCCGGTCCACTGCACCGCGCGGGCGCCCTCCGGCAGCCGCAGGCCGTGCGCCGCGGCGTCCCAGGTGGCCGAGCCCCGTTCCGCGGAGGCCACCACGGTCCCCGGCGCGGTGGCCCGGGCCGCGAGGTCCACCATGCATACCAGGTCCACCACGTCCACGGCGCCGCTGGTGTCGCAGTCGGAGGCGAACCGCTCGCGCGGGGTGAGCGCGCGGCGGCCCAGGATGGCATCCGCAGCCACGGCCACGTCGGCCAGGGTCACGTGTCCGTCCCCGGTCACGTCGCCCAGCCGGGGTGCGAGGACCTGGAAGAGAACCGGCGGGCTCCACGAGCCGAACGCGGACACGCGCAGCCCCTGCGCCCCCAGCGCCGCGTCGTCGGGAAGGATGAAGTGGGCGGTGAGCGAGTCACCCACGTTCAGCGCGCCGCGGGTCCCTCCCACGCTCACCGAGTCGGCCAGCGCCGAGCCGGGGTCCAAGCCCGTGCCCGTGACGGTGATGCTCACGCCGAACGCCGCGCTGTCCGGAGACACCGAAGCGATCGCCGGCCGCGGCATCACCACCAGCCCGGGGAAGCTGAACGGGATCCCGCGGGGGTTGGTGCCAGTCACCGGGTGCTCGCCCAGGATCGCCGTGGTGTCCACGCTCAGCGGGAAGGCTATGGAATCCGCCAGCGGGAGCGTGGGGGAAGTGGCGGGGCCGTGCACGTCCGCGCCGAAGTCGAAATTGGTTCCCGGCATGAGGTAGATGCCCGCGATGCTCGCGCTGCGGCCCTCCGCACCCCGCCCCAGGTGCCGCGGGCGGACCCGCGGCGTGGCGATCTGGAACGTGGTGTCGCTCACCGAAGCGTGGAACTGGGTCACGGTGACCGGCCGCCAGCCGTTGGACGCCAGCGGCGACACGTCGAACTTCGCCAGCAGCGTGTCGGGGCTCACGTACGTGACCTCGCTCACGGTCACGTCCGATTGCACGTGCACCTGCGCGCCCGGCTCGAAGAAGCGCCCCAGCACCCTCACCGATGACGACGCGCCCGGTCCCAGGAACGGCGGCTGCACCCCGAGGATCCGCGGGGTGGCGGCGTCCACCTGGAACGGGCCGGACTGCGAGGGCGTCAGCAGGTTGTAGCTGGCGGTCAGGCGGTCCGCGGGGGTGCCGCGGCCCACCGTCACCGTTCCGGTCCACGCGCCGGCGGTGAAGGGGCTGGTGGCGGCGCGATCCAGCGTCCCGGTGAGGTCCGTCAGCCCCACGACGCCGTTGAACGTGGGCACCATGTTGTTGTACGCGTCCACCGCGCGCATGGTGACCAGGAAGGGAACGCGCGCCTTCTGCGTGGCGATGGGGGCAAAATCGAAGCCCGCATGCGGGGCGGGCTGCACGGTGAAGGGGGCCGAGACTCCCGTGTGCTTGCTGGCCGGGGGCAGCAGGTCTTCAACATGAATCTTCGTGGTGGCGGCCATGGTGATGGTGCAGTTCACCGTCACCACGCCGGCGGTGAAGGCGCCCGAGTTGAGGGGCGCCAGGGTGCCGCTGTCGTCGGTCATGTTCACGGAACTGGTGAAGTAGGGCGTGGTGCCGCCCAGGTCGTCCAGCGCCCGGATGGTGACCGCGAAGGGGACGCCGGCCACGTACGCCCCGGCGGCCGGCGTGACCGAGAACAGGGCCAGCGACGGCGGGTTCACGTCAATGTAGGCGCTGCTGCCGTGGAACGCGCCGGAGGTGGCGGTCACCTGGTTGAACGCGGTGGTGTCGCTCACCACCACCGTGCCGCTCCACGAGCCGGCCGCGATCGCGCCCGTGGTGGGGGTGATGCGGTGCTTGCGGTCGTCCAGCGTGGCGGTGCCCGCGAAGGAGGAGGTGAGGTTGCCGTAGGCGTCCACGGCGGACACGGTGAGCGGGAACGCCCGGCTCACGACGCGCGCCAGCCGCCGCGACGGGTTCGCCACCTGCGCGGTGTCCGGCGGCGCGGTGACCATGAGCCGCAGCGTCGGGCCCGCCACCACGCTGAACGGCACGGAGAGCCCGGAGTAGCCCACGCCCAGTGCCGCGATCCGGTTCCCCACGCGCGCCCGGGTCACGCGCACGCTGTCCGACCAGATGCCCGCGGTGAAGCCGCCCGTGGCCGAGGGCACGATGGTGCCGGTGCTGTCGCCCAGCTGGACGGCGGTGGTGTAGCTGCCCACGGTGTAGCCGGAATCGTCCACGGCGCGAATCGAGAGCGGGAACTTCACGCCCGCGGTGACGGGGGCGCCGGACACGTTCACGGCGAAGCCGGCCATGTGCTGCGCCGCCACGTGGAAGAGGTTCGAGGAGCCCAGCTTGCCGCTGGCGAAGATCAGGATCGAGTCGGGATCCACGGCCACGGGCACGGTGAACGTCCCCGCCCACACGCCGGCGGTGAACGCCAGCGAGGATGGTGCCAGCAGCCCGCTCACGTCGGTGGCGGACGCGGGCCCCACGAAACCGTCGGCGATGTTGTTGTAGGTGTCGCGCGCCTCCACCCGGCCCGCGAACGGGTGGTTGGCCACCTGGTTCGCCGGAATGGCGCTGAAGACGAAGTGGTGCAGCGGCCCGCCCAGCACCGCGAACGATCCGGAGCGGCCGGTGTGCTGGCTGTCCTGCGCCCGGATGTAGTCGGTGGGCGCCGCGCGCGTGAGCACCGCCCCCAGGAAGATGCCCCGCCCCAGCGTCAGCGCGAGCGGCTGCGAGAGGGTGGCGGTGGAATCCGTGAGCACCACGGTGGTGGCGGTGTCCACGGCGTTCCCGAAGCGATCCACGGCGTCCACCACGAGGTCGAAGGGCGCCCCGGCGGTCTGCGTGCCGAGGACCGCCGGGGCGCTGCCCGACCACCCGCGGACCAGGAACGTGGACACCGCGGTGGAGCGCACCGTGAGGCGCAGCGTGGTGGGAAGCACCGTCGCCGGAACGGTCTTGAAGTTGAGCCCCTGGACCGTGGCGTTCACGTTGCCGGCGGTGGCCGCGCTGACGATGCCGTGCATGTAGAACGTGTCCACCTTGGTGGAGTCCCAGGTGGCCTGCGGCCGGTAGCGGATGCGGATGGTGGTGCCGTTCACTGGATCGCCGGTGATGGAATCGGAGAGGAAGGTGGCCCGGACGCCGGTGACGCTGTCCACCACGTGCGCGCCGGTGGTGGAGAAGCCGGGCAGCGAGGCGTTGCCGCTCCCGGGCAGGAACAGGTGGATCACCACGGTGTCGTTCACCCCCGCGCTGGGCCCCTGCGGCAGGCGCAGGACCAGCCTCCACGCGGCCGTTTCCCCGGCGCGGTTGTTGGTGGTGAGCACGGTGTCCATGGAGAACAGTCGCGCCGGGCCCTGGGCGCGCGCCACTCCGGCCGCGCCCAGCAGGCACGCGAGCGCAAGAAGTGCGGCGATCGCGGGACCGCGCGCGCGCGCCAGGCCCCGCCGCCGGGCGGGCGCCACGCCCCGGTGCGGCCCGCGTGCCGTCGTCCGCAGCATGAGCCGGATCACTTGAACACCACGCTGTCGCCCGCCGCGCTGACGGGCTGGGAGAGGCCGTGGACGCCCGCGGCGGACACGCCCTGCAGGCCCAGCGGCGTCCCGATCAGCGGGGGACAGTCGCCCCCCGGGCAGCTGGCGCGCCGCTCGAAGCGCAGCGTGCACAGGGTCACCGGGCCTCCCGGTCCCAGGCGCTCCCCCGGGGCGTTCCCGTAGAGCAGCACGCGCAGCCGGCCGGGGGCGTTCACCGACCAGTCGAACCCGGCCAGCGAGACGTCGCGGTCGACCACGTGGGCGAAGTCCACCACCACCGGGTTGAAGGTGAGGTCGGCCTGCACCCCGCGCAGCGGGGCGGAGCCGCGGTAGCGCAGCGCCACTTCGAAGGAATCCCCGTGGGCCACCGAGCGGGGCGTGGCCTCCAGGAAGAACTCCACCGAGGGGGCCAGCGTGACGCTCACGCCGATGCTGTCGGCCGGGCGCAGGGTGAAGTAGTCCGAGGTGCCGCGGTAGAACTCGTCGCCGCGGGCGAAGGCGTGCACGCGGATGCGGCGGCCCCCGCCGGCGTGCACGTCCAGGCGGCCGCGGAAGCTGCGGTCCGGGAGGAGTTCCAGGGAGACCGGGCCCGAGAGCACGCCCTCGGCGGCATCCAGGGCCTCCGCGGTGAGGCTGTCCACCATGGAATCGGCCGCGGCCGGCGCGGCCCAGCGCACCGCCAGCGCCACGCGCGCACGGCCCTGGGGCGCGCCCGGGTTGCGGGCGCAGCCGGAGAGTGCGGGCAGCGCGAGGAGCATGGGAATGACGAGGACAGCCAGCCGGGAGCGGATGGAGCGCATGGGACCTCCGGGCCGGATTCAACCCTGTCCCCCCGCCAGTGTCAAGGCGGCCACGGGTGCCGCTTGACGGCCGTGGCACCGGTGAGCAAACTGCCTGCGTACTCCGCGGGCCGACCGCGGGGATCGTCCCACTTCGAAGGAGCTCCCGATGCGCCTCCACCGCGTCCTCCTGTCCGCATGGCTGTGCGCCGCCGCGACAGTGTCCGCCGCGCCGGCAACCGCCGCGCCGGCCGCCACGAAGCCGGCGGGCGACGCCTACACCCGCGCGCGCGACGCCTTCGCCGCCGGACGGGACGCCGAGGTGCTGTCCATCCTCACCCCCGCCGTGGTGTCGAAGCTCAAGTACCGCTCGCACGCCGCGCTGTGGGCGGCCCTGGCTCGCGCGCGCTCCGGGCAGCGTGACGATGCGCTCGCCGGACTGGCCGAGTACCGGGTCACGGGCAAGGAGGGGCCGTTCATAGACCTGGTGGTGGACTTCTACCTCGGCAAGGTCCCGGAGGAGGAGGTGCTGGCCCGCGCGCGCACGGAGCGCACCCGGCTGGAGGCCGACTTCTACCTGGGCGCCTACCACATGTTCGTGGACCCGGTGCCCTCCCGGGCCACCGACCTGCTGTGCGGGGCGGCGATCTCGAAGGACACCCGCTCCAGCGAGGCGGTGCTGGCCCGCGCGCTGGCGAAGGCTCTGCCGGGCGGTCCCTGCGCGCCCGCGACTGCCGCGGCCCGCCGCGACACCACCGCGAAGGCCCCCGTCGCCGCCCTGGACCCCAGGGCTCCGAAGAGGGAGCCCGTGGCGAGACAGACGGCTCCCGCGGCCAAGCCCGCTTCTCCGCCCGAGGCGCCGAAGGAGGGAGCCTCCGAATCGGCAAAGGGCGCCGGGGAGCAGGACGCCGCTGGGACCGGGACACCGGTGGCGACGGAACGCGCGCCCCGGATCACCACGCTGCCCCAGGCAATCGAGGCTGATTCGCTCGTCCACCTCGAGGACGCCATCGCCGGTTACCGCGCCGCGGTCCGGGACGTGAAGGACCCAGAGCTGGCCGCGCTGGTGCGCTCGCGCATCTACGCGCTCACCCGCGACCTCTACGACGAGAGGGCCCGCGCCATGGTGGAGCACGAGGGGCTGCTGGCCCGCGACGCCGGCCCCGAGAACGCCGTCGCCGTGTCGCGGTTCGAGAACCTCTCCGACGAGTCGCGCTGGGCGCCGCTGGAGAAGGGTCTTCCCGCGCTGCTGGCCTCCGACCTGGCCCAGGTGCGCCGGCTCACGGTGCTGGACCGGGTGGAGCTCGAGACCGTGGTGGGCGAGATGAAGCTCTCCCGTGCCGATCTGTTCGACACCAGCAGCGCCCCCCGCATGGGCCGCCTCCTGCGCGCCGGGCGCGTGGTGCTGGGCGCCTACGTGTTCACCGACGACGACCGGGTGCAGATCGAAGCCCGCGTGGTCCGCGTGGCCACCGGCCGCGTGGAGGCCTCCGGGCGCGTGTCCGGGCGCAGCGCGGACTTCTTCAACGTGGAGAAGGAACTGCTGTTCATGCTGCTGGACCGCATGGGGGTGCGCGTGAGCGCCGTGGAGCACGGCACCATCGAGAAGCTGGCGCCCACGCTCGATCTCTCGGCGTTCCTGGCGTACGCCCGCGGGCTGGACCAGGAGGATCGCGGCAGCTGGTCCGGCGCGGCGAAGGCGTATGACGAGGCCGCGGGGCTGGACCCGAACTTCCGGGAGGCTGCCGCCGCGCGGGCCCTGATGAGCCGCGGCGTGGTCACGCGCGAGGACATCGTCGAGGCGATGTCCCGGGCGGCCGCGAAAAAGCCGGTGGCGCACACGGAACCGGACAGGCGCCTGCCCGGGAAAGTGCCCGCCGCACCGGAGACCCACGCGCGCGCCGCCGAGGGCGGGGGGCGCGCGGCCGAGACCGGGGAGCGCTCCGGCGCGGCCGGCGCCGTTTCGCGCGCGCTGGCGCGGGCGTTCGAGACCGACCGCGCCGCGGGATCGGGCCTGCTCCCCAGCCTGGAGACCGGCGAGACCCACGATCGCCGCGACGCCCGCCCCGCGGGCGAGGGAACGGTCATCGTCACCGGGAGGATTCCGTGATGCGCGGCGCGCTTCTTCCGAACTTCGTGGCGCTGGCGCTGGCCGGCGCGCTCCTCTCCCCGCTCCCGGCTGTCGCGCAGATCGCGGTGGAGTCCGCCGACCTGGCGCCGCGCGAGACGCCTTTCCAGGGCTGGGGCGTGTACCGGCAGGTCACGGTGGATTCGGGCGCCACGAAGCTCAGGCTGACCCAGCTCAGCACGCCGGTGAGCCTCAAGGTGCGCCTCGGCGCGCGAGCCTCGCTGGTGCTCTACGGCGCGTACGCGAAGACCGAGGTGGGGCCCGACAGCGGCGGCGCCGCGAAACAGAGTCTCTCCGGCATGACCGACGCGCGCGCGAAGCTGTTCGTCCACTCCGGCGGCACGGTGCTTTCCATAGGCGTGGGGCTGCCCACGGGCAGGCACGCGCTGACGCCAATCGAGGACTTCGTGGCCTCCGTGGCCGCCACCGACCTGTACGGGTTCCGGGTCCGGCGCATGGGCGAGGGCCTGGACGCACAGGCGGGGCTCACGCACGCACGGGAACTCGGACCGCGGGGCGCGGTGGCCCTGGGCGTGGCATTCCTGTATCGCGGCTCCTACAAGCCCTCCCGGGGCGCCGACACGAAGTACCGCCCCGGGGCGGAGGTCTCGGCCAGCGTGGGCTACGACTACAGCACGCCCTCCACCCTGCTGCGCTTCAACGCCACCGGCCGCGCCTACACCAAGGACCAGGTGGACGGTGTTCCGGTGTTCCGCCAGGGCGGCGCGGCGGTGTTCGAGGAGCGCTGGGTGGCGCGCTCCGCCGCCCGGCTGTCCAACGACTTCTCCATGCACCAGGTGCTGAAGGCGGTCAGCGACTTCTACGGGGACGGCGCGGGCAACCCGCTCTCCACCACGGCGGAGAACGGCAGCAGCTTCGGGGCGGCGGAGAGGCTGGAGTTCAACCTGGGCGGTGGCGCGCGCCTGGCGGCGCTGGCCGAGGGGACGATGTACGGGAAGAACGACGCGGGCTTCGAGTCCGCGCACCTGCTGAGCTTCGGTGGCGAGCTGTCCTACGCGCCGTCGGCCCACGCGCTGGCGCGGGTCATGGTGCGCGCGCTCACCGGCGCCGCGGACCCGGGTGACCTGAAGCTCTCGGGGATGGACATCTCGGGCTCGTTGAGAGTGGTGTTCTGACGCAGCACAGGCATCTCCGCCGCCTGCCGCACCTCCCGAAGCAGCGAGGGCCGGGCATCCGCCCGGCCCTCAAGCCATGTCCGCCTTCCCCGACTTCCTCACCCGCCGATGTCGCCGCCACCTCGAACCGGCCAGCACGAGCGCAATCACACCCAGGGCTCCGGCTCCCCAAACGCCTCCGGGGCGCAGCGGGAGTCAGTAGTCGCTGACGCTGAAGGTCCAGACCTTGTCGCCGCCGGGGGTCCCGTTGCCGTCGCCGTCCAGGGTGCGGCCGGAGGCGCTGCGCAGCGTGCCCAGTACCCGCGCGGTCACCGTTTCGCCGGCGGTGAACGGCACGTCCGGGGTGAATGTGAGGTAGCGCCCCACCGCGCTCAGCCGGCCCGCATGCGCGCCGGAAGTCGAGCCCGTCGCCTGCACCGTGTTCGTGCCTACCGAGGTCGGGTCCACGTTCTCGCTCACGTCCACCTTGATCAAGGTCCGCCGCGTGGCCACCGACAGGCTCCCGGGACTCACCGACATCACGCGGAACAGCGCCGACTTGTCGGTCACCGCGCCGGGCGGAGTGGTGTCCACGGGCGGCGGCGGAGGACTTCCCCCGCCGGGCAGCGAGACGCTCCCGACCAGGACCGCGCCCTCGATGTTGCGCAGCGCCACCTGCGTGACGCTGGACCCCAGCGTGCCGTCGTAATTGAGCCGCCGCAGCGCCACCGGCAGGTTCGCCGTGGTGATCGGCGATTCGTTGTCGCTGAACTTCGAGTTCCAGTAGGGCTTGGGCTTCACCAGCACCAGCGCGTTGGTGAAGTAGCGCGCATACACGGTGTACGGCTCGCCGTTCGAGTCCGTGCCGGTCTGGAAGGTGTAGACGCTGTCGTTCTGCGGCGTGCCGAAGTTGTAACCCACCGCCGGCCACCACTGCGTGGACTCCGCCGGGGTGATGCCCTCCACCGACATCCATCCGCAGTAGGCGTTGGGGTTGGCGATCATGCAGAAGTACGCCAGCCCGAACATCCGGTCCCGCTCCTTGGTGATCGTGGCGGGCCCGTAGTCGGCGTTGGCGTAGGACTGGCGGACCAGGAACTCGCCCATGCGCCCGTTGGACGTCTGCTCGCGCGCATAGCGGAACTGCGCGGACGCGCACACGGTGGGCGACTCCAGCCCCCCGCTGCTGATGGTGGTCTTGGGGATGGCCCACGTCTCGCGCTGCACCATGTGGTGCACCGAGTAGGCGAAGTAGCCGCCGCTGTCGCCGCGCACGATCCCGCGCACCGCCTGCGGGTCGAACTGCTGCAGGTGGCTGTCCCCGTAGAACTGCGAACTGTTGCCCTGCAGCCACTTCCCGGCCGACTTCAGGCGCGCGTACACGGTGGAATCGCACACCAGGTGGTCCTGGTGGAAGCGCCGCCCGGGGCCCGCACCGGGGTACTCCAGCACGCTCCCGCCGCTGGTGAAGCCGTAGCTGCCCACGAAGATGGAGTCGGCCAGGTTGCCCACGCCGCCCATCACCGTGATGGAACCGTCCGAGGGGATGCAGTTGTCCTCGTAGATGCCGTCGAGATACTGCCCGCCCGCCACCGGCGTGGTCACCTTCCAGTGGACCCAGTCGGCGCACAGCTGGCGGTACAGGGCGTCGCCCACGTTGGCCGCGTAGCGCTCCGAGACCCAGTAGAACGTGGGGATGCGCGCCTGGGACTTGAAGCGCGCCGAGGCCCCGGGCACCGGCCGCGCCGCGAACTCCGCGTCGCTCACCCAGCCGTCGCCGTTGGCGTCGTTGGCGGCCGCCCAGCCCGGCACGGTGAAGGTGTTGTCGGCGTTCTTCGGCGGGTAGAACTTCTCCTTGCGCAGGTAGCCCCAACGCGGCGCGGTGGCCGGCGTGCGCGTGTTCCGCAGCCGGAGCCAGTACTCGCGCGTGCCGTCCACCGAGAGGAAGCCCCAGTTGGTGGGCGGGGTGAAGCGCACGTGGCCGCTCTGGCGCATGCCGAAGGTGCTGTCATTGACCGAGAGTGCCGCCCACACGGAGTCGCTGCGCAGGTACTCCCACACGGCGGCGAAATCGGCGCTGGCGGCCTGCTTGAGTGAGACATCCACCATTGCGAAGCGGTCGAAGTAGCCCATGTACACGATGTCGCTGGCGCCCTGGAGGAACGCGACGTTGGTGCCCGGATCGCTGCCGTACGCCCAGTAGCTCTGGTCCGTGAGGTAGCCGCCCGAGAACATCACCACGCCCTCGCCCACCGCGCCGCCCAGGCGGTCGTCGAGCGGGGTGTCGTTGTTGAGCGCCACCTTGGTGTCGGTGGAGAAGTGCAGCCACATTCGCTCGAAGTCCTGCCCCAGCGCGGCGCAGGCGTTCTGCAGGGCGGTCCACTTGTCGCGCTGGCCGCCCCGGTTGTTGTTGGTGAAGTTGTCGTAGCGGACGAACTTGAAGTTCGGGTTGTACCTGCGGATGTACTGGGGCCAGTCCTCGTTGCCCGGCTCCACCTCCATGAAGTCGAACTTGGAGGCGAGGATCTGCGCGTCGGCGTCGTTGGCGTTGAACGGCGAGTAGACGATGGTCCAGTTCACGCTGGGGTTGGCGCCCGCCAGCACGGTGGGCGCGCCGGCGACGGCCAGCACCAGGAGCAGGAACAGCGCAAGCGTTCCCGCCATGCGGAAACAGTGGCGCGCTGCGGGCAGAGTGCGGGGCTGGAAGTCCTGGCTGGGTGCGGGAGACATTACACTCTCCATGACGCACATGGTATGCCAGTGTTCCCGCACTCGCAAGAGTCTCGCAAGATGTTGTACTGCAATGGATTATGGTCAGACGTTCGGGGCCAAAAACTGCTCCCTGCCGGCCCTCCGGATGCAAAATGCCCGGGACCGCTCAGGGCCTGATCTCGAAAAACCTCACGCCGGCCGCCTCGAACCCCACGCGAAGGGGATCCCGGGGCACCCGCAGCACCAGCTCCCGGCGCCGTTCCTCCGCGCCGTCCACCCGCAGGGCCTGCTCCTGGATGCCCTCGAGCAGCCGCTCCGAGACAAAGGTCCTCCCCATGCGGCCGCCGGAGGCAGTCCGCAATTCACCCGCGATCTCCGCCTCGCCGTGCGGGCGCGTCCAGATGTCCACCGCGCCGGCGCGGGTGAAGAATATCCACTGGAACGTCCACATGGTCTGCACCGTGCGGTTGAGCTGGCCCTCGTCCAGCTCCCCTCCGAGGTAGACGAGGTCGCCGGGCTGCAAGTGGGGTGCGGCCTCCCGAATCATGCGCATCTGCGGCCGATGGTCCACATTCCCGTTCGGACCGAAGCGGTCCAGGCCGCCCACCACGGGCACCAGCGCGAGCAACGCGGACGCGGCCCACGCGCGCGCGCGACCGCGCGAAGTCCCCAGCACCCACATCAGCGCCGCCGCGGTGAGCGGGACGGCGGCCGCCAGCCACCGCTCCGCATCGTTGCCCTTCCACACCAGCGCGAACAACACCGACGGTCCAGCCCACGCGCCCAGCAGCAGCCAGGTCACGCCCGTTCGCCGCAGCCCCGCGCCGATGCCCAGCGCCAGCAATGCCGCCACGACCAGGTAGGCCGCCACCGGCTTCCACAACCCGTACTCCCACCACACCCGCGCGCTCATCAACTGGTCCCAGCCCTTGCGCTCCGGATCCAGCGCCACGCGCTCCGGCTGCCACATCAGCCGCGTCCAGCCGTAGGCGGCGCGCGCCAGGTTCACCGACGAAACCTGCACCGGCTGCTCGTGCGGCGCCTCCGACATCCACGCGCGGAATCCGCCCGGCCGGGCCGGTTGTACCACCGGCCACGCCGACGCGTACGCCCCGGCGATCAGAGCTGCGCCGACGCCCGCGGCCAGGAGCGCACCCGGAACATGCAAGTGCGTGCGCCCCCCCTGCCGCCGCAGCCCCGCCGCCAGCACCACGGCGGGCGCGGTGAGGATGCCCGGAATCCAGAAGAGAGTCGCCAGCGCCTGCAGCGCCGCGGCGGCCGCGATGCGCGGAGCACGCGTGGGGCGATCCTCTTCGGGCCATGCCAGCAGCATCGCCGCGAGACCCAGCGCGGTGACCACGGTGTAGCCGCACGATCCGTTGGCGTACGACCACCACGCGTAACCCAGCCCGATGGCCGCCGCCCCGAACCCCGCGCCCAATCCGCCGACTCGCCGGCGCAGAAACACCGCCGCCAGCCCCACCCCCACCGCCGACATGAGAATGGTGAAGGTGCGCAGGGGCTGGAATGCCCGGGCCTCCGGGTCGAACAGCCGCGCGGCCTGCCACAGCACCCAGCCCAGCGGCCGCCACAGAAGGTGGCCGGACTCGAAGATCTTGTCCGCGCGGCCGGACTCGATGGCCAGGGCGTAGTGCAGGCTGTCGCCCCACTCTGTGATGGGTGAGAAGAAGTAGACGGCGAGGGCCCCGAGGAAGAAGGCGAGGAACCAGCGCAGGTCCGCGCGGCCGGGCGCCGCCGGGGCCACTTGCGGGCTCCTCGAGGCGCTCCCTCCGAGTACGCTCATCGAGACGTCCCCCCCGCGCGCATGAACACCGCGTAGTCCGGGATGTACTGCAGCCGCCGCGCGGGGCTGCGCATGGAGAGCCGCGTGGCCGGCGAGTCGTCGTGGAAGCCCCGCCGCAGCGCATAGTTCCCGCGGAACCACGGGTCGTCGAGGACCTCCCGGTAGTGCCGCCCGTACAGGCCGATCACGCACACGTCCGGCCGGCGCGCGCGCAGCCAGCCGGCCACGTCCCCGCGGCGGTTCCACGCGGCCGCGTCCGGGGAGACCAGTCCCACCGGGTCCAGGATGCGCCGACCGGAGAACCAGCCGATGTAGCCGATGTCGCCGATGTACACGGAGGCTCCCGCGGCAGTGCTGTCCGCGAGCCAGGTGCCTATGCTCCGGTGAACGCGGTCCAGCAGCTTCTGGCCACCGGCCGCCTCGGCGCGCTGCGCCTCGAGATTGCGGGGGCCGAACGCACACATCGCCCCGAGCACCGCCAGCGTGACGAGGGTCAGCGCGACCTCGCGCGGCCGCTGGCCGGGCGCGCCGAACAGTGCGCCCGCGGCGGTCACCCCCAGGTCGAGGCCCGCCCCCGCCAGCGCGTAAAGCGGCACGAAGTAGGGCGGCAGGTACCACGCATGCACCGGAACGCCGCTGGCCAGGAAGAAGACCAGGTACAGCAGCACCCACCAGGCAACCGGGCGCAGGCCCCGGAGCCAGCCGCCCGCGGCGATCCCCAGCAGGCCCAGCACACCCAGGATGGCGCGCGTGCGTCCCATGTGAAAGGCGCCGAAGATCTCTCCCGGCCCGGCGGCGCCGTACGCGCCGAAGAACGCCCGCTTGGCGGCCACCGAATTCGGAATCGGCGAGCCGAAGTAGATCCACGCGAACACGACCCACGGCAGCACGGTGAGCGTGAACGCCGCCAGCTCCCTCCACGGCACGCGGCCCCGTTCCACCGCGAGCGGCGCGGCCAGCGCAACCAGCAGCAGCGCGCCCTCCGGGTGCGTGAGCGCCGCCAGGCCGGCCACGACGGCCGCGAGCACCGTGCGCCCGCGCGCCTGCAGCAGGAACGCCCCCAGCACCAGGGCCACGTACACGGGCGTCTCCATGCCGCCGATCTCGGTGCCGTACACCTTTGAGAAGGCAAAGAGCTGCAGCACCATGGCGAACACGCCCGCCCACGGCCGGCCCTGGGATTCCAGCAGCGCGTAGAGCAGTGCCGCCGAAGCCAGGTAACCGAGCAGGTCCAGCGGGAAGGCCGCCTGCGGCGCGGGCACGCCGGCGCGCTCCGCCGCGGCCAGCGCCAGCGTGAAGAGCGGCGTGCTGGTGCCCAGCACGCGCTCGCCCGCGTTGTAGGTGAAGCCCTCGCCGGCCGCGATGCGGTGCGCGTAGCGGAAGGTGATGAACGCGTCGTCGTCGGTGAACCGGGGCTCCAGGCGCGAGAGCAACCCCAGGAGCAGCAGGAACATGGCGAGCAGGCGGGTGGATCGGTGCATGGCGCACCGAGGCTAGCACACGCCTCTCGGGGGGCGCCACGAGGGTTCGGTTAGCCGTCCCGGAGCCCGTGAATCCGGATCCGCCGCAGCACGCGCGTGCCTCCCTGCTCCTCGATGCGGTGGGTGGCGCGGGATCCCGGGGCGCGCACGCCCCCGGCCCGCTCCAGCCGGCCGTGGACTTCCAGATCCTCCACGAACGCCGCGGCTTCGGCCTCTCCGCCGGCGCCCGCCGCGAGCGCGAAGCAGGTGATTTCGCCGTCGGCGTGTCGGATGCAGACCTTGCGGAGGGCATGGCCCGTGGAGAGGTCGGCGGCAGCGAGCCTGGTGGCGTCACAGCCGGCCGCACCGGGCTCGGAGGCGCCAGGGTCACCGGAGCTGGTGCCGGCCCGGAGCAACCGGCGCTCCCGGAGCGTGGACTGCAGCGCACCCGCGAACGGTTCCACCCCTCCCAGCGCCGTGAGCCACTCGCGCGCCACCGAATGGAAGAACCGCGGGGCCAGCGGCGCGGTCACGGCCGCCTCCGCCAGTGCGCGCCCCAGCGCCTTCGAGGCGGCATCGAGCCCCGCCTCGCGCGAGACGCCGGTCCCGGCGGCTCGGCCCACGGCCTCGTGGAACGCCCCGGAGAAGATCCGCGCGAACGAGTGCGACTCGCGTGTGAGCTGCGAGGCGGGCCCGCCGGACGGGAGGTCCATCGGCGACAGGTACACGAACGAGTTGGCGGCGTCGCGCAGGCAATCCGGCTCGGAGGCACCCGGGCCGTACAGGTCGAGCGCGGCGCGTCCCAGCTGCTCGGCCAGGCGCGAGACATCGCTCGAGGCGCGGGGATCGCCCTTCTGCTGGGCGGCGGCGAGGGCGCGCAGTCCCGGATGGTCCAGTGCCACCAGGAGCGAGCCGATGTCCGCGAACGCCTCGTGGAAGGCGCCCGCCTCGAATGCGGCGGCGTCCCACAGGTCCGGGCGCAGCGCGTCGAGCACCGCGTGGGCTTCCTCGTGACACGCCACGTCCACGCTCTGCGAGGCGTACACATCCCCGCCGGCTCCGGCGTCGTGCACGTGGCAGAACACCAGCGCGGAGCGGTCGTACCAGGCGTTCAGTTCCTCCCCTCCGTCGGGCACCGCGGGCAGCTCCTCGCGCCCGCCCTGCCAGGCGCGGAAGCGCGGCGACAGCGCGCTCCAGAGGCGCGCACCGCGATGCAGCGCTTCGGCGAGTTGCCAGTAGCGGAAGCCGGGGGTGTCGAGCGGGTATTCCCGCGCGGGGGGCGCTGCGGCAGTCTCGGGGATCACCGAGGCGCGCGGCGCGAGCTTCGCGTCGTCGGGCGCGGGCGGGTGCTCCACCCCGAGCGCGGGCTGTAGCGGGTCGTTGGGGATGAAGCGGATGCGGGGCGCGGCGGCGTGCGCGGGACCATGCTTCGGGCCAGGCGCCGCAACGTGACGATGCGACCGGATCGCCATGCAACCCTCCGGGGTGCGGGCGGCCCGCGGAGCGCGGCCCGGCGCGGGCGATCCCGGGCCGGCCCCGTCCACTCGCGGCCTGGGGCCGTGCCCCGGGCCGTCCTTGGTGAACAGATACGAGGGAAGAGCGATCGGGGTTGCGCGGCGTTCACCGCGGCGGATCCCATGGCGCAGGCGCGCCCCGGGTCCCCGGGTTCCGAAGGCGGCTCGAGGCCTGTCCGGCTAGAACGCCTTCACCGGCGGTGCCTGCTCCGCCCCCACCCGCCCGGTGACGATTTCCGCCACGTAGTAGTTCTCGCCGCTGATGGGCGCGCCGCACATGCGGCGCAGGATGGCGAGCTGGCCCACGTGCGTGAGCGAGTCCGCGATGGGCCCGGCGAGCAGGCGGGGGATCTCCGCGTGGATCGGCGCGTCGGAGGCCAGGTATTCGTCGAGCGTGGCAAGCGCCGCGTGGAAACGCCGCGCCTCCTCGTCCCAGGTGCCCGGCTCGGCGCCTTTCCACTTGGTCTGTCCCTGGCACATCGTCAGGGCCCAATCGAACAGGTCCGAGATGTGGGCGAGGATCTTCAACGGAGTGCTCCCGCCGCCGGTGTCGTGGTTCGCGAAGGAAGCAGGCGCCCCGCGCAGCGTCTTGCCGCCGCGGTAGGCGATCACCGCGAGCGCGTGTCGAAGTAGTTCACGGTCGGTCATGTGGTGCTCCCCGCGGCCCGAAATACCTTCTCGATCTCCGCAATCTCGGCGGGCGCCAGCGGCAGCAGCGGCAGCCGCGGATCGCCCGCGTCGCGGCCCTGCAGCTTCAGCGCGGCCTTGAGACCCGGCACCCCGAAGCGCGACGTGACCATGGTGCCCACCGGCAGCAGGCTCGCCTGGAGCACCGACGCCTCGTCCCACTTCCCAGCGCGGCACAACTCGAAGAGCCGCACGCACTCCCGCGGCGCCACGTTGGCCAGCGCCAGGATGCCGCCGGCGCCGCCCATCAGCAGGCCCGCCGCGAGCACCTTGTCGGAGCCCACCAGCAGCGCGAAGTCCTTCGCGGCTGCGGAAGCGATCTGTGTCAGGTAGGTGACGTTGCCGGAGCTGTCCTTCATCCCGTGCACGTTGGGGTGCTTCGAGAGCCGGGCGACCACGTCCACGTCCAGCGTCACGCCGGTGAACTGCGGGATGTTGTAGAGGTAGATGGGCAGCTTCGCGTCGTCGGCCAGCTCGGAGAAGTGGCGGAAGAAGCCTTCGGGGCGCATGCAGGAACGCAGGTAGTGCGGGGTGAGCACCAGCGCAGCGTCGGCGCCGGCGTCGGCGGCCTGCGCCACGCGGTCCTGTGCGACCCGCGTGGACTCCGCGCCGCAGCCGGCGAGGAACACCTTGTCGCGCGGAATCGCGCGCCGGGCGGCCTTCAGCACCTCCCCGCGCTCCGCGTCGGTGAGCGAGAAGGCCTCGCCGTTGGAGCCCAGGACCAGGAAGCCGGCCAGCCCGGTGGGGACCAACCCTTCGATCAGCCGTTCCAGCAGGTCGAGGCCCGGCTCGCCGCCCCGGAACGGAGTGGGCACGGCCGGGAGAATGCCCTGGATGCGTCGCATGGGGTGTTTCTACCACCGCGCGCGGCCGCGCACAAGGACGTCGCGCCGGTGGTTTGACCCCCGTGAAATGCGGGTGATACTCTCGCCGCATGAGCCCGAAGAAGCCGGAACTCGTGATGTACGCCACGCAGTGGTGCCTGGATTGCACCCGCGCGCGCCGGTTCCTCAAGGCCCGCGGGGTGGAATGGCGCGAGGTGGACGTGGATGAGGACGAGGAGGCGGACGCGCGGGCGCTGGCGCACAACGGGGGGGCCCGGCTGTTGCCGGTGTTCGAGTTCGGCGCGGGCCGCGTCACGGTGGCGCCGTTCGACAAGGCGAAGCTGGCGGCGTGGCTGATCGAGGCCGGCGCGGCCGACCCCGCGAAGCTCAGTGGCGCAGGACCATCTGCCCCAGCGCCGTGATCACCACGATGATGGCCCCGAGGATGTAGATCACCTGGACCAGCGTGAGGTCCGCCACGAACGCCCCGGTGGCCTCCGGGAAGTAGAACTCGATGGCCTTGCCCACCACCAGCGTGGCCAGGCTCATCACGATCAGGAACCAACGCTTGAAGTAGGCCATCAGGCCCACAGCCGCGGCGACCAGCAGCACATTCGGCGCGCGCCAGTCGAGGTCCTGCACGTAGCTACCCAGAAAGTTGAGGAAGTCCATGCCGCCCTCCAGGAGTCCGAAGTCTGTCAGAGGATTATCGGCAGGCCGCCGACGCGACTTCAGCCCCCCGGGGCATGCCCGCACCTGCGCCGAGAGCCGCGTGGACATGGTGGAGTTCGTGCTCCCCAACGACACCAACACCCACGGCAACGTGCTGGGGGGACGGGTGATGCACTGGATCGACCTGGCCGCCGCGCTCTCCGCGATGCGCTTTTCGGGATGCGCGATGGTGACCGCCTCGGTGGATGAACTGCACTTCCTGGGGCCCGTGCATCTCGGTGAGACTGCCGTGCTGCAGGCGGAGGTGACGCAGGCCTGGCACACCTCCGTGGAGGTCCAGGTGCACGTGCACGCGGAGGACATGCGCACCGGGGTGCGGCGCCCCACCACCACCGCCTATCTCACGTTCGCGGCTCTCGATGAGAAGGGCCGGCCCACGCCGGTGCCGCCCATCAAGCTGCGCACGCCGGCGGAGGAACGCCGTTCCCGCGAGGCCGACGTGCGGCGCGCCCGGCGGCAGGAGTCCCGGCGGCGGGTGCTGAAGGAAGCGGGGATCGGGAAGTAGCAGGCGCGCACCGGCGCCAGCGAACGCACACGGCCCGCGGCATCCATGGGACGCCGCGGGCCGCCACGTTTTCAAAGGGGAGTCCCGGGAAAGCCGTCACGCCACCGGAACCGCCATCCCCTTCCCCCGATCATTCGGCAGCAGCACCGCGAGCAAGGCTCCCACCAACGGCAGCGCCGCCACCGTCGTGAGCGCCACGGTGAGCCCCAGGTGGTCGGCGGTCCAGCCGATGGGCGCCAGCAGCAAGGATGACACCCCCCAGGCGAACCCCATCATCAGGCCCGAGACGGTGCTCATCTGCCTCGGCATCAGCTCCTGCGCGTACACCACGTTCACCGGCAGCGACACCTGGAGTATGAGCCCGCTCAGCATCAGGCACGCCCACGAGGCCGCGCCGTGCAGGTGCAGGAACCCCAGAATGCATGGCGCCGTGGGGATCATGGACCACAGGATTACGTTGCGCCGGCCGAAGCGGTCCGCCAGCGGCCCGCCCGCGAGACCGCCCAGCGCGCCCGCCAGGAGATAGAGCGTGGTGGGCACCGCACCGGCCATGGGATCGCCTCCACGGTGCGCCAGCAACAGCGGCAGGAAGTTGGTGAGTGCCTGGTTTACGCCCGAGCGCACCACCACCACGAAGAACAGCATCACCATCGGGCCCAGCACCGCGCGCACGTCCACTCCCCGCGCCGACGCCGCGTGACGGATCTCCGCGCGCTCGCGCAGGAACGCCGGCATGAGCGCCAGCGTGAGCAGCACCCCGGGCAGCGCCATGAGGTAGATGTGCTTCTCCCCCAGCACCCGCAGCGCGGTGGCAACGAACACCGGACCCATGGAGAAGCCGATGGATCCGCCGGTGATGAACAGCGCCATGTCGCGCGCGCGATGACGCCCCGACCAGCGCGCCGCCCACGTGGCCCCCTGCGGGTGGAAGATGGCGCTGCCCAGGCCGCCCACCACCAGCAACGCCACCAGCCAGCCGCGCCCGGGGGCCAGGATCAGGCAGCTGAAGAACATCCCGGTGATGAGCGGCCCCAGCACCACGAACCACGGTCGCCGCAGGCGGTCGGCCAGCGTGCCGAAGAACGGCTGGCTGAGCGAAGCCATGATGGCGCTGGTGGTCGCCAGTCCGCCCGCGGCCGCCAGCGTGAGGTGGAACCTCACCACCAGCAGCGGCATCAGCTGGCCGAGGAAGTTGGAGTAGGCGTCATTGGCGAAGTGGAGCGCGCAGAGCATCCCGAGGCGGCCCTTGCGCTCCTGCTCGGCCTGCGCCGCGGATGCGGGGGGCGGCAACTCGGAATCGAGCGGAGCGACCTCGAGGGACGGGCGGCGCGTGGGATCGGACATGCGGACAGGTTAGCGCAGCGGGGAATCCGTGCCTACCGGGATGCAGATTCCGCCGACGCCGACTGCGCGGAGGCGAGCCGCCACCGCTCATGCAGCTGCAGGAACACCACCCCAGCGAGGATCATCGCGCTCCCGCCGATCTGCACCATCGTCAGCCGCTCCCCCAGCAGCGCGTAGGCGATCGCCGCGGTGAACACCGGCTCGGTGGTCAATACCAGATTCGCCACGCTGGAGGGCAGCAGCGAGAGGCTCACGTTGTACAACCCGAAGCCCAGCAGCGTGGGCACCGCGGCCAGCAGGTACAGGACCCCCCAGCCGGCCCACGCGCGGCCCAGCCACAGGAATTCCTGCGGGCCCGCCACGCCGCCGGCTCCAGCGCGCCCGAGACCAGGAAGCAGCCTGCCAGGCTGAACACGATCGCCAGCAGCATGGCCCAGTCCAGCCGCTCCTTGAGCAGCCAGCAGCCCAGCAGCGCGGGCATGTGGTAGGTCTGCGTGAGGTGCCGGATGAAGATGGCGGTGGTGGAGAGGGTGGCGGAGCTGACCAGCGCGACGGCGTATCCGCGCGCCCGGTGGGAGGATTCCGATCCGTGAATCTTCGCGGCCTGCATCGAGGGACCTCTTGGAGCCCGGTCGGGACCCGCCCCGGGTCAACGGCGCACGGGAGGCCCGGTCATGTCGTGGAACGATCGGATGGATGCAGGATCCAACGGCGGGATCCTGTCCCGGGGCATCGGGTCGCTAGAACGCGAACGCCGCCTGGAACTTTAGCAGATCCGCTTCGTACCCGGTGGGGCTCTGCACCGCCGAGTTTCCGTGGGAAAGGAACAGGGCGAGCGTGAGCCGGTCCATGGGGCGGCCGTCGAGTTCCAGCTTGAAGCTGCGGGTGGTGTCGAGCGGCGGATCGGGGTAGCCCACGGGATCGCGGACCACCTTCTGGGTTCCCAGTGAAGCCCGGCCAACGAAGTGCAAACGGCGGCGCCACAGGGTTCCCTCCACCGAGAGCTCGGCCTCGTCGGAGCGATAGCGCGCGGGCGAGAAATACGGGTGGGTGGCATTCCCGGGCACGCCAGGCCGCGTGTCGCGGAACGCGCGGTGGACGAAGCCGAGACCCGGGATCGGGCGCAGGGCGGCCGCGCGCAGGCGCAGGGCGGCGTACCATGCGCCGCGGCTGTTGTCGTCGTTGAACTGGGCCAGCGATCCGCCGCCTTCGAACTGCATCCAGCGGCTGGGCTTCCACGCACCGTCGAGGCCGGCGGTGGAGAGCGCGATGCGCCGTTCCACCAGTTCCGGGGTCTCGCTCACATACTCTCTCGCCGCCCGCAACGTGGCCCGCCAGGCGCCCGTCTCGGCACGCACCCAGGTGCTGCCGGAGAACCGTTCGGACAATCCGGACATGACTGTTTGCGCCCGCAGCGGATTCGTCCCCGAGTTCCCGCTCGGGGGGACCGGGAGCCCGCGGGACGAGTTCTTGTTCCTGGCGGCCTCCACGGCGCCGGCAGCGGCCACGGTCCACATCTCACCGACACGGGCCACGGCCGACAGTTCCGCACGCGTCAGGTGGTAGCGACTGGATCCATGCAGAGTCGCGCCCGCTCCCGCACTCATTTCCAAGGCCATATCACGCCCAGGCCAGCCCAGCAGCCCGGCCCGGGTCATGGAGTAGACGTTGCCTTCCGAGTCCGCGAGGTATCGCCCCGAGGTGAATGCGCGCGGCGCGGCTTCCAGGTCCGTATCGCGCTTCAGGCGCTCGCCTTCACGCCCGGTAGGCCCCAGCGCCTCCGCGTCGGCAAGCAGCCTCCGTGCCTCCCACGGTCGCCCCTGCCACAGCCGCACCCGCGCCAGGCCCAGCAGCGCCCTTGCGCGCAGCGCCGGGCTCTCCAGCAGCTCCGAGTACTCGCGGGCGCTGCGGTACAACTCGTCCTGCCATGCGTGCACCATCGCCATGCCCAGCAGCGAAGCCGAGTCGCCGCGCGCCGCCAGTCCGCCGTAGAGGCGGCCGGCAAGGCGCAGCCGCCCGGCCCACGCGGCGGTCTCCGCGGTGAGGCGCGCCAGCTCCACGTCGGACGTGTCGGCCGCCCGCAGGGACTCGAGCAGCCTCAGCGCCTCGCGCGGGCGGTCGGCGTCGCGCAGGCGCAACGCCTCGTCCAGGGTACCCGCGGTTGCCGCCGTGGCGCCCTCCGCGGCGCGTCCCGCGCCCGCGGCCACAAACAGCAGCAGGGTGGCGAGGAGCATCGCGGCCAACAGGCGAACCGTGACGCCCGCGTGCACCGGCCCGGCGCTCGCGCCGGACCTTCGCCGCCTGCTCCGCGTCCCGATCACCATTTCCGCCTCCACCCAAACGCCTCCTTGAAGTAGCCGGCCACGCAGATCGGGGACATCAGCACCTGGTAGATCATCACGTAGCCCACCAGCCCCCACGGATTGCGGCGGATCTTGAGGCCCGCCTGGTCCAGGAACCGCTTCTGGCTGCGGAACATCACCAGCACGATCAGCAATGTGATTGGCAGCACCAGCAATGTCAATGGCCCGGCGATGAACCGGTAGCCGAAGCACGCCAGCACCACGCCGGGCAGGAACACGAAGGTGTAGAAGAAGTCTATGAGCGGGAACAGCAGATCCAGCGCCACGAAGAACGCGCTGTAGCTGCGTTGCTTCCAGATGATGTCCAGGTGCGACTTGAAGCCCTCGATCATGCCCCGCGCCCAGCGCTGGCGCTGGCGCGCGAAGCCGCGCAGGTGCGTGGGCACGTTGGTGAAGGAGAACGCGGTGGGCTCGTAGTCCACGCGGTAGCCGCGGCTCAGCAGCGCCCACGTGAGCACGATGTCCTCGCCGATGCGGTCCTGCCAGCCCTTCACCTCGCGCAGGCAGTTGCGGCGGAACGCGCTGAATGCGCCCTGCGCCACCAGCGTGCCGCGAAACAGCCCCTGCTGGCGCTTCACGGAGGCGATGGCCAGCATGTAGTCCCAGCTCTGCAGCCGCGCCATGCGCGAGGCGCGCTCGTTCTTGGCCAGCACGTGCCCGGCCACCGCGGCGTTGTTGGGGTGCGACAGGAGCCGGGCGACGATGCGCTGCACGGCGTTCCGGTACAGGAACGTGTCCGCGTCAATGGTCACCACGGTGTTGAACAACGCCTTCTCCAGCCCCAGGTTCAGCGCGTTGGCCTTGCCGCCGTGGGGTGCCGGCAGCACCTTGAGGTTCGGCGGGCCGAGCTCGCGCGCCAGCTCCACCGTGCGGTCGGTCGAGCCGTCGTCCACCAGGATCACCTCGATCTGGTTGGCGTACTCCTGCTGGCGGATCCCGCGCATGGTGTCGCGGATGCAGTCCTCCTCGTTGTAAGCCGCGATGAGGATGGTCACCGGGGGATAGAGAATGTCGAGCTTCAGCGTATCCTGCCGGTACAGCGCCAGGCTCATCAGCAGCAGCATGTTGAGGTAGCCGGGGATGATGGCGATGAACAGCACCGTGGCCCACGCCGGCACCGGGCCCACGTAGACCGCGAGCTCCTGCGACCAGCGCTGCGCCAGCCACACGGACAGCGCCGCCCAGCCCAGCGCCACGGCGTTGGCCAGCAGGAAGCGGCCGAGGAGCCCGATGCGGTCGGGATTCTCGGGCTTCACGGCGGAATGAGTGCCGACCCCGCCCTCGGGGGTTCCGGGAAAGACCATGGGGTTCCTTCAGGTATTGATACGCGTCGTCCTTCCCCGGCGAAGTCGCCGGCGAGGACACTCAGGCATGTGGAAGCGCCGGCGCCTAACGCGGGGGAACGAACGGGCCGGGTCCGACTCTATATCGGCTCGCGCCAGCCGGATCGCCATGCGCACAGGGAGAAGTGGCCCGAACACGCACCGGTGCGCGCATTCGCAGCCGCGCCCTGCGGCGTCCTATCCGCCGCCATCCCGCCGCCAACCCCACCTTCCCTCTGGACGCCTCCGCCGCGCCGGGGCATGATCGGAGGTCGATTGCTGCGGGGAACCACACGTTGCCCCGCGGATGCGGCCGCGCCCTGCGCGCTCCGCGGATCCTACACCCACGGTCCCAGGCATCGGGAGAATGGCTTGAAGAACATCGTCGTGATTGGCGGAGGCCTCACCGGGCTGTCCGCCGCGTTTCACCTGAAGGAGGACGCCGCGCCGGGCATGGCCCCGCGCGTGGAGCTGCTCGAGGCCGCCCCGCGGCTGGGCGGAAAGGTGTGGACGCTGGAGGAGGACGGCTACCGGGTGGAGTGGGCCGCCAACGGCTGGCTGGGCTCGGCGCGTTTTGCCACGGAGCTGGCGCTGCGCGCGGGGCTGGAGGGCGAGATCGTGGTCGCCGGCTCGAAGGCCGCGAAGCGGTTCATCTACCACGACCGCCGCCTGCACGCCATCGTGCCCGACCCGGTCGGTTTCTTCGCCAGCCCGATGCTCTCCCTGGGCGGGAAGCTGCGGATCCTCGGCGAGCCGTTCATCCCGCAGAAGAAGGATGGAGTGGACGAGAGCGTGGAGGCCTTCGCGGCGCGTCGCATCGGGCCGGAGGCGGCGCGGGTGCTGGTGAGCGCGGCGGTGACCGGCATCTTCGCGGGCGATTCGCGCGAGCTGTCCCTGCCCAGCGCCTTCCCGCGCATGGCGGAGATGGAGGCGGAGTACGGCTCGCTGGTGAAGGCCCTGATCTCGCTGCGCCTCAAGCACGGGAAGGAAGTCACCGCGGCGGGCCCGCGGGGCAGCCAGTTGAGCTTCCGCCGCGGGATGTACACGTGGGCCCGCGGGCTGGCCGAGAAGGTGGGAGACGCCGCGCGGCCCGGCACGCCGGTCGCAGGCCTCGAACCGTACGCGGGCGGCTGGCGCGTGGCGCTGGAGGGTGGCACCGGCCTGGACGCCGACGCCGTGGTGCTGGCCACCGACACCGCGGCGACCGTGCGCCTGCTGCGTCCCCTGGAGCCCGCGGCGGCGGACACACTCGCCACTGTGAGCTCGAGCAGCGTCGCGGTGGTGGCGCTGGCGTTTCGCGGGGAGGCCTTCGGGCACGACGCCGACGGTTTCGGGTTCCTGGTCCCCCGGGGCGAGGACCTGCGCATCCTGGGGGCGTTGTGGGAGAGCAATGTCTTCGAAGGCCGAGCGCCGGAGGGAGACTCTTTGCTGCGCGTGATGATCGGCGGCACGCGCTCGCCCGGGCTGCTGGATCTCGGCGACGACGAACTTCTGCGGATCGCGCTGGAGGACCTCGACCGCGCCTGCGGCCTGAAGGCCCAGCCGGTCCGCCACTGGGTGGTCCGGCACCGGCCCGCCATTCCGCAGTACACCGTGGGCCACGCGGAGCGCATCCGCGGCGTGGATGCGGCCGTGGCGCGCCGCCCGGGGCTGTTCCTGGCGGGCAATTCCTACCGCGGCATCGCGGTGGGCTCGTGCATGGAGGACGGCCGGCGTGGCGCGGCCCAGGCGCTGAAGCACCTGGGCCTGGCCATGCCGGCATAGCTTTCGCGGACCCGGCGCCTGCCCCCGCGGGCGCAGGCGCCACCGCCGTGGCAGCCGCCCTCCCCTACGCGGTCTTCACCTTGCTGTAGTCGCGCGCGCGGCGGAAGAGCGTCAGCAGGAAGCCCACCGACACCATCAGCGTGCCCACCCAGAAGAACGCGATCAGGGGCTTGAGCGTGACCTCCACCTCCAGCGCCGGGGGCACGTCGCCCAGGCCCGGGACGTTGGCCCAGTCCAGCTTGACCACGCCCTCGTCGGCCTTCAGGTCCACGATCTTCACCTCGCCCGCGCCGTCGGGCAGCTTCGCCTTCACCGTCTCGTCGGTCGGCGGCGCGATGCTGATGGCGGGAGCGACCACCTGCGGACGGCCGCCGCGCGGGGTCACCTGGAGATCCGCGAACACGGTGCCGCGACCCTCCGACATCTCCTTCATGTCGGGGATGCGGAAGCCGGTGAACTGCACCGTGGCCGCGCCCAGGTCCTTCACCTCGCCGCGGGTCACCTCCACCTCGCCGGGCGGCAGGCCGGGGCCGCGGAAGCCCAGGCGCACCTTCTTCTCACCCACCTGCATGCCCAGCAACTCCACCTGGCCCAGGCCGCCGGGCATGCTGCCGGGGTGCGACTGCTGTCCCGGCGAGACCTTCAGCGCCGGCGAGACGTGGTGCTCCACGCCGTCCTTGTCGGTGAGCGTCAGGTCGGCGTAGATGGCGCCCGACCCGCCGCGCATCATCGCCTCCTGGTTCTCGGTGCGCAGGCCGTCGAAGCGCGCGCGGTACATGCCGATGTCCTGCACCTCGCGCTCGCGCAGCTCCATCTGTCCCGCGATCAGCGACGGGTTGGTCTCGTCAATGGGGGCCACGTACAGGTCGTGGCCCGGGTAGCGGCGGATCGCGGGCTTGCGCATCACGCCCTGGTTGAACGCGCTGAAATAGATGCGCGGCTTCAGGGTGAACGCCTCGCGACCGTGCTGCACGTCAATCACCGCCATCTGCTTGCCGTCCGGGGTGGGCTTGATGCCCCGGTAGGTCATGTCGTAGCCGAGCATGTGCGCCGCCTGGCCGCGGACCAGCTGCACCCTCGCGGAGGTGGCGTAGCCGTTGCTGAGCACCACGCCGACCAGCACCAGCGCGAAGCCGGAGTGCGCCAGGTACGGGCCCGCCTTCACCGGGTCCTTCTGCTGCCGCCCCAGGTAGGCCCACAGGTTGCTGAAGAGCAGGAACATGGCCGCGGAGCACAGGATCAGCCAGTCGGGCCGGTGCACGCGCCACACCGCCAGGCCGGTGGCGCAGGCGCCGGAGATCACCAGCGGCCACAGGAACTTCCTCCAGACCTGGTTGCCATTGGCGCGCCACTTCAACACCACTCCCAGCGCCGAGCCGAAGGCGGCCAACACTGCGAGCGGCAGCATCACCGTGTTGTAGTACGGGGTCTGCACCGAGCTGGGGGGCCCGAACAGCCGCGAGAGCAGCGGCGAGCTCATGCCCAGCAGCGTCATCAGCGCCCCGATGGCCAGCACGATCACCCCGGCCAGGGTGAAGAACTCGCGCGAGAGCACGGAGCTGTACGCCGGCCCGGCGTCAATGGACCGGAACCGCCACGCGAACAGCCCCAGCCCCAGCACCGCGAAGACCACGATGAAGGCCACCAGGTGGCCGGTGATCCCGAGGTCCAGGAAGGAGTGCACCGAGAAGTCGGCCAGCACGCCGCTGCGCGTGAGGAACGTGCCCCACACCACCATCAGGAACGAGAAGATGGCCAGGAGCAGGTTGGTTCGCTTCAGGGAGCCGTTGGAGCGCTGCAGCATCACTCCGTGGATGAGGGCGGTGTTGGTGAGCCACGGGATCAGCGAGGAATTCTCCACCGGGTCCCAGCCCCAGTAGCCGCCCCAGCCGAGCACCTTGTAGGCCCAGTAACCGCCCATGACCAGGCCGGTGCCCAGGACCAGGCTGCCGAAGAGCGCCCACGGCAGCACCGGACGGATCCAGCCTTCCATGTCGTTCTTCGCCAGCGCGGCCAGGGCGAACACGAACGGCACCACCATGCTGGTGAAGCCCAGGAACAGCATCGGCGGGTGGATCACCATCCACGGGTCCTGCAGCAGCGGGTTCAGGCCCTGTCCGTCGGGGGGCGCCATGGGCGTGGTGAGGAACGGGTTCTTGAGCACCAGCAGCATCAGCAGGAAGCACTGGACCAGGCCCAGGAAGTGCATGGTCCAGGATTCCCAGGCGCGCGAGGTGGCCATGAGCACCAGGCCCACGAAACCGCCGTACATCGCCCACAGCAGGAAGGTGCCCTGCTGGCCGCCCCAGAAGCACGAGATGAGGTAATACAGCGGCAGCTCGCGCGAGCTGTACTGCGCGACGTATTCGACCTCGAAGCGGTGGTTGATGATCAGGTACAGCAGGTAGGCCGCGGAGGCCGCCAGGCACGCCGCCATGAGGCCGAATGCGAAGCGGGCATACCGTCGGAGCGAGTCCTTGCCCAGCCCGGCCCCCAGGTACAGGGCCGAGGCCGCCAGGGCCGAGATGAACCCGGTCCAGGTGAGCACATATCCCAGGATCACGTGTCTTCCTTTCGTCGCCGGACGACGAGGGACCCGCGGCCTGGGTCAACCATTCCGGTGAAAGCGCTACGTTGGGCGAGGCCGGGACGTTCCTTGCCCGGACACAGGGCGGAGCGGCGCCGCCCACACGATCAGACCGGATCTCCCCCGGTCTTCTTCTGCTTGTCCTGCATCTCCTGGTACTTCGACGGGCACTTGATCAGGAGCTTCTCGGCGTGGAAGGCGCCGTCGCGATACGTGCCGATGGCCACGATGTCGCGGGCCTGGTCGAAGTTGCCGGGCTTGACGTCGGTGTACACCACCTGCATCTCGTCCGGGCTCGCCACGTCCTTGATCCGAAAGACAAGTTCCTTGCCGTCGTACTGCGCGGATGCGGGGGCGAGCGTTCCGTGGACCTGCACCGTGCCGCGCGTCTCGCGGGCTTCCTTGAAGCTGCGGTAGGGGGTGAGGGACTTCTGGTATACCGTAAGCCCGACGAGCAACCCGCCCAGCACCAGCGCCAGCCCCAGGGCATGCGTCCATTTCATGACTTGCTGATCTCCTTCGACTTCCGGTCAAGCCGCATCAGGTAGAGGAAGATTCCCAGCCAGACCAGCATGGACGCTGCCATGACCACGTAGTCCGCCTGGATGCGATCGTTCATGGAACGCTGGGCCATCCCCACGTTCAGCGAGTCGGCCAGCGTCACGGCCACCGTGTCCTTCAAGCTACTCCTCCCTCGCCCGGAGTCGGGCCAGCGCCATGCGCAGGTGGATCCGGTACATCCACACGAATATCGCCAGGTAGCCGGCGAAGGAGGCCAGCACGACCTGGAACATCTTCGCCTCCATGAACCGCTTCCCCTGGCTGTTGATCAGCGGGTCCGGGTGCAGCGAGAAGTAGATCCGCGGCACCACGAAGATCAGGAACGGCACCGTCACCACGGCGATCACCGAGTACGTGGCGGACAGCGCCGCGCGCCGCTCATCGTCCTCGATGGCGGTGCGCAGCGTGACGTACGCCGCGTAGATGAGCAGCAGCAGGAAGATCGAGGTCTCCCGCGGGTCCCAGTTCCAGTACGAGCCCCACATGCCCTTCGCGAACACCGCGCCGGTCAACGTGGCCAGCACGCACGCGATCAGCCCCAACTCGGCCCAGATGGCCGCCTTGGCGTCCGCCACCAGGTCGCGATTGCGCAGGTAGACGATGCTCCAGAACGCCGACAGGGCGAAGGCGATCACCGTGATCCACGCCACGGGCAGGTGCGGGTAGATGATCCGGGTCATCTCGAACAGCTTCTTCGCCAGCGGGGCGTACAGGGTGCCGGCGGCGATGGCCGCCAGCATCCACAGCAACAGCCCGTACTTGAGCAGCGTCTTCATCATTCGTTCCACACCGGCTCGATCAGAAACACCGAAACGCCGACCAGCACCGCGTCCAGCGAGGCGAGCATCACCAGGTGCGTGCGCGCGTCGGGCGTCACGCCGAAGGCCGCCTTGGTCCCCCCGATGGCCGCCAGCAGCAGCGGGATCAGCACCGGGATCGCCAGGCCGGAGAACAGCGCCCCGCGCGTACGCGCCTGCGCCACCACCGCGGCCAGCAGCGTCGAAACCGAAACCAGCCCGATGTCCGCCAGCGCCAGCGTGGCCAGCAGAACCGGGAAGTCCCTTACCTTCGGGGCCATCAGGACCAGGAAGAGCGGAACCACCATCAGCTCCACCAGGACCAGCAGCCAGAGATTGAACAGCGTCTTGCCGATCAAAGTTTCGAGCGGCCCCGCCAATAGCTTTAGATGCGGGGCGGTCCGGGAATCGACCTCACGAATGTAGACCCGCGAGAGCCCGGAGAGACCCGAAAAGAGCAAAATGATCCACAATAGGGCCGCCTGCAGCTCCGCCCCCGCTCCGAATGGACCCACGGAAAACGATAGCACAGCGAGCGTTACGAGCGCGAACAGGCCCGTGCTGGCCAGCCCGGACTGCGCCCGGCGCTCCGCCAGCCAGTCCTTGCGGGCCACCCCGAGGCTCCGGGACAGAAAGGTGGTCTTCATGCGGCCGGAAGTACCCCCGGGCGGCTAGCCGCCGACACGGATCTCGCGGACGTCCGCGGGCAGCTCGGACGGGTCGTTGGTGGCCCACATCACGATCCCCCGGGTCAGCTGATCGGCCACCACGGAGCGCACCTTTGCGCGGCCGAGGTCGTCCAGCAGCGCCATGGGTTCGTCCAGGATCAGCAGCGCGGGACGGTGGAGGATGGCCATGGCCAGCTTCAGCCGCTGCTTCATGCCGGAGGAATAACGGCCCGCCTGCACGTGCACGGCCTTCTCCAGGCCCACGGCCTCGAGCGAGGCCAGCAGGTGCGGCTCGTCGTGGGGCGCCCCCCGCATCCGTGCGGCGAAGTCCAGGTTCTCGAGGCCGGTCAACTCCTCGTACGACGAGATCTCGGGGCTCACCAGGCCCAGCGCCACGCGGCGCTCCGGGCCGGGCATGCGCACCCCGTCCAGGATCAGCTCGGAGGTGCCCTTGCTGGGACGGAGCAGCCCCGCCAGGACCTTGAGCAGCGTGGACTTGCCCGAGCCGTTCGGCCCCAGCACCGCCCACGCCTGCCCGGCTTCCGCCGTGAAACTCACGTCTCGCACCACCGCGCGGCGCCCGTAATACCTGGTGAGCCCGCGGGCTTCCAGCCGGACACCCGTCATAGCTCGGCAGTATAGCAGGGCCGGGGCGGCGGCGGCAATTCGCCCGGGGCCGGTCCCGGGAACCCGGGCTGCATTCCATTCCCGTATCTCTCATGGACTTGGACGACGCGAGTGGGCCGGCGGAGGTCCTGGCTCCCGGCGAGAACCGGATCCCATCTTGATACACGAATTCCCCTCAAGCTGCATCCCGGAAGGGGCGAAAATCGAGGTATGAAACGCGCCCCCGCGTCCCTCAAGGCCGCGGTCACTGCCGCTTCCCCGGGAAGCTCGCGGACCGGACGTGGCCTCGGTCGCCGCATATTCCTCTCCACCTCGCTGCCGCTGCTGGCCTTGAGCGCGCTGACGCTCTGGCTGGTGGGGGCTGCTGTCACGCGCCAGGCGGACCGGCAGCTGCGCGAGGACCTGGAGCGCGCCAGCCTGGTGTTCGAGCAGATCCTCTCCGCGCGCGCCGGAGAACTGGCGGCAGCGGGCGCCTCGCTCTCCCTGGATTCGAAGTTCCGCGGCGCCTGGGATGCCTTGCCGGCCCGTCCGGGCAGCGCCGCCGGCGGCGCCGGCGCCGGCGACGACGCCACCGGCCTCGTCCGGGAGTGGAACGAGCACGCGGCCCTGGACATCCTGGACGTGTACGACGCGCGCGGGGTGGAGCGCGTCAACGGCGGCCGGTTCCCGGACGGCGACGTGGAGACCACGGCGCTGGTGGCGGAGGCGCTGCGCGGCCGCACCGCCTACGGCGTGGTCCTGCGCGCCGACTCCCCCTACCAGGTCGCCGCCGTTCCGCTGCTGCGCAACGGCCGCCCCGCGGGCGCGATCCTGTGTGGCGAGCGCATGGGCCAGGCCCTGGCACATCGCCTTGCGGTGCTTACCCGCACCGAGGTCTCCTTCGTGGCCGGCCGCGCCGTTCGCGTGAGCACCCTGGCCGACCTGGGCGACCGCTACCGGCTGGTGCAGGACCTCTCGCAGGCGCGCGCGCGCCACCCGATGGCGCGCGACGCGCGGTTGCTCGAATCGCAGACCTCCCGCGGCCGGGCCCTCACCCTGAGCCGCCCCTTCCCCGGCGCGGGCACCCGCGCAAGCTACGCGCTCCAGCGCTCCGTGGAGGAGGAGACCCTCTACCTTCGCCGCGTGTACCGCGACCTGGCCGGCCTGGCCGTGGCCGCGTTCCTGGCCGCGCTGATATCCGCCTGGCTGGTGGCGCGCAGCATCACGCGGCCCATCGCCCGGCTGGTGGATGCCGCGCAGGCCCTGGAAGGGGGCGACTACGAGCACCCCCTGGACGTGCGGTCGCGCGACGAGATCGGCCTCCTGGCCCGCACCTTCCTCGGAATGCGCCGCCATCTGCAGTGCCAAGTGCAGGGCCTCGAGGAGCTGGGCCGCATCAAGAGCGAGTTCCTGAGCGTGGCCTCGCACGAGCTGCGCACGCCGCTCACCATCATCCAGGGCTACCAGTCGCTGCTCGCCGAGCGCGCGCTGGGCCCGCTCACCAGTCCGCAGGACAGCGCGGTGCTGGCCATCGGGCAGGGTGCCGAGACGTTGCACAAGCTGGCCGAGGACGCCGGTCGCCTGGCGGAGATCGACCAGGTCCAGTTCAAGCCGGACCTGGCCCCCTTCGACGTGAGCGAGATGCTGGCGCGGGCGGTGCGCTGCTCGCTGGAGGCCGGTCCGGGCAGGAAGGTCGCGGTGCGCCACGAGGTGGCCCCCGGCGCCGAATTTGCGGTGGTGGACGGGCCACGGCTGCTGCACGCCATCTCCAAGCTGGTGGAGAACGGCATCCGCTTCACCCGGGATGGAGGCGAGGTCGTCCTGCGCGCCCGCCGCGACGGCGGCCTGCTGCGCGTCGAGGTGCGCGACACCGGCGTGGGCATCCCCGCCGATCAGCTCGAGGGGTTGTTCGACAAGACTTTCGCGCTGCGCAGCTCCACGGAGCACCACTCCTCGTCCACGCTGGAGTTCGGCTCGGCCGGGCTGGGGCTGGGGCTGTGCATCGCGCAGGGCGTGGCCCGCGCGCACGGCGGCGACGTCTTCGTGGAGAGCGAGGTGGGCCGCGGGACCACGGTCACCCTGATCGTGCCCGCGGAGGGGATGCAGCAGGCCGCGTAACGCACGGCCGGCGGGAGTTCGACGTCGGAGTCGCGGCGTCGGGGCGTGCGGCACCGCTCCCGTGACGAGACTCCGCCTCACGTGCCCGGCGCCGCCCCTGGCTCCTACTTCAGTGTCGCCACACTCACCTGCTGCGCCAGGTTGCGCGCCAGGGCCAGGAACGCCTCGGACTGCGGCGACTCCGGATTGCGCTTCACGATGGGGGTGCCGGCGTCCCCGGCCTGCCGCACCGCCGGGTGCATCGGGATCTCCCCCAGCAGCACGATGTCCATCTGCTCGCAGAGGCGCCGGCCGCCGCCGTGGTCGAACACGTCGGTGCGCTCGTTGCAGTGGGGACAGATGAAGTAGCTCATGTTCTCCACCAGGCCCAGGATCGGGATCTGGAGCTTGCGGAACATGCTGGCGGCCTTGGACACGTCGGCCAGCGACACTTCCTGCGGCGTGGTCACCAGCACCGCGCCCGCCACCGGCACCAGCTGCGAGAGCGACAGCGACACGTCGCCGGTGCCCGGCGGCAGGTCCACCACCAGGTAGTCCAGCTCGCCCCACTTCACGTCGCGCACGAAGTTGTTCATGGCCGAATGCAGCATCGGCCCGCGCCAGATCACCGGCTGGTCGGGATCGAGCAGGAAGCCCATGGACATGATCTTCACGCCGTGGTTCTCCAGCGGGATCATCTTCTTGTCTTCCATCATGGGCGCCTCGTCCACACCCATCATCAGCGGCATGTTGGGGCCATAGACGTCCGCGTCCATCAGCCCCACGCGCGCGCCCAGCATGCCCAGCGCCACCGCCAGGTTGGCGCTCACGGTGGACTTGCCCACGCCCCCCTTGCCCGCGCCCACCGCGATGATGTTGGCGACCCCGGGGATCTCCGCGCGGTCGGGAAGGCCCTTCGCGGAGCGCACCCGCGCGGTCATCTTGATGTGATGCGCCTTCAGCCCCGGCACGCCGGCGAGCGCCTCCTCGGCCATGGAGCGCATCTTCTCCTTCAGCGGGCAGGCGGGAGTCGTGAGCTCGTAGTCGAACCACACCTCGTCGTTCTCGATCTTGAGGTCCTTGACCATGCCCAGCGACACGATGTCGCGGTGCAGGTCCGGGTCGATGACGCGGCTCAGCGCCTTGAGGACGGCTTCTTCGGTGACCTGAGAGGACATGGAATCTCCTTGCGGGCAATCGAAACGGCCGGGCTCACGGTCGGCCCGGCCGTCGGAACATGCAGGATACCTGGGATGGCGCGTGGTGCATTCGGGGCGGACCCTGCGGCGATCAGCTTGCCGCCTGGGCCAGGACCTCCGCAGCCGGCTGGGACGCCGCCACGTCTTCGTAGGTGACCGCCTCTTCCGGGCACACGTCTTCGCAGATCCCGCACTCGGTGCAGGTTTGCGCGTCGATCGCATACAACCGGCGGGTGGTTTCCTCGATGGCTTCGACGGGGCAGTCCGCAGCGCAGACGCCGCACCCGGTGCACGCGGAGGTAATTCGGTACATCGAGGCCTCGCTTTCCGGCCACATCCCTGGGGCCAATTCTAAGGATACCTCCGGATGGGGCTAACTCCAAGGGGAAAATGAAGCTGGGTGGGCTCCGGAGGTGGGTTTTCGGGGCCCCTGCGGGAGCTGGTTCTCAGGGCCGCGCGGACGTCCTCCGGGAGGCCGCGATCAGATCCGCCTCCCGCGCGGGGGACAGGGCCGTGGCGGGCATTTCCCGGTCCCGCATCCAGTCGCCCGTATCCCTCGCGGTCACAGCGGGCTCGGTCAGCACCAGGCCCGCCGCGCAGGCCCGCTCGTTGCTCACGTCCATGAGGCCGCTGCGGGGACCCCTCTCCGGCCGGTACAGCGGGAGCTCCAGGAAGGACAAGTTCGCGGCCTCCAGGACCCGGGCGCCCACCCAGGCGACGCGTTCGGCGCCCAGGATGTCCACGAACTCCGCCCAGGTGATCCGGGGGCCCGACAGGTTGTAGGCCCCGCCCAGGCCACCCTCCACCACGGCCCGCGCAAACCGCGCCACGTCGCGCACATCCACGACCTGGACGTGGTCCCACCCGTCGCCGGGCGCGAGCATTTCCCCTCCCCGGGTGGCCCTCTTCACCCAGTAGGTGTAGCGGCCGCTGGGATCCAGCGGCCCCGCGACCACCTGCGGACGCAGGAGGGCGCACCTGCCGGGGAAGAACTCCTCGACCAGGTTCTCACAGGTCACTTTGAGGCGTCCGTAGGATTCCTGGTCCAGCTCGGTCACGTCCTCGGCGGCCGGGGCCACGCGGGGATGGTTCTCGCGGACCGGGCGGAGTTCCGGATCGCCGTAAACGGCGACCGCGCTGATGTAGACGTACCGGCCGACCCGCTCCCGCAGGGCCGTGGCGCTCGCCCGCACGTGCACCGCGGTGTACCCGCTGACGTCGATGCACGCGTCCCAGGAGCGGCCCGCCAGCCCCGCCAGCCCGGCGGGGCCCTGGTCGCGGTCCGCGCGGATGCGCTCCACCCGCGGGGGCAGCTCATCCGGTGACTTCCCGCGGTTGAGCACGCTCACGCCATGCCCGGCCGCAAGCAGGGTCTCCACGATGTGCCGGCCGATGAATTGCGTGCCGCCAAGGACCAGGATGTTCATGGGGAGACGGGCTGGGGCGGCAGCGGGCTCTTCGGATCCGGGGTCGGACCGGGGTCATAGCCCACCCACTCGATGTCCGGCACGCCCCGAAAGCGCCGGGCCATCACCGCCAGGGCCTCGGGGTTGTTGTCCACGAGCAGGAAGCGGCGGCCGAGCTCCAGCGCGGCCGCGCCGGTGGTCCCGCTCCCGGCGAAGCAGTCCAGCACCAGCCCTCCCGGGCGGGAGGAGGCCTGGACCACGCGCCGCAGGATCCCCAGCGGCTTCTGCGTCGGATAGCCGGTCTTCTCCGGGCCGTTGGTGGGCACGATGGTGTGCCACCAGGTGTCCGTCGGGAGCTTGCCGCGAGCGGCCTTCTCCGGGCCCACCAGGCCGGGTGCCATGTACGGGATGCGCTCGATCTCCTCCGCGTTGAAGACGTGCTGCGAAGGGTTCCGGGCATACAGCAGGATGTTGTCGTGCTTCGGCGGCCACCGGTGCCTGGGCCGGCCGCCGTAGTCGTACGCCCAGATGATCTCGTTGAGAAAACACTCGCGCCCAAAGATGGCGTCGAGGAGCACCTTGCAGTAGTGCACCTCGCGGTAGTCCAAGTGCAGGTACAGGGATCCGTGGGCCGCGAGGACCCGGTGCGCCTCCGCCAGGCGCGGCTCCAGGAAGGCCAGGTAGTCGTCGAACAGGTCGCTGAACCGTATCGTGCCCATGACGACACTCTGGTAGCGGCGGCCCTGGAATCCCGTGCGGTCGCCCTCCGCGGAGCGCACGGTCTTCAGTTGCTTGCGGGTCTGCACCTTCCCGGTATTGAACGGCGGGTCAATGTAGATCAGGTCCACGGAGCCCGCGGGAAGGCTGCGCAGGACGTCGAGGTTGTCCGCGAGGTGAATCGTGCCGGTCACATCGTGCTCCATTGTCTCGCGGTCACGGGGCTTCGGCAGGTAACTGACCTTCAAGGAGTGCGCCCTGCAAAGCTATGCCGCAGGCCTGAGCTCCCAATGATCGGAGCCCTGGACAACTTGGAGCCTGGGCTGTCGAGATCTGGCAATCCCGTCGGCAAGCGTCCAGAAGTTCTTGTCCAGGGCATTCAATCGCTTCATGTGACTGGGAGCAAGGTGGTTCTCGCCAGGCTTCCCTATCAGGTTCATGAACGCACCAAGCAAGATCCGCCGGTAGACGATCTCTGATGCGTACTCCAGGGGCTGTTTGGGACTGGCCTCTCGTTCGGCGATGGTGGCCCGCCGCGGGATTCTGAGTCGCAGAGCCAGGCCCGCCTGTGTGAGCCGGCAAGCAGAACGAAGGAACCTGAGTTCGGCACCGAACAGGTAGCGGGATTCACCCAGCAGATCCAGGGCAATCACCTGAAGAAGCTGCCATTCCTTGAAGATCGTGACCCTTGCAGCCTTGCAGTCGGGGCACTTCGACACAGTGACGCCGCCGCACAAATACACGTTGGTCAGCCCGGCTCCCAGGTAGCGATACTCGCCGGGCTTCCGGACTTCGAGTCTGTCACTACCGCAGGCAGGGCATCTCTTCGTGCTCATGGTCGCCTCGGAACCTCCCTGGTCGGGTCGGCAATGGGGAAGACGGTCGCATACACATTGGGGCCGTCCGGAAGCAGGCCCAGGAGAACGCAGGTCGGTCTGCCGAATGCCAGGCACTTGCCGCGCAGGTAGGCCTTGAAGTTCGCGTGCTTGCCGCTCCAATACGGTGGGTGCTCGAACCTGCAGCTCTGCATGATGGAACGCACGTCATACATGGAGTAGCCATGCGCTTCCAGTTCCTGCAGGAAGTGGAGCGATTGAGAACATGGGACCGTTCCCGCGAGTATCTTCCGAATGATCTCCCTGGCGCCGTCCCTGGTCATGGCCATCTCGGGGGGAGCTCTCTCCACTTGTACGTCTAGCGTACAAGCACCTCGCTCCCGTGTCAACTGCTTCCTTCAGTCCCTCCACCACGCGTTGACCCGGGCGCCCCCGGCACCAGCGCGAACAGCACCCCCGCGGCGACCAGCGCGAACGACGCCGAGCCGACGAACGCCGCGACACTCCCCCAGCGGTCCCACACCGCCCCGAACGCGGTGCTCGCCAGCAGAGCTGCCAGGCCGATGAGCATGTTGTATGCGCCGAATGCCGCGCCCCGGCCGTGCCCGGCGGCCAGGTCGGCGATGAGGCCGCGCTCCGCGCCCTCCACCAGGCCGTGCGAGATCCCGTAGACCGCGGTCAGCACGAACAGCAGCGGCAGGGACTGGACGAACCCGATCGCACCCCACAGCACACCGTAGACGCACCAGCCCAGGACCAGCGCGTTGCGCTTGCCGTACCGGTCGGCCAGCCGGCCTCCTTGGGTGGCCGTGGCGGCCTTCACCAGGTGCAGCGTAAGCCACAGCATGGGCGCGAGCGCCGGTGAGGCGCCGAGTTTCGCGGCTTTCACGATCAGGAATGCGTCGGTGGCGTTGGCGATCGCGAATATGGTCAGGGCCACCAGCGCGCGCTTCAGCGCCGGTGGGAGCGCGCCGGGCCCGCCGGCGGCGGACGCGCTCGCGGACCCGGCGCCGGAGTGCGCGGCGTCGGCATCCGCCTTTGCGGGCGCGGCAATTGGACGCCCTCCCGTGCCGGCCATCGCGCGCGCGGCGGGCTCCGGCGTCAGCGCCAGCGCCAGCATGGCGGCGAAGCCCGGCACGGCCGCCCACAGGAACACCGTGCGCATCCTGGCGGCGTTCTCCGGACCCACTCCCGCGCTGGCGCCCAGCAGCCACAGCAGTCCCGCGGCGAACAGGGTGCCGGCCACGGCCCCGGCGTGGTCCATCGCCCGGTGGAATCCGTAGGCCCGCGCGCGGATCGAAGGGTCCACCACGGACGCGATGAGCGCGTCGCGCGGCGTGGTGCGCACCCCCTTGCCCACCCGGTCCCCCACCCGCACCAGCAGCACGTGCCATGGTGCGGCCGCGAACGCCACCATGGGCCGCACGACGGTGGAAACTCCGTAGCCGAGCAACACCAGCGGCTTGAGGCGCGCGCGCCGGTCGGTGACGCGACCCATGACAAACTTGAGCGTGTTGGATACCAGCTCGGCCGCGCCCTCCACCAGCCCGATGAACGCGCTGGAGGAGCCCAGGGACACCAGGAACGCGGGCAACAGCGGGAAGATGGCCTCGCTGGAGAGATCGGTGAACAGGCTCACCAGGCCCAGGCCGACGACGGTGCGGGGGAGCCTGGGGCCCGGCTTCATCGCTCCGCCATCTTCATCGCCGCCAGCTGTTGAACCGCGAGCACGTCCTTGCGCGTCCCGACCTGGATCCGGATGCCGCGACCCTCGGCGTAGCGCGGCGCCGCGTCCAGCAGCGCGAGGACCGCCGCGGGCAGGCCGGCGTCCTTCGCGGCCTTCGCCGCCTTCTCCCCGAGCACGAGTCCGACCAGAAAGCGACCTTCCTGCGGCGTGAGATACAGGATCACGCGGTCCTTGCGCTTCAGCCGCAGCGACCAGCCGAACTTGGGGGAGGCGAGGTTCCAGACTTCGAGCACCGGCTCGTACGCGCCGCGCGTGTGCGCGACGAGCCCGTGCCAGAGTGGGGCCGACCTGCCGAGCGCGCGATCCAGGTCCGCGGGGCCCGGCTGCCGGGACTTGTCGTCAAAGACGCTGAGGGCCAAGCGAATCTCCGGGTGCCAGGACCGCCGCCGCACCCTCGATGAGGATCTCCTCCATCCTCACCGGTACAGCCTCCGCAGCCTGCCCCAGCTCGGCGGCGAAGCGGGCTGCGGGCCGAATCCCGCGGCGCGGGCCCAGCGGGACGCCATCCCGCCTGTGACCGCCCAGGTGGCGCGGCGGACACCGGGGCTGTTCGCGTCCGGGAACTCGCTCCACTCCGCCAGCTTCCACGTCCCCGTCCAGTCCGGCATGTACGTGAGCCACGCGGCCGTGAGCGCCTCGACCCGGCTGCTGTCCCGGAACGAAATGGAGAGATAGGTGTGCGTGGCGCAGCGGACCCAGCCTGCGTGACCCGGCCGCGGATCGGACTCCTCGCGGTGCACATCGAGCTCGGCCGTCACGCGGACGGCCTGGGGAAGCCCGTTTGCAGGCTTGCCGCGGAGCAGCAGGTTCCAGCCGAATTGCACCTCGTCGTCGTAGTCCAGGGAATCGGACTGGCCGGGCACCTTGTCGCTGTCCTGGAAGCGGAACTTGAACCCCGGGGCCAGCAGCTGCGGGTAGAGCTCCGGGTTGCGGCGCATGAACAGCGCGGCGATGTTGCGGGTCGCGATGGCGGGCGAGGTGGGCCGGCGGTAGTCGAACGGCAGCGCCACCGTGAGGCTCCGGATGTCGTAGCGGGCGATCGTGAAGGTGATGGAAGTGTCGGCGTAGCCCGGAAGGGACAGGGTGACGCGGTGCGGTCCCACCCGGAGCGAATCGAAGAGATGGGGCGTGGCCCATTGGACGGGGCTGTCGTCCATCGTGACCGCTGCACCGGATGGCACCGACACGAGATTCAGCGTGCCGATGCCCGGCGGGCCGGTGGCTTCCTCGACGCAGCCTGAAAGCAGCGCCGCGGCGAGGGGGAGCGCCGCGAACGCGGCGCGAGCGGCGGGTGCGTAAGGCCGTTCCGCGGGAACGGAGTGCGCAGCGGCCGTGCCGCGCGGGAACTTCCGGGTCGGGCTCATGGATCCTCCTCCCCCGCGCGGTCTGGGAGGGTCGTGGCGCGGCCTGGGACGTCTACCGGTAGAGAATGCGTAGGTGACCCCACGTGGTCCTTGCAGCAGGCAGCGGCCGCAGGACTTGGGATGACGCCGCCTCCAGCGGAATTCGCTCCGCGGCACCGGCCGGCTGATCCACCCACTCCGCGAGCACCCAGGTACCGTCACCCCGGGGCTTGAAGTAGAGCACGACCGGGGAACGGACGCCCATCTGGCTTCCGTCGCCGAAGGTCACCGACAGCTCGGACGACATCCGGTACATTCTCCAGCTCTCATGTCGCGGGCGCGGGTCCGGACCGGAATCGAGGGTCATGAACGCCAGGCCGATCCGGCTTGCACGGGGGAGTCCCTTCCCCGGAACTCCCATCTCGAAGAGGTTGCTCGCGAACGTGAGTTCCTGGCCCAGGACCATCGAGTCCGGTGACCCGCCGATGACATCGGCTTCCTGGAACCGGAACACGAACTGGGGGGACAGGTACTGCCGGTATTGTTCTGCATTCATCTGCCCCCACGCCTTCTGGATCTTGGCGATCGCGTATTCCGGTGTCGTGGGCTGGATGACCTGCGCGGCCGGGACCAGCTCGGCGGCGTGCCGGGTCAGGCTGTCCACGAACACCGTGACGCGCTCCACCGATTCCAGGTCGACGGGAGTCAGGATCGCGCACCGCACCGTGTGCGTTCCCACCGCGAAGGAACCGAACTCGTACGGTGTCCGCACCCCCATGTCCCGGCCATCAATGTAGATCTCGGCATGCGTGGGAACGGAAGTGATGCTCAGCATGCCATGCTCTGTGAGAGGCTCAACGATCGGGTCGCCGCAGCCGCCGACGAGCGCGCCGAGAAACAGCGCGGCGGAAAGAAGCCCACCGGCTGTCGCAGGACCTGCGGGACTGCGGAAGGGCAGGAAGACGCGGCCGCACGACATGGCTGCCTCCGGGGAACCCTGGTCGCGCTTGGCGGGCCCGGCGGGTGGGGCCCGCGGGGGCTACAGTTTCTTAAGCCTCTGCGCGGCCAGCCGCGCCTCCTCGGTGCCGGGATACTCCTGGCCCAGCCGGCGCAGCGTGGCGCGCGCCTCCGCCCGCTGGCCCAGCGCGGCCTGGCTCAGGCCCAGCTTGAGCATCGCGGCGGGGCACTTGATGTTGTGCGGATACTTCTCCAGCACCGCCTGGTAGGCCGGGGCTGCTTCGGTGAAGCGACCCTGCTGGTAGAACGTCTCCCCGATCCAGAACTGCGCATTGCCGGCCAGTTCGGTGGAGGCAAAACCGGTCACGTACTGCTGGAACCCGGCGCGGGCCAGGTCGTACTTGCCGTTGGTGTAGTCCGCATAGGCGGCGTCGTAGAGCGGCTTGGGGTCGCGCAGCTCGGGCCGCGCGGAGGAGTCGGCGGACGAAGTGTCCTGGAAGGCCGGCGCGCGGGAGGCGTCAATCTTCTGCAGCACCTCCGCGAAGCGCTGGTTGCTGTCCTCCAGCTTGCCGATCACGGTGTCCAGCCGGCGCGCCATCTCGGCGATGCGCACGTCGCTGTCGGCCTTGGTGGAACGCAGGAAGTCGTTCTGGGACGAGACCTCCTTGCGCAGCTTGGCGGTCTCGGCGAGCTGGATGCGCTGGAGCGAGTCCAGCGCCGCCGCGCGCAGCTCGAGGCGCTGCACCGCCTGGAAGGTCTTGCCACCGTAGCAGCCCGCCAGCAGCGGCAGGGCCAGCGCGACCGGCAGCAACGCGATGACGCGACGCGCGGCCCCGTGTCCGCGCGTCGCCCTCAGTTCAACGGTGCGCATGGCGCTCCCGCCGGCCTCACCGGACCACGAAGTGCGCGCGGCGGTTCTTCGCCCACGCGGACTCGTCGTGGCCCTGGTCCACGGGCTTTTCCTTGCCGAAGCTCACGGTGGTCAGGCGGTTGCCGCCGACGCCGTAGCTGACCAGGTACTCCTTCACGCTGTTCGCGCGCCGCTCGCCCAGCGCCAGGTTGTACTCCACCGAGCCGCGCTCGTCACAGTTGCCCTGCACTTCCACGCGCACGTCGTTCTTGGACATGTGCGCCCCGGTGCGCGAGAGCACGCCGCGCGCCTCTTCGGAGAGGGTGGCGTCGTCGTAGGCGAAGTACACGTCCTTGTAGGTGAAACCCGTCTCGTCCTGCGACGACTCGGGGCCGTCGGTCGGCTTGGTGGTCTCGGGCGGGTTCGTATCGGTGGCGGGCGGCTTCACGACGTCGGTCGTCGGGCCCTCGGACTCCACGGATTTCCGCGAACATCCGGTCACGGCCAGCTGGCTGAGGACGAGCGCCGCTGCCACGATCAACATCCACACGGGGCGTCTCATGGTACAAACCTCCCAATGGAATCAAAGAAGGAAGCCCGGGGGTCTTCGACGAATCCTACCACAAAACCACTCGGCTGACCGCCCGCCGGCTGACACTCATCCGGGGGCCGATCCGCACCTCGCTGCTGTCCGGGGGCACGGACCCGCACCTCGCACCCGTCCCACCACATGAACCCTATCGCGACCAGGCGGGGGTCTGCACGCCCTCCGCGGGCGGCAGCGCGAACGTCTCCCCGCTGTCGGTGTTCAGGATGTGGAGCCGCGGCCGCCCGTCCCGGTTGGACACGAACACCAGGTGCCGGCCGTTGCCCGCCCAGTGGGGGCTCTCGCTGCTGCCCTTGCCCTGGGTGAGGTTGTACACCTGCCCGCCGGACGCGTCCGCCATGCACACGTCGTAGCCGTTGCCCTGCCGGGCCATGAACGCCAGCAGCGTGCCCTTGGGCGACCAGCTGGGCGCCTCGTTGCGCGCCTGGTCTCGGGTGACGCGCCGCGGGTTGGACCCGTCGGATTCCATGACGTACACCTGCGCCGAGCCCGCCCGGTCGGAGCAGAAGGCGACCTGGCGACCGTTGGGTGAGTACGAAGGCTGCACGTCGATGCCCGGGCTGTGGGTGAGGCGGCGCAGGCCGGTGCCGTCGCGGCGTATGGCGTAGATCTCGTGGTTGCCGTCGCGGCTGGTGGCGAATGCCACCTCCTCCCCGTCCGGCGAGAACGAGGGCGACAGGGCGCTGCCCGAATACGAGGCCAGCACCTTCTCGCGCATGGTGCCCAGCTCCAGCAGCACGATGGCGAAGGTGCGCCCGCGCAGGGAGGTGAACGCCAGCGTGCGCCCGTCGGGCGAGAACGCGGGCGAGAAATCGAGGTTGCGGTCGCGGGTCACCTGGCGGGCGCCGTAGCCGTCGTAGTCGGCCACGAAGATCTCCTTGGCGCCGCCCACTTTCTGCGCCCACGCCAGCTGGCTCTGCGCGATCCCCTTCTCCCCCGAGAGCTGGAACACCACGTCGTCGGAGAGCTGGTGCGCGGCGCGGCGCAACTGCACGTCGCTGGCCCGGTAGCTCTTCTCCGAGATCAGGCTCCGGCCCGGCAGCCCGTAGAGGCGCGCCTGGACCTCGAAATCGCTGCCGTGCGCGCGGATCTCCACCGCCAGCTCGGCCTGCTCGGAGAGCCCCGAGAGGGCGGCGCTGTCGGTCACCGCGGGGCCCTCGGTGAGCGTGAACAGGCCGCTGATGGTGAGGTCGTTCTTCACCACCGCGCGCGCCTGCTGCGCCGCGGTCTGCGAGGAGGCCAGGTCGCCCGAAGGCACCCACTCGTCCAGCCGCAGCGCCAGCCGAGTGATGGACCCGCGCTTGATGCGGATGCGCACGTCGGGGGTCTGCGCCGAGGCCGGCGCGGGCGTGTCCTGCGCGACCACCACGGCCAGCAGCAGCGCGGCCGCGGCCAGCGTCCGCTCAGCGCGTGACTTCAAAGTCAAAATGGACTCCCAGTTGGTCGGACTTGAAATCCGCCGGCAGCCGCGGAAGGGGGGACGACGCCAGCACCGCGCGCAGCGCGGCCTGGTCGAAGAGGGGCACGCCGGAGGGGGTCTCCACGCGCGCGTCCTCCACCGTGCCGTCGCGACGGATGCGGAATGCGATGGTGGTGCGGGTGCGCCGCGACACCCCGGGCTCGAGCCAGTTCCGCCCGATCACGTTGCGCACCGAAACCAGATAGTAACTGAAGGGGAAGTCGGAAGCCACACCGGGCGCCCCCGAGAGCCCGATGCGCGCCTCCGGCGTGGCCGGCGTGGCCGGCCCCGGCGGGGCGTTGGGCACCGGCGGGCGCTGGGTCTGCGCCGGGGGCGCGGGGGCCGGCCGGGCCACCGGCCGGACCTTCTTCGGCGAGGCCACCACCTCGTCGCGCGGCACCGGGATCGGCGGTCCCGTCACCGGGGCGGGCGCGACCGGTTCGGTGGCGCCGCCCACGAGGTCCACCGTGTAGCTCCCCGGCAGGCTCACCTCGATCACCTGCGGCTGGTGCAGCCACAGCCACGCCAGCACCGTGACATGCAGCACGGCGGAGAGGATCAGGCTGGCGCGGAAATCCCACGCGGGACGCGTGCGGGTCATGATTCGACTATAGAAACCGTCCCGAAACGTGTCAAACTGGCGGACTCATGGGGAATCTCGTCGCCTACGCGCTGTGCGCGCTCATCTGGAGCTCCACGTGGCTGTTCATCAAGGTGGGGCTGGAGAGCGTGACCCCAATCACCTCGCTCGCCGTCCGGTTCCTGCTGGCCGCCCCGGTGCTGTGGATCATGGCCCGCCGTGGGGGCGAGCCCTCGCCCCGCGGCGCCCGCGAATTCGCCACGCTGGCCTTCCAGGGCTTCGGCATGTGCGCCCTGCCCTACTTCCTGGTGTACTGGGGCGAGGCGAAGCTGCCCAGCGGCCTCACCGCGGTGCTGTTCGCGGTGCACGTGGTGACCGTGCCGGTGCTCGCGCACTTCCTGCTGACGCACGAGAAGTTTCGCCTCGGGCAGGTGGCGGGCATCCTGCTGGGGTTCGCGGGGGTGGTGATCGTGTGCTTCTCGAGGCTGCACGGCGCGGCGGACTGGGCGGGCGCCGCGGCGGTGCTGGTCGCGGCGGTGACGCAGGCCTACATGGCGGTGTTCTCGCGCAAGCGGCTGGAGAAGAAACCGCCGCTCACCATGCTGGCGTGGGCCAACCTGTTCGGCGGGCTGATGCTGGTGCCCTTCGCGCTGCTGCTGGAGCCCCACCCCATCCGCCGCATGGACCCCATGGGCCTGGTGGCGATCCTGTACCTTTCGTGGTTCGGAACGGTGATCGCCTTTGCGCTGGTGTTCCGGCTGTTCCACAACTGGGGCGCCACGCGCACGTCCACCATCTCGCTGATCACGCCACCACTGGCGCTGCTGTGGGGCTGGATATTCCTGCACGAACAGCTCGGGCTGAGCTTCCTGATCGGCGGCGCGCTGGTCTCGGTCGGCGTGTGGCAGGCCAACCGCGAGGCTCACTCCGCCAGCAGCTCGATGCCCGCCGCTTCCAGGTCGCCCTCGAACTCCAGCGAGTAGTCCTTCGGCACGCGGAAGTACCACCACTGGCGCACCTGGTCCCAGTGGTGGTCGGTCGCGATGTCGTCGCCCCACAGGCAGGTGCCGCAGGGGACGGTGGCCTCCAGCATCCGGTTGTCCGCCAGTCCCAGGCGCGGGCGCACCCGGGTCCGCGTTCCGGCATCCAGGGCCTGCAGCGCCCCCTCCAGCAGCTCGCGGCCATCCATCTCGCCCAGGTAGGCGCTCAGGCTGAGGACATATCCCGAGTCGGCCACCTCGGAAGTGAGCGCCTCCCAGTCCGCGAGCAGGCCCTCCAGGCCGCGGTCCACGGTGGCCTCGTCACACCCCCGGCTGGCCAGGAAATCGCGCACGGCGTCGGTGCTGTGGATCATGGGGGTCTCCTTCGGTGCGCGCGGCGCGCGGGGGCCTGCGGGCGGCCGCGGACGTGCGGCGGCGTGCAGGCACCCGTGGACGTGCGGTGCCTCAAGCTCCGCGCTTCGCGCGGCGCTCCATTTCCTCGAAAAGCGCCTCCAGCCCGCGGGCCGGGACGGTGATCACCTTCGGCTTGAAGTCGCGGGTGTAGACGGCCGTGTCCTTGTGATTGATCTGCGTGGTGGCCAGGATCGCGATGGCCTGCGCCCGGGCGCCCCGCGCCCGCAGGGCCCGCGAATCGTGCGAGCGGCCCTCGTCCAGCACCACCTCGAGCTCCGGCGCGCCGTCCAGGTAACTCAGCAGATCCTGCCGGTAATTCGGACTGCCGCCCACCACCAGCCAGCGCACCAGGCCCGAGTCCACACACGCGCGTCGGGCCCGCTCGAAGGCGCGCCGGGAATTCGAGCCCACGCAGAAGGCGCACGCCTCGCGCCGCGCGGTGGCCACCACCTCACGCCCTCCCGCGGCTTCCTTCGCGAACCGAGCGCAGTCCTTGTCCGGGCAGTGCACCGCGAACGCCGCGCGCAACGCCTCCGCCGCGCGCCCGAGCTTGTCCTCGGAGATGTTCACCCGAGGCCGCTCCCCGATCACCCCTCCCGCCTTCAGCGCCGCCACCGCCCGGGCCCGGAGCCTCGATGTGTCGAAGCCGGACTCCGCCAGCCAGGTGTCGAGGTTGACGTGACCGTCAGGCAAGGGGCCTCCAGGGCCGGGAGGTGCCGAAATCGCGGGTCAGCAGACCTTGCCCACCCTGCCTTGAGGGTACCACGTAGCGCTCCGGCGTTGTAGGGCAAGCATTTATGGCTGCCGGCCCGGGGCCTTTGCCCCGTGCCCCTGCCCTAGGCGCCCACTTCCAACTCCAGCATCTCCACCAGCAGGTCGGCCATCGTCACGAGGTCCAGCATGTTGTGGTGGAAGACCGGGACCAGGGGGTAGGGGTCTCCGTTCTTGACGTAACGGTGATAGCGGCCGGGGATCTCCGAGCCGGGGACGTCGCCCATCCGGCGCCGGCCGACCACCTTCCACTCCAGCGTCTGCAGGCGGCAGTTCTCGAAGTGGCCGCGCCAGTGGCGGCGGGAATGCGGAAGCAGGTCCACGTGGAACGGGTCGGCCGGCACCTTGAGCCGGTGGTACGCCGCCCGCGTCTTGATCATGGGCCAGTCGAAGCTGCGGCCGTTGAAGGTGACCAGGTTGGGGCGCTCGTCCAGGAGGTCGATGGTGGCCCGGATCAGCGCCTTCTCCTCGGCGTAGTGGCGGGCGAAGTACTGGCGCAGAATCCAGTCGTTGCGGCCCGCCACCATCACGCCCGTGAGGAACACCGGGCACTGCACCAGGCCGGCGGTCTCGAGGTCCAGGAACAGCGCCTTGCCCAGGCCGTCGTCCAGCAGCTTCGCCAGCTGTTCGTGCAGGTCGAGCTTCAGGGCCCGCTTGCGCGCGGCGTCCAGCCGGCGCAGGAACCGGGCGGTGAACTTGTCCAGTTCGGAGCGGCGGCGCTCGTGGAGGAACAGGGGACCGTGCGCGGTGTCGATCTCGCCGCCGGGCAGGTACACCTCCACGCCCACGGGCTCGATGTGAACCTCACTGCGGGCCACGGAGGCGCCGGCGGAGCCCGCGCGGCGGGCGGCAGCGGGTCGCTTTGCAGCGTTGGCGCGTGCCGGGGCGCGGGCACCCGGGCGCGCCGCGCCGGTGCCCCCGGCGCGCGCCGCGCCCGCGCCGCCCGCGCCCCTCGTGCCCCGCTTGAGCGCCTGCAGGCGCTCCTTCATACGCTCAGACGCCACCGAGGATGCTCCGCAGCAGCGTGCGGGTGGTCTCCTTCTCGGGGATGGGCCAGCCGTGCTGCACGTCGGGGTCCTGCTGCTGCGCCGGGCGCAGGATGGGCAGCCCCACGCACGAGGGGCAGCCGGCGGCGCAGGGGCATTCCTCCAGCAGGTCGCGCGCGGCGCGCAGGGCGTCCTCGAAACGCTGGAAACCCTGCTCGGCGAAGCCCAGCCCGCCGGGATAGCGATCGTAGAGGAACATGGTGGGCTTGCCGAAATTGGCGGAGTCCACGATGCCGCCCAGGTCGGAGCGGTCGCACATGGACATCAGCGGCACGATGGTGATGAGCAGGTTGCGCAGCCCCACCAGCCCCTCCACCGGGTTGCGGCCCTGGCGCACCACGTCCAGCCACGCCCGATCCGAGGGGCGGAACCACATCGCCTGGGTATCCAGCTTGAGCCGCGGCAGCTCCAGCGCGCGGTAGCCGATGGAATCCAGCGAGTGGAACTTGATCTTCTTGAACCCCACCGTGGCCCACGAAACGGTGGCCTCGCCGGTGCGCGCCATTTCGCCGGGAAGGAACTCGCGCTCCGCGCCCTGCCTCGTCACGCGCAGGTTGGAGTCCAGCACCGCCTGGGTGTAGTAGTCCACCTGGCGCTTCTCCACGTAGGCCACCTTCTGCGCCAGGTCCAGCTCGCGCACGAAGAACGTGTCGCCCTCGTGCAGGTAGATGGCCTCGGGGTAGACCAGCTCCGGTGCGCTGATGGCGTCCACCGTGGCCAGCACCGCGTTCTCGCGCCCGGAGTCCACGATGGTGAAGGTGTCGTCGGAGATGGTGCGCAGCGGCGTGCGCGCGGCGGGGAACTCGGTGCTGGACCAGTACCACGCGCCCTCGAGCTGCTTGAGCTGCCCCTCCTCCTCCAGGATGCGCGCCACCTCGCCCGCCAGCGGCCCGAACCACTCGTCGTCGCCGGGACGGATGGGCAGCTCGTAGGCCGCGCACGCCAGGTGCGAGGCCAGGATGTGCGGGTTCTCGGGGTCAATCACCGCGGCCTCGGGCGAAGCGGCGAAGAAATACTCGGGGTGGCGCATCAGGTACTGGTCGATGGGGTCGTTGTACGCCACCAGCACCGCCATGCTGGGGTGCCGCCCGCGCCCCGCGCGGCCCGCCTGCTGCCACGCGGAGGCGATGGTGGTGGGAAAGCCCACCAGGATGGACGCGTCCAGGCTGCCCACGTCGATCCCCAGCTCCAGCGCGTTGGTGCTCACCACGCCCTTGAGCTCGCCCGAGAACAGCCGGCGCTCGATGTCGCGCCGCTCCTCGGGCAGGTAGCCGCCCCGGTAGGGGCTGACCGCCTCGGCCAGGTCGCGCCGGTCGCGCGAGAGCGCCTCGCGCGCGTAGCGGTAGATCAACTCCGCCGTCACCCGCGCCCGGGTGAACACGATGCTCTGGACGTCGTCGCGCACCAGCGAGGTGAACAACTCCTGGCCCTCGACGTTGCTGCTGCGCCGCTCCATCTTCGCGTCGTCCAGGAACGGCGGGTTCCAGAACACAAAGTGCCGCGGCCCGCGCGGCGAACCGTCCTGGTCCACCAGGTCCACGGGCATGCCGAAGAGCGCCTCCGCCAGCTCCGAGGGGTTGCGGATGGTGGCCGAGGAGGCGATGAACACCGGGTCGGCGCCGTAGTGGCGCGCCACGCGCCGCAACCGGCGCAGCACGTGGGCCACGTGCGAGCCGAAGATGCCGCGGTAGCTGTGGATCTCGTCCACCACCACGTAGCGCAGCGAGGCGTAGAAGCGCGCCCAGCGGTCGTGATAGGGCAGCACCCCCTGGTGCAGCATGTCGGGGTTGGTGAGCACCACGTTGCCGGTGTCACGCAGCTTCTTGCGCGTGTGCGGGGTGGTGTCGCCGTCGTAGGTGCCGGCGCGCACCAGGTCGCCCAGCTCCGGCGCGCCGTCGGCCAGCCTGCGCAGCGCCTTGAGCTGGTCCTGCGCCAGCGCCTTGGTGGGGAAGAGGTAGAACGCGGTCGCGCCCGGCTCGGCCATCAGCCGCTCCAGCACCGGGAGGTTGTAGCACAGCGTCTTGCCGGAGGCCGTGCCGCTCACCACCACCAGGCTCCTGCCCTCGCGCGCCAGGTCCACGGCGCGCGCCTGGTGCCGGTAGAGCCGGGTGATCCCCGCGCGCTCCAGCGAGGCCGCGAGGGGCGCCGGGAGCGGCGCGGTGGGTTCGGCCCAGGCGGCTTCGCGAGGCGGGATGCGCTGCACGTGGACCACCTGGCCCGCGTAGTCGCGGCGGTGGGTGAGCTCCGCGAGGAAGCGGTCGAAATCGAACGACGGGCGGGCCGCGCGAGGGTCGGAGACGCGCGGCTTCCCGGGCGGATTCGGGAGCGACGCGGGGTCGTGACGCGTGGCCGGCACCAGCCCGAAGTCGGCGAAGAGGTTCTCTGGCGGCGGGCGGTGCGAGCCGGGATCCAGCACGCCGCCGTTGCTGCCGTCGAACTCGCCGCGCTTCACCGGTGCGCACCCCGCGCGCGCTCCACCGAGCCCACGCGCCAGCGCGAGCCGTCGAAGTGCATGCCGAAGCGGAAGGTGTCGGAACCGAGCCGGCTGGCCAGGAACACCGAGTCGGACTCCGTGTGGCCGGCCTGCAGCCGCCAGGACCCCTCGGGCAGCACCGCGTCGAGGCGCTGCGCCTCGGCGGCGTCCATCACGGCGGCGTCCCACGCGAAGCGGGACGCCTCGTCGCGTCCGCGCGGCAGCGATTCCAGGAACCCGGCCAGCGCCGCGTAGGGCGAGTCCTCCGGCTGCTCGGTCACGAACGTGAGGCTCCCCGCCCCCAGGCGCCAGATGCGGCTCACGTAACGCCGCGGGCACGCGGCGCACTCTTCAAACGGACCGTGGCCCACCGGGCGGCGGATCACCAGCAGCGGCGCGGCGCCCGGCTGTTCCACGAATCCGGGGTCCAGCCCGGCCGTCACCTCCCCGGTGATGGCGGCCGCGCCGGCCAGCGAGTCCGCGGGTGGCAGCGAGTCCCACGACGCCCATCCCCCCCTGCCCTGCAGGTCCAGGCCGTCGAATGCGAAGCGCGGCCCCTCGGCGGTGGAGATCACGCCGGCCGCGGCGGCGTGCAACCCGTCGTGGGTGAACCATGCGGCGGACGCGACGCGCGTGGGGTTGCTGATCTGCAGCGACACCCAGCCGATGCGCCCGCCCAGCCGGTAGAAGAGGTAAGGCGCGCGGTAGCGCACCGCCGCCCGCGGACGGAAGGTGACCAGCACGGCCCGGGCGTCGCCCGGCGCCCGGGCCAGCTCCGCGGGGACACCCATCGAGTCCAGCAGCTTGCGCAGCACCGGCAGGCCCGGCATGGAGTCCGCGGACGGCGGCGCCATGGAGGACAGCGCGCGCGCCCAGAGGTCGAAGCCGCGGCGCATCGAGGCGGGATCGGCGCCGGGATCCACGCCCAGCAGCGAATCGCCGCTGTCCAGCCAGGTTCCCGCGGAGTCCGGCGCGGGTGGCGGCGGAAGCTGGGCCGCGGTCTGCGGCCCGCGCGGGCCGCGACGCAGGCAGCCCGCGCGCTCGGCCACCGCCAGCAAGCCGCCCACGCCGAAGATCATCACCACCAGCAGCACGCCGACGGCGATGCGCAGGCTGGGCGGGCCGGGCAGGCGGGAGGGGCCATTCCCGGGGGCGTTTCCGGGGACGTCCGGGGACCCAGGGGAGCCCGGCGCGCTCATGGACCGGTCTTCCCGGGCTTGCGCTCAGCCTCGCCTGCCGGGCCCGAGCGCTTCTTCGATGGTGGCGTGTGCCGCCTCTCCGGAGCGGGCGGGGTGGAAGTGTCCACTTCGTAGCCGAAGTACGCCCAGCGCCGGTCGCGCTGGCCGCCGAAGACGCGCAGCCGGCCCACCGCGGGATGCGAGACGGTCATGGTGTCGAAGCGCGCGCCGAAAGACTCGAGCCTCCAACCCGAGGAGGCCTTGTCCCAGGGCAGGGCCGCGATGCTGTCCAGGGCGGCCGCGCTGCGCGCGTAGGGCAGCGCCCATTCCTTGTGCCCGCGCGCCAGCGCTTCCATCACCCAGGACGAGGGGCCAAAGGAGGACGGGTCCAGGCCGCGGGACCTGGTGTGCAGGGAATCGGCGTGCACTTCGTAGCGGCTCCGGAGCAGCACGTTGGTCTGCGTGGGCGGGTTGCTGAAGAGGTTCGATACCTGGATCTGGATCACGTCCAGACGCGGGAACTCGGAGGTGGGTGAATCCAGTCCGACGGTGGCGTTGCGGCCGAACCTGGATTCGTCGTACGTCGCGACGGGCTTCCAGCCTTCCGGATCGCGCCGCAGCACCTGCAGGCTGTAGCGGGAAACTGCCGAGCCCACGCCCTGGAGGCTCATGATGGCATAGTCCCGGCCGCCTTCCGTCCAGGCGCGGACGGCCTGCCCGGAGAAGCAGCACGGGTCCGGGGACGGCAGGCGCACCGAGCCGACGCCCGTCGGAGTCCTGTCCATGAGGTACAGGGCGGTCTCATCGGGACGCATGCCGTTGTAGAAGGTGACGAGGATCGGGAAGCCGCGCTGCTTCGAGCGCTGGACGTTGGCGCGCAGGCCGTGGTCGGTGAGGTACTGCGGGCCGCGGGAGTCTTCGAGGACGCGGTCTCCCAGGGCCACCACGAGCACGTGCAGCGCTTCGATGAAGCACTGCCAGGCCTTCGGGTGGTCCAGCGCGGGGCCGGTGTACTTCGGATCCGTCTCGCGAATCAGGAGCGTCTGGCCCTGCGAGACCAGCTGCAGCACGCTGTCCTCCACGGCGCGGGGCAGGACCAGCGGGCCCGTCTCCTGCGGGGCGTTCTCCTCGGCGGCGGTGGCGGCACCGGCGGGAGCGGCACCGGCGGGAGCGGCACTGGCGGGAGCGGCGCTGGCGGGAGCGGCACCGGCAGGAGCGGCGGGGGCCACGCCCGGACCGGTGATGAGTCCGAGTGCCAGGGCGAGGCCGGCGAGCCACACCACCCAGGAGCGGCCCGAGTACCACCGCACCGGGGCGCAACCGACGGGCCACCGCGCCGGGGCGGAACCGGTGAGGCACTGCGCCATGGCGGGGCGGCATGCCACCGAAGGGGACGGTCGCGCGTCACGGATCATCGGGTTCCTCCCCTGCGCCCGGGCGGACCGCCCGTCACAGGGCCAGTCCGTCCCGCCGGAGCATCTCCTGCATCAGCATCGCGTTTGCGGCCGCGTGCCCGGCGTGGCAGTTGTTGAAGAAGACGTAGGTGCGGGCCGCCTGCGAAGCCAGCTCGCGGATTCTATGGAGCCACTCGCGCAGCTCCGCCTCGTTGTAGTCGTAGTCGTAGCGGTCCCCCCCGCCCCGGCCCCACCAGTTGGCGGCGTTGCGGCCGTGGAGGCGGACGTAGCCCGTCCCGGTGGTGGCGACCGCACGCGGCGGCACCAGCCCCGGCAGGGCGGGCTCATCCACACAACAATAGCCGATTCCGCGCTCTCTCAAGAGGCCGAACACGTCGGGCCGGTCCCACTCGTCGCGGCGGAACTCCACGTGGAGCGGATCGTCCGGGAAGGCGTTTCGCAGGAAGTCCAGGTGCCGCAGACTCTCCGGGGCATATCGGAACGCCCAAGGGAACTGGGCCAGCAGACCCTTCAGCTTTCCGGACTCCCGCAGAGGCTCCAGCGCCGCGAGGAACTCGCGGTACAGGGAGGGGTCGGTGGAGCCCCTGTGGGTCATGTCCTGGTGGAGCTTCACCATGAACTCGAAGCCCGGGGGCGTCTTGCGCTCCATTTGCTCCATGGTGCGCGGGGGCGGGATGCGGTAGTAAGTGGCGTTCACCTCCACCACCGGAAACTGCCGGGCGTAGTGCGGGAGCATGGCGGACTTGGGGGTGCCCGAGGGGTAGAACGGACCGAGCCAGTCGGCGAAGGAGTAGCCGGAGGTGCCCACGACGACGGGGGAAGTGGCGGAGGGGTGGACGACGGGGGGCGCGGGCGCGGCGTCGGAACCTTCGGAGGACGCGGCCGGACCATCCCCGGGCGCGGGCTGCCGCGAGGACTCGGACTGCGGCACGGGTGCGTCCTCAGCCCACAGGCAGGGCTGCGAGTCCGACTTGCGGCTGCGGCGGGAAGGTGGCATGGCGCGGCCCCGTTCTCAGTCCCTGCAGATCATCGCGCCCGCGCGCACCAGCACGTCTTCCCCCAGGCGGTCGCGCAGCGCGTCCACGGCCTCGATCATGATACGGGAGCGCCGCTCCACCGGGAACAGCAGCTGCTGAGGGTCCGGGGACATCCGGGTGAGCTCGGACAGGGAGACCCCGAGCAGGCGGACGCCGCGGTGCCTGCGGCTCGCGAGCGAGGAGACGTCCCGCGCCTCCGTGGCGGTGTTGACTTCCGCCTCCTGCAGCCGCCGGAACAGCGCCGCCGCCGCCCGGTAGATCTCCAGCCCACCGCTCACCCAGCTACCCAGCCGCTGCTGCCCCTGCCGGGTGGTGAAATCCCCCTGCCGCACCTTCACGCTCACCACGCGACCGGCGAAGCCCTGGGCGCGCGCGCGGCGGGCCACCTGGTCGCTGAGGCGCAGCAGGTGCGCGTGCAGCCTCTCGGGATCGGCTTCGTCGCGCGCCAGGGTGTGCTCGTGGCCGATGGACTTGGCGTCGGGCGACTGGTCGTAGGGCACCACCGGCGAGTCGTCCTCGCCGCGGGCCACCAGCTTCAGCCCCGGCCCCACCACGCCGAAAGTCGCGGAGAGGATCTCGCGGGGTGCGGCCGCGAGCTGGTTCACGGTCAGGATGCCCAGCGCGTTCATGGCCTTCGCGGTGGCTTCCCCCACCCCCCACAGTTCCTGGACCGGCTGGGGGCCGAAGTGCCTTCGGAAGTCGGCCTCCGAGAAGCAGGTCAGTCCCTCGGGCTTGTGCACCCCGGAGGCCATCTTGGCCACGAACTTGTTCGGCCCGATGCCCACCGAGGCGGTGAGGCGCAGCTCGTCACGGATGCGCCGCTGGATGCGCGATGCCAGCGCCAGCATGCCCGGCCTGCCCCGCACCTGCCCGGTAAGTTCCAGGAACGCCTCGTCGATGCTGAATGGTTCGACGGTGGGGCTGGCCGAGCGCAGGATGTCCAGCACCTCCAGGGAGAGGTGGATGTACTTGGTCGGGTCCCCCTCCACGAACTCGCCGTGGGGACAGAGCCGGCGCGCCTCGGCCACCGGCATGCCACAGCGCACCCCGAAGGGCCGGGCCTCGTAGGAAGCGGTGGCCACCACCCCGCGCCCCTGGGTGCTGCCGCACACCATCACCGGACGGCCCCGCAGGCGGGGGTTGAAGAGCTGCTCCACCGAGGCAAAGAAGGCGTCCATGTCCACGTGGAACACCACGCGGCGGAGCGATGGCTCCCCGGGGGAGCGGGAAACGGGCTCCACTCTCATCGTGCCTGCTCGCTCGTCTGCAGACCGCCCATTGTCCGAGCCTTCGTCTGCCGACTGAGCGGCCCCGGTGCGGGGTGCTGTTCTGCCTGCTGCAGTCCGTTCCGCACCGGGACCGGGATTTGGGTCAGGGGGCGGAGCCTGGAGGCCGCGCCGAAGCCGGTCTCCGGGTCGCCCCCCGCGGGCGCTGCCCCTCGGGAGTGCGATCACCCCGGGAGCCGGCCGGCCGGCCGCTCCCGTTTCCCGCGGGGCGCTGCGCGCCCGGAATTCAGGTGGCTGGATGGAATCGTGGGGCGTGATCGTGACGGCGTTTCCGCCGGGTTCCTCTCGATTCGATGCCTCCCTCACGCTCCATCCAGCCACACCTTTGCCAGGGTCCACTGCATCTTGCGGGCGTCGTATGCCAGTTCGAAGTAGTCGGAGGTTTCGCCCAGCACCGAGTAGTAATGGATGCGGGCATCCCCCTCCTTGCGAACCCACTCCCCGGTCACCTTCGAAACCTTCACCACGCGGGTGCGCCACTTGAATCGGAGCGGCTGCGCGTGGCCCTCGGAAAAAACGGAGATGACTTCGATCGGTTCCTGGACCGACTGGATCACGGGGCCCCTTCCAAAGGGCGGCGAGCGGCCACCCACCAAGCGGTTCTACAGGCGATCCTCGTCCCAGAGCCGGTTCGAGCGGAGCTTCAGGCGCAGGGCCGGGAACGCCTGCATGAGTCGCAGGCTGGTGAGCCCGCGCACCTCCCGGGTCACGGACTCGGGGCGGTGCAGGCCGTCCAGCTCCACCAATACGTCCAGGCGGTCGGGGTTGGTGGCCACCGACACCAGCCGGTAGCCGGACTGCTCCGACAGTTCCTCCAGCGCCTGGTTCAGCTCGAACGCCACGTCGCCCACCAGCACCGGCTTGCGGCCCACGGTGAACAGCGAGACCAGGTGCAGGCATTCCAGCGCGACCATCTCCACGGCGCGCTTGCCCTGCGCGGTTCCCGCGGCCCCGGCCCCGGCGCCGGCTCCGGCCGCGCGCCTCACGGGCAGGGGGGTGATGCGCGCCGGGGACGAGCCGGGAGCTCCCTGTGAAGTGCGGGCGGCCGGACGATCGAACCTCGGAAATGCGGTCGACATGGCATGACTCCTTGCGCAAATGTGCAGTTCAGGGGTGCACCTGCCCCACCGCGATGCGCGTCGGGGGGCCCTACGCACAGCGCGCGAGATGTTGATTCTTCGGCCCGGCCGCGCCGGGACTCAAGGTGGGAGCGAACGAACCGGCGCTTCGCCGGACCGATCTCCGGGCTGCGCCCGGCTACTCCACCTTCCGCAACACCGCGACCACCTTGCCCAGCAGCACCAGCTCCTGGCGCGCGGCGATCTCGATGGGTTCAAAGGCGGCGTTGGCAGGCTCGAGGACGATACCGCTTCGCTTGGCTCGGTAGGTCTTCACTGTGGCCTCGCCGTCCACCAACGCCACCACGATGTCACCGGAGCGGGCTTCGCGCTGCTCCCTCACCACCACCACGTCCCGGTCCAGGATGCCCGCGTCCTTCATGGATTCCCCGCGCACGCGCAGGGCGAACACCTTGCCGTGCCCCGCCATGCTGGGGTCGAGGAGCAGCGTATCCTCCACGTTCTCGTCGGAGAGAACCGGAAGACCGGCAGCCACTCGACCCAGCAGGGGGACAGAAACCGGCTGCGGCGCGGACGCCGCGAGAGTGGGACTGGACGGGGCATGGGTCAGCTCGATGCCGCGTGAGAGGCCCTGGCTGCGCCGCACATAGCCCTTGGCTTCGAGGCGCTCCAGGAAGTAGCGGACCCCGTTCGTGGAGCGGATGCCCGCGGCCTCCCCGATCTCGCGGATGGTGGGCGGAAAGCTCCGCTCCTCCGTGAGCCGCACGATCAGGTTCAGCAGTTCTCTCTCTCGGTCCGTCAGCATGTCGTCCCTTTCTTCGGTCTCCGGACCGGGGCGCAGAATGCCCGGCCCGGGCCGAATGGCCCTGGTGAGGGCGCGTCCCACGACCTCACGAATCGAAGAGTACTGCACGGAAGGGCAGGAATCAAGTGGAAAGTGCCCGGATGGGCAGGAAACAGACAAAGAGGCGGTAACTTGTTGTAATATTGCGTAATACCATCGGTGATGGTGGGCTTGACCGGGAGTGACCGGACGCGGAGGCAGCGCCAGCCGACTTCTTCGCCTCCATTTGCCCGCTCGCACCCAGGTTGACGGAAAACCAAGCCCGAACGTACCCTCTTGGCTCCATCGCGAACTCCCGCCGCAGGTTGGGAGAGAATGTACGTCAGGTCGTGCGAAGCCAGCTTCTCGTGAGATCCCAACCCGGCCGCATGAGCGGTCGGGCGAGCCCTGACAGGAGAAAGCCCGATGACCGCCCAGCCCGCAAGCCCGAGCCCGGCCGCGCTCCCGAGGCGCATCTTCCTCTATCTCCCATCCGCCCTCCTGCTGCTGCTCGGAACGATGGCGCTTCTCGTCACCTACGGCTGCGGCGATCACGACCCGCACAGCATGGGCATCTGCGAGCGATGCAACACCGACGTGGACTGCAAGGAGGGGCTCACATGCGAGCTGTATGGGAACAGCTCCCTCCTGGTCATGTACTGCACCGACGGCAGGGCCGAATGCGCGCCGGTATCGGGCCCGCCCAGTGCGACCATGCTGATGGCTCCCGTGAGCCATTGAGCGCGGACCCGCCCGTCGGCGCGACGTGGTAGGGCAGCGCAGGGACTGGCTGCTCATCGGGCTGTCCACACTCGGGACAGCCCTTGCGCTTGTGGCCACGGTTCAGACTCTTCAACTCCAGGTGGACGCCTCCCGGGCCCTGCTCTGTGGCTCCAGCACCTGGTTCGACTGCCGCACCGCCCATGCTTCGAGCTTCTCGCACTTCCTCGGAATCCCGATCGCCTGGTACGGAGTGCTGCTCTTCTTCTGGGTCACGGTCGCGCTGGCCTGCGGGGAAGCTCTGGGACTTTCCCGCGACGCCGTGCGCTTCACCTGCCGGATCACACTCCTCGGGGCGCTCCCCGTCTGCGCGGCGGAAGCGTATGCGATGCTCTTCCTGCTCCGGGTCGTGTGCCCGCTGTGTGTTTCCATTGACCTGGTGGTTCTGTTGTTGTTTCTCGGGCTGGCAACGGGACGTCGGCAGGCCGGGGTGGGGATCATCAAATACTGGCGCGGCTTCCGCGAGCGCGCCGCGAGTGGTCCATCCCTGAAGGCGCAGGGGGATATCCGGTGGTGCTTCGGCTCGCTCCTCATGCTCTTCGCGACCGGCCTGGTGGCCATGTCCGTCGTCAGCAACGTGGTCTTCCGAGTCGGCAAGGTGGACGTGGCGCGGGAGGCACGCGAGCATTTCCTCCAGGCGCCCACCAGGCTGGTCGTGCCGGGGGATGCTCCCAGCTGGGGGAGCCCTGGGGCAACCGTGGAGATCGTTGTCGCCAGTGATTTCCTGTGCCCGATCTGCAAGGAGTCCGGATTGGTGCTCCGCGGGCTGCTCGCGGAGTACGCGGGCTCGACGCGCCTTCGCTTCCTCAACTACCCGCTGAGCACGCAGGTGAATCCGTACGTGAAGCACGACATCCATCCCCTCGCGGGAATGGCCGCCTCCGCGGCCCTCAGCGCCCAGAAGATGGGAGGATTCTGGTCCTTCCATGACGAGATGTTCAGGAACCAGTCCGGCATCTCGAAGCAGCGGATCCTCGACCTCGCGACGCATCGCGGGTGGGACGCCGGGAAATTCTGGGAGGAGATGGGATCCCCCAGGACTTCCAACCGCCTGCGTCAGGACATCGAAGCGGCGCACTCGGCAGGCGTGCTGGGGACGCCGACCGTCTGGGTCAATGGCCGGGTGGTGCGGCGGTGGTCCACCCCGCCCCTCCTGAGGAGGATCCTGGACGCGGAACTCGACCGCCGGGGCTCCTCGGCGACGGGGAGGCCGCGCCAGGCGGCCCGCCGTCCAACCGGACCGGAACACCCGCCCTTCAGCTTTTCCGCCGCCGGGACCGAGGCAGGGATGCGACCGCGAATGGTCGAGATTCACACCCTGCGGCGAGAACCCCCCGTCCCAGGTGGCACTATGCGTCGACGATGACTTTGAAACCTCCGTACATCATCCGCTTCACATCGAAGGGCATCGCCTTTGACTTCATCATGTCCGCAATTCGCGGATCCTTCATGACCCTGGCATTCACTCGATCGCGATGCGCGCGAGACTTGAACACGATCCACGAGAACACGACGGTTTCACCCGGCTTCAGTCGAATGCCTCGAGGGAACGATTGCCCAAACTTCACCTTGAGATCATCGCCTACGCACTCGAGGTATTCCACGGCGCCATGGTCGCGCCATACCCTTGCGCCCAACCGTGCCATTTCAAGATAGCTCGCGAGGTTCTTCCTGGGCATGGGTAGGACGAACCCGTCTACGTAGCGTGGCATGGTTCCCTCCTGCGAGTTGCTGTGAGATTCAGGCTTGTTCGACGGATGAAGCAGCGGTCATTCTGGCAATTCTCAGCGATCGGGCCAAGTCGGCCGCAGACACGACGTTGAAAAGCCGGCTCTTCCGGGAATCGCGTGAGTGCATTCAGCGCCTCAACGCGGCGCCGGCCGGATGGGGGCGAGGTCGACCGGGAAGAGCTAGTGCGGCGGCCCATCCCCCGGCCGGTCGCCGTGCTCTCCCCGCCACATCCCCGGCATCCGCGGCATCCTCCCGCCCATCATCGGCCGGATCGTATAGGTGAACGTCAGCATCACGTAACGACCCAGCGCCCGGTTGCGCGCGTCCTCGACGTAGTTGCTGGTCACGGTCCGGCTGGTGCTCTGGTTCTGGTTCAGCAGGTCGGTGGCGGAGAGGCGCAGCTCGCCGCGGCGCTCCTTGAGGAACTTCAGCCCCACCCCCGCGTTCCACATCAGGATGTCCTGGTTGTAGCCGCTGGTGAGGCCGCTGGTGACGTTGCTCGCGAGTTCGTTGCGCACCACCACGTCGCTCCACAGTGTCAGATTGAGTCTCACGGACGCGGCGTGGCTGTAGTAATCGTTGTCGAGAGAGGTCTGCAGCGTGTTCCGGGCAACGTTGTAGCGCCCCATGTACGAAACCGTGAAGTCCAGGTTCTCGCTCCTGTTGCTGCTGAGCACCGCGCCGCCGCTGAAGGTGCTGGTGCCCGCCGAGTTCGGCGCCCCGCCGATCAGGCCCGGAGTGCGCGTGTAGGCGTACCCCGTGCTGAGGTTGAGGATCCCGCCCAGCAGACCCGTGGGCAGGCTGTAGGTGGCGAAGGAGTTCACGTTCCAGTGGCCGTCCAGGTTCACCGGGTACGCCAGCTGCGCGCCCTTCTTGAGCACCACGCCACCGGTGAGCACGCTGTCGGCGGCGGCGGTCACGGTGGAGGTGGCCACGTAGTCGCGCGTCCTCTGCGCCGAGAGCACCAGGAAGAAGCTGCGCGAGCGCGCGGGGTCCGCGGTGGAGTAGCGGGAGACGAACGTGTGCGTGTAGGACTCGTTGAGCCGCGGGTTGCCGCTGGTCAGCAGCAGCGGGTTGGAGTTGTCCACCACGTCCTGCAGCTGGCTGATGTCCGGCGCGGACGCCGACGTGCGGTAGAACACGCGCCAGTAGGCGTGCTGCGCCAGCGTGTACTCGGCGTTGAAGGAGGGCATGACTTTGTGGAAGTCCCGGTCCACGACGGTGTTCACCGGAAAGGTGCGCTCCCCGTGCAACCGGCTCTTCCGGTACGCCAGGTTGGCCGAGAGCCGCACACTGCCGAGGCGCGCCAGGTAGCCCAGCCCGGCGTCGTGCACGGTGTTCCGGCTGCTGTAGGTGTTGGAGAGCCCGGTGTCGGTTTCGGTGTAGGCACCCGCAAGCGGGTCCAGCAGGTGGACGCGGTTGTCGGCCTCGGTGTAGCTGAGCGAGGGCGCGTAGTGGAATTCGAGGATTCCCTTCGACCCCACGGGCTCGGTGTACACCAGCCGGGTGGAGAGCGAATAGCCGCGGGTGAGGATGTCCGTCTGCTGGTCCAGCGTGTCGCTCACGCTCCGGCCGGGTAGGAAGTAGTCCGCCACCGAGCGCAGGCTGCTGGAGCCGTCCCTGTGATTGGACCCCAGCCCGAAGTCGGCCGACACGGTGCGCCCGCGGGTGGCGAATTTGTGCCGGAGCACGGCATGGCCGGAGAGGTTGTTGCCCGCGGTGGCGGAGTTGGAGGCGCTGACAGCCTGTCCCAGCAGGGCCCCGTCCGCGGCGGAATTGGACGCGGAGACGGATCTCGACGAGTGGTTGCTCTGGAAGAACAGCCGCGGCGTGAGCACCAGCGAGTTGGAGGAATCAGCCGTGAGCTCCACGCGGGACTCGAACCGGTGATTGTAATTGCGGCCTTCGGAGTCGGTGGCCTGCCCGTAGAGGCTCACCGAGTCGGGGCGGTCGGCGTACTGGCGCGCGAGGGATTCGGTGTTGCGCGTGTCGGTGGTGTTGAAGAAGTAGCTCTGGTTGAACTGTAACGCGTTCCACCAGCGGTCGCTGTAGTTGCCGCCCAGCACGTGTGTGGCGGTGAGACCGCCCGGCTGGCCGATGAGGAAGTTGCCCAGCAGCCCGGGACCGTCGGGCCCGCCTCCGAACCCGCCGCCCACTCCCCCGCGCCCGCCGCCGGGCCGCCGGCCGCCGCCGAACATCCCGCCCCTCTGCCCCGGCGCGTTCAGCACCCCCAACAGGTCCTGCGCCGCGAAGTTCTGGAGGTTCACATTGTTGGAGAGCTCCACCACCGAGAGCCGGCGGTCGCCGTGCATCATGTTGAGATTGCCGCCCGCGGTGTAGAGGCCCTGGTCCCCGTGGCCCGCCGCCACCTTGCCGAACTCGCTGTCGCGTCGCTCGGGGCGCAGCTTGAAGTTGATGGTCTTCTGCGCCTGGCCGTCGTCGAAGCCGGTGAACTCGGCCTGCTCGCTCAGCTTGTCGAAGATCTGGATCTTGTCGATGGCCTCGGCGGGCAGGTTGTGCAGCGCGATGTTGGGGTCGCCGCCGAAGAACGGCTTGCCGTCCACCAGCACCTGCTGGACCGTCTCGCTGTTGCTCTTCACGGTGCCGTTCTCGACGGTCACGCCGGGCACCTTGGCCAGCAGCTCGCCGGCGCTGGCGTCGCGGTTGGTCCTGAACGCGCCGGCGGCGAACTCGGTGGTGTCGGCCTTCTGCCGGGCCGGCGGCGGGGTGCCGGTGACGTCAATCTCGGGCAGTTCGATGGCGTCCTCGGTCATCACCAGGTCGCCCGCGTCGAAGGAGGCAGCGTTCACGCGCACCGTGCGGCGCAGGGGGGCGTAGCCGACGCGGGTGGCCTCCAGCCGGTAGGCGCGCCGGCCCAGGCCGGAGACCTCGAATGCGCCCTTGTCGTTGCTGACCGCATGGCGCACCACGGCGGTGTCGGCGGCATCCACGAGCCGCACCAGCACGCCGGGAAGTCCCCCACCCGCCTTGCGGTTGACGATCCGGCCGTGGAGCGTGGACGTCTGCGCGCGGGCAGGCAGCGGCAGCAGCGCCAGGAGTGCGAGGCACAGCAGGAGCTTCTTCACCTTGGCCAGATTCCCGGAACCGCGCGACGGTAATCCTCAAACTCCCGGCCGAACGCCTTGCGCAGCAGCTCGTCCTCGATGCGCGCGCGGTACGCCGCCACCGGCCACCACGCCACCGCCACCACCGCCGCGGGCCAGGAGAGCGCCGCCAGCGCGGAGCCGGCGAATAACAGGCCCAGGCCGAAATAGATGGGATGGCGCACCATGTTGAATGGGGGCTCGCGGATCAGCTTGCCACCCCAGTCCACGCGCGCCAGCACGTGGCCGGCATGGCCCAGCACCAGCACCGACCACACCAGGAGCGTGAGCGCCACGAAGCACATCAGCGTGCCGAGGGCCGCCAGCGGAGCGGCCACCGGCTGCGGCAGGTACTTCCCCACCGCGCCCCAGTTCATCTTCACGCACACCGGCACCAGCGCCCCGAGCACGAAGGTGGCGATCGCCCCCGGCCACGAGCGCCGGTCGCGGTGGGTGGCCGCGCGGCGCGTGCCTTCCACCCGGAACAGGTGCCACAAAACGCCGAGGGCCAGCGCCGAGAACACGAGCAGCACCGTGATCCGGCCGGTGACGATGAGTGAGTAGACGAGCACCTGCGTGAGGGACATGCAGGGAAGGTATCACCCGGCGGGTGCGGGGACCAGCGACACCGCCACCGCCGGCTCGCCCACGACTTCCGTTCCGGAAACCGCGTCCACCTGCGGGGCGATCAGCTTGTACATCACCGGCGTCAGGATGCGCGCGAGCAGCGTGCTCGAGATCAGCCCGCCGATGATCACCCACGCCAGCGGGGCATACATCGCGCTGCCCTGGAGCGCGATGGGCAGCAGGCCGCCCGCGGCCGTGAGGCTGGTGAGCACGATGGGCAGGAAACGCACCTCGCCGGCGCGACGGATGGCGTCCTCCATGGGCATGCCCTGGGCCCGCAGCTGGTTGGTGAGGTCCACCAGCAGGATGCTGGTCTTGATCTCGATGCCGATCAGCGCCACGAACCCGATGGTCGCGGTGAACGAGAGTGTCTGCCCCACGAGGAACAGCGCGGCGATGCCCCCGGCGATGCCCAGGGGGATCACCGACGCCACGATGGCCGTGGAGCGGAAGGTGCGGAACTCCAGCACCAGGATGGCGAGAATGCCGAAGATGGCCACCAGGATCGCGCCGCCGATGCCGCCGAAGCTCTCCTCGCGGCTCTCGATCTCGCCCGCGGGCACGATCCGGTAGCCCTCGGGCAGGCGGAGCTTCGCCACCCGGGCCAGCGCGTCCCGCGTCACCCGGTCGGTGATGTGGCCGGTGAGCACCGCCGCGCCCACCGTCACGCTGCGCACCCGGTCGCGGCGCTGGATCTCGGGCACCGCGCGCTCGAAGCGCACGCGCGCCACCTGGCCCAGCGGTGTGAGCTGTCCGGCCGCGCCGCTCACGTACAGCCGCTCCAGGTCGGACGGGCGCGGCCGGCTGGCGGGCGCCAGGCGCAGCACCACGTCGCGCTCGTCGCCGGCCCCCTCGCGCAGCGTGCCGGCCTGCAGGCCCGAGAGCGCCAGGCGCACCATGCGGTCGATCTCCAGCGGCGCCACGCCCAGCAACCCGGCCTTGCCGCGGTCAATGTCCACGCGCAGGTCGCTGCGCGCCAGCCGCAGCGGGTTGTTGACGTACTGCGTGCCCGGGGTCCGCTTCAGCGCCTCCTCGACGCGCGCCGCCAGCACGCCCAGCGTATCCAGCGAGCTGCCGGTGATGCGCATCGCGACCGGCGCGTCCACCGGCGGGCCCTGCTCGAACTCCCGCACCGCCAGCTCCGCCCCCGGGAAGCGCGCCAGTTCGGCGCGCAGCGTGTCGAGCATGCGCGGCGTGCCCTTCTGGTCGTAGTGGTCCAGCAGCACGAACAACTGCCCCACCCGGGGGTTGTCCACGCGCGAAGTGACGTTGTAGTACACCGCGGGGTTGTCGTGCCCCACCGAGGTGTACACGTTGGTGATCCCCGGGTGCCGCGCCAGCACCCGCTCGGCGAAGCGCGCGGCCGAGTCGGTGACGGCGATGCTGGCGCCCTCCGACGACGTGATATCAATGTGGAACTGCGGGGTCTCGGCCTTGGGGAACAGCGAGAACCCCACCACGGGCACCAGCGCCAGGCTGCCCACCACCACCGCGACCGCCAGCCCCACGGTGAGCATCGGCCGCCGCAGCGCCTTGTCGAGCACCGGGGCATAGGTGACGTGGATGCCCCGGTCGAACGCCCGCAGCACCCGGTTGCCGTGCGCCGCGGGCTTCTTCCCCAGCAGCAGCGTGGTGAGCCACGGGATGATGGTCAGGGAGACGAACAGCGACGCCAGCACCGTGACCACCACCGCCATCGGCAGCGAGCGGATGAACCTCCCCGGGCCGCCCGGCAGGAACAGCAGCGGCAGGAACGCGAACAGCAGCGTGGCGGTGGCCCCCAGCACCGCCACCCAGATCTGGCTGGTGGCGCGGATGGCGGCCTCGCGCAGCGGCACGCCTTCCCTTCGGAAGCGGGTGATGTTCTCGACCACCACGATGGAATCGTCCACCAGCAGCCCCAGTGCGATCACCATTCCCACGATGGTCATCTGGTTGAGCGAGTACCCGAGCCAGTACAGCCCCGTGATGCCGATGGCCAGGGAGAGCGGGATGCTGATCATCACCACCAGCGCGGCGCGCAGGCCCAGCGGGAGCAGCGTGAGCAGCACCAGCAGGATGGCGATCCCGAAGTCCTCGCCCAGCCGCGCCAGCCTGCGGTTGACGTTGCGGGCCTGGTCGAACGCGAACTCCAGGCGCACCCCCGCGGGCAGCGCCTTCTGGAAGCGCGCCAGCTCGGCCGCGATCCCGTCGCGCACCGACTCCACGGTGGTGCCGCGCTGCTGTTGCGCGGTCACGAACACGGAGCGGCGGCCGTTGAAGCGGGCGCGGTAGGTGGAGTCGGCGTAGCCCCAGCTCACGTCGGCCACGTCGCGCACCCGCACCAGTCGCTCGCCCGAGCCGCGCACCACGGTGTTGCGGATCTCATCCAGCGTGGCGTAGCTGCCGGAGGAGCGCACGCTGAACCGGCTGGCGCCGGCCTCCACGCTGCCCGCGGGGATGTCGGCGCTCTCCCCGCCGATGGCCTGCATCACCTCGCCCACGGGCATGCGCAGCGCCGCCAGCCGGGCGAAGTTCACCGCCACGTCCACCTGCCGCTTCGGCGCGCCCCAGCGTTCGGAGGCGCGCACGCCGCGGACCGAGCGCAGCCGGTCGCTGAGATCCTCGCCCAGTGAGTCGAGCGTCCGGTACGAGGCCGCCGCCGAGACCAGCGCCACCTGCGCGATGTTCACGTTCAGCGTGGAGCCCTTCTGCACGTCGAAGCGCACCAGTTCCGCGGGCAGGCCCGGGCGCAGCACGTTCATCTCGCGCACCACTTCGTCGTACTTCCTGTCGGGGTCCTTGTCCGGGCGGAACTCGACGCGTGTGACGGCCACGCCGTCGCGGATGCTGCTGGTGAGGCTCTTCACGTCCTCCAGCTCGTACAGCCGCTTCTCCACCTCGTTCACCACCAGCCGCTCCAGGTCGGTGGGGCTCGCGCCCGGCAGCACCGAGATCACCGAGAACGTGGGGAAGTCCAGTGGCGGGTCCTCGAAGCGCGGAATGTTGTTCCACGCCGCCATCCCCAGCGCGGCGAGCATCAGGAACAGGACCACCGTGAACTGCCAGCGCCGGACTGCGAATTCAGTCAGTTTCATTTCATCACCTCCACGCGGTCGCCCGCGCCGATCCTGCCGGCGCCCTCGGTGACCACCAGGCGCGCGCCCTCCAGGCCGCTGCGGATCGCGGCGCGCCCGCCGTCCAGGAAGGCGAGTCTCACCTCGCGCCGCTCGGCGCGCCGGCCGTCGGGGGCCAGCGTGTACACGGTGGCGGCGTCGCCGTCCGCCTCCAGCAGCGCCTCGACCGGCACGAGCGTGACCGCCGACTCCGCGCGCGGGCGGATCTCGACACTGCCCACGAGTCCGCTCGCGAGCGCGGCCGCGCCGGGCAGCGAGACTTCCACGCGGTAGGTCCCGGTGGCCGGGTCGGATGCGTTGCCCAGCTCGGTGACGGTGCCCTGAAACTCGCGACCGGGGATCGCGTCGAAGCGCACCGTGGCGCGGTCGCCCAGCCGCACGCGCACGAAGTCGCGGTCGGCCAGCCCGGCACGCAGCACCTGGCCGCGGGCGTGGCTGCCGAAGGCCAGCACCGGCATGCCCGCGGCCACCACCTCGCCGGGCTCGGCGAGACGGCGGAGCACCATGCCCGAGGCGGGGGCCACGATGACGGCGTGGCTGCGGTTGAAGCGCGCGGCCTCGTACTCGGCCCGCGCCGCGTCGCGCGCGGTGCCGGCGTCCTGCAATTGCGACAGCGTGGCGACGCTGTCGGCGTAGAGGCGCTCGAGCCGGCGGTGGTCGCGCTCGGCCTTCTCCGCGGCGGCCGCGGCGCGCGTGACGCCCGGCTCGATCTCGCCGAGGTCGAGCTGGGCGAGCAGCTGCCCCGCGCGCACGCGGTCGCCCTCGTTCACCAGCACCCGCGCCACCAACCCGCCCACCTTGAAGCTGAGGTTGGCGCCGTCCTTGGGGACCAGGGTTCCGGTGGCGGTCACCGGCAGGGCCAGCTTCACCGCGGTGACGGCGGCCACGCGCACGGCCACGGTCTCAGCCGGGTGGCCCGGGGCCGCATCGGTGCGGGTGCACCCGGCCAGCGGGAACACCAGGGCGGGAAGCAACAACAGGAGGTGGCGGTTCATCGGAGGTCTCCCTTCTCGGCGGGCAGGTCCCGCAGCGCGGCGGCGCGCTCCAGGTCCACCCGCAGGATCGCGTAGCGGTACAGGGTGAGCACGCGGTTGATCTCGGCGGTGGTGAGCTGGGTGCGCGCGGCGGTCAGCTCGAGGGGGCTGGCCGTGCCCTCCTCGTACCGGCGGCGCACCATGGAATAGGTGTGACGGGCGGCGTCGGCGCGCGTGTCCGCGGTGGCCAGCGCATCGCGGCCCACCCTCGCGGCCTCGTGGGCGTTGCGCACCTCCACGGCGATGCGCTCCGCGGCGTCGCGGCGATCCAGCTCCGCGCGCTCGGCGCCGGCGCGCGCGGCCGCGCGGCGCGCCAGGTCGCTGCCGCCGCGGAACAGGTCCCACGAGGCGACCAGCGAGGCGCTCCAGGAGCGGTCCTTGGAGCGCAGCCCCCAGCGCTCCCCCTGGTACGCCAGGTCGAACGCCGCGGAGACGTTCGGCAGGAATGTCCCGGTGGCGGCGCGCACCGCGGCCCGGGCCGCGCGCGAGCCGGCGTCCGCCTGCGCCAGTTCCTCCCGGCGCGTCAGCGCCGAGCGGACGGCCTCCTCGGCACCGACCCCCAGGGGCAGGTCGAAGGAGCTGTCCGGCAGGTCCTCCACCGGCGCTCCGTCCGCGCGGCCGGCGACGCGGTTGAGCTCGCGCGCCGCTGCGGACGCACGCACCCGCGCGTCGTCGAGCTGCTGCGCCACTTCCGCGCGGTCGGCGCGGGCGCGGTGCACGGCCTCCGGCGTGGCCCTGCCCGCGGCGAGCAGCTTTCCGGCTACGCGCTCGTTCTCCTGCACCAGGTTGAGCGCGGACTCCTCGATGCGCACCACCCGCAGGGCCGAGGCGTGCCGCAGGTAGGCGATCTGCACCTCCGCCGCCAGCCGGCGCGCGGCCGCGCCGCGGGCGGCGCGCGCGGCGTCGCGGCCCGCGCCCGCGATCGAGACGCTGGCGCGGAGCGGTTCGTGGATGAGCGGCTGCGTCACGCGCAGGTGCGACTCGTACTGCCGCGGCAGCGTCAGGCTGAGGTCGGTCGGGAAGTCGCGCGTGCCGGTAAGTCGGTTCAGCGCCTCGTAGGCCGGGTTGATCAGCGCACCCAGGTCCTGCACGTCGTCGAGCTTCGAGGCTCGCGTCTCCAGGCGGACCGACGGCAGCCACTGCGTGCGCGCGGCCGTGAGCTCCGCGGACGCGCGCCGCTCGGCGAGTCGCGCCGAGGCGAACTCGAGATTGTTGGCGAGCGCCTCGGAGACCAACGGCGCCAGGGGGTCGCGCGCGAGCGGGCGCTCCGCACCCGCCGGGGCGGGCGCGGCCTCCACGGCGCGCGCGGACTTGGGCTGCTCCGCGCGGGCAACTGCCGGCGGGAGCGAGATGGCAACCGCCAGGGCGGTCACGATCCGGGAGATCCTCAGGACCAGGTTGTGAGTGCCTATCATAGTTACTTCTCCTAACGGCGTTAGGTATGGGCCGAAAAAAAATGGCCGGCTGATCAACAGCCCTTCAGGATCCCGCGCATGAGCGCGGCCAGCATGAGCCGAACCGTCTCGCGCAGGTCTCTCCAGGGGATGAAGCTCTGCTCGTGCTTGGCCACCTGCAGGGCGATGATCCCGTGGATGGCGCCCCAACACATCTGCGCGATCTGGTCGGGGTCGTTGTACTCGGGCCGGAAGCGCCCCTGCTCGATCGCCTCGGAGCACGCCTGGCGCAGGAAAGCGTAGGCGCTCCGCTCCGGGTTGTTGTGCTCTTCCGCGAAGCAGGTGTCCTCGACCTTGATCGGGGGCAACACGGTCATGAACATGAACCGGTACTGGCTCGGATACTCGAGCGCGAAGCGCAGGTAGGCTTCGCCGACCGCAAACAGCCGCTCGACGGGGTCGGACGGCGCCACCGTGGTCCGGAAGTGCCGCCCGAGCTCGTCGAAATCCCTCTCGCACAGCTCCGTGAGCAGCGCGTGCTTGCTCGGGAAGTGGTGGTACAGCGCCGTGGGTGTGTACTCGATGTGATCGGCGATCGCGCGCATGGTGACGGCGTCGTAGCCCTTGGTCGCGAACATCTCGCGCGCCGCCGCGAGGATCTTCTCGCGGGTGTCCATGCGCTCGCGTTCGCGTCTTTCCTTGGTGCCCATCTCGTCCCCCTGTTGACTTCACTATCGTCAGAATACCTAACAACGTTAGGTCGGTCAAGAGGAAAGATCACGGGTCGCCGAAAAAATGTTCGGCCGTCCGGAGGGGAACCCAACGGACGGCCTAACATGAATGAATTCAATTAGTTGCGCCGAAACTCGTGAGTCTACGCCCGCCCGATGAACGAACCGTCCCGGGTGTCCACCGACACCTTGTCCCCCACGTTCATGTGCTGCGGCACCTTCACCGTCAGACCGGTGGTGAGCTTGGCGGGCTTGGGGCTGCCGCTGGCGGTGGCACCCTTAAGCGGCGGATCGCACTCCACGATCTCCAGCGTCACCGAGAGCGGCAGCTCCACGCCCACCGGCTTGCTCTCGAAATAGTCCACGGTGATGTCCATGTCCTCCACCAGGTAGAGCGTGGCGTCGCCCAGCACGTCGCGGGCGATCGGCACCTGCTCGTAGTTCTCGGTGTTCATGAACACGTACTCGTTGCCGGCCTGGTAGAGGAAGCGCATCTCGTGCGTCTCCATCTCGGCGCGGTCCACCTTGTCCTCGGAGCGGAAGCGGTGCTCGGCGTTCGAGCCGGTCTTGATGTTGACCATCTTGGTCTGCACCATGCCGCGCCAGTTGCCCGGAGTGACGTGGACCACCTGGGTCACGCGGTGGGGCTGGCCGTTGTAGATGATGGTCATGCCGACCTTGACCTGGGTGGCCGGAATGGGCATGGGACAAACCTCCTGAGGAATTCGTGAGACACGCCCTTGCCGCGGCGGGTCCTTCCAATAAGCCCCTGTCGAAACAGGACTTGTGAGGAGACCACGATGGGCGGAAAACGCGCGGGGCGGGCTCGGGACGGAGCCGGCCCCTGGAAACGCAGCTCAGCGTGGGAAGTGTACCAGAATCGGCGCGGGGCAGGCAAACACGGGCGTGCAGCGCGGGCAGCGGGCGTGCAGCGGGTCGTTGCTGTGCTACATGATTCTGTCACCCCCCTGCCGCGGCGATGGGAGGCATCCGCGTCGGTCCCGGCACGGCGGGCTCCGCTACAGAATATCCCGCAGCGTCACCTGCACCACCTTCTCCTCGCCGGCGCGCTTAAGCCCGAATGTGAGCTTCGTGCCGGCGGGCTGGTCGGTCACCTTGCGCAGCATCTCGCCGGTGAGCCCGTGGATGTCCTGGTCCTCGAGGGTCATGAGCAGATCGCCCTCCTCCACGCCGGCGTCCGCGGCGGGGGTGCCCGGGGCCACGCCCACCACGCGCAGCTGACCGTCCAGCTTGGCGACCTGCCAGCCGAGGCGTCCCACGTTCATCGCTTCGCCGAACAGCCTGCCCGGCTGCAGCCACAGCTTCCTGCCCTTGTAGTCCAGTGTCAGGCGGAACTGCTCCAGCAGCCACCCGCCGATGTTGCCCGCCAGCTCGGAGCTGCCGCCGGTCACGCCCCGCTGCGAGCTGGACAGGCTGACCAGCGGGTTGGCCAGGGTGAACCCGCCCAGCTCGAAGCTCTTCATGCGCACCGTGGTGTTGGTCTCCTCGCCGCCCGCGCCGCGCACCCGCACCTGCAGCTTGCGGGCGGTGTTTTCCATGAGGCGGTGTTCGCGCACGAACGGGCCGTGCAGCAGCAGGCTGCCGTTGTTGCCGGTGTCCACGACGAAGCGGCCGGGGATGCCGTCGCAGGAGGCGGTCACCACGGGAACGTTGTGCACCAGCTCCATGGCCACCGCGTGCGCGCTCTCGGGCGCCTGCCACGCGGCGGGGTCGGAGAACGTGACCTGCTTGCCGGAGTAGTCCACGCTCACCGCGAAGCGCGACAGGAAGTCGTAGCCCAGGATGCCCGCGAGGGGCCGGTCCAGGAGCGCACGGATCCCGGGCAGCGCGATGGCGATGATCCGTTGCGAGCCGATCTTCACCCCGCCCACTACCAGCGAGTCCACCTGGGTGAAGCCGAAGTCCGTGGTGCCCCCCACGCCCTGCGCGCCCAGCTTGCCCTCGGTCTTGAGTCCCAGGGAATCGGCCACCGAGCGCTCCACCACCGTGGCGCCGGCGCCGGAGTCCAGCAGGAAGTACATCGGCGGGGAGGCGTTCACGCGGCCCTGCACGAATACGTGGTGGTTGACGATCTCGGCCGGCAGCGTCACGGAGCCGGCGCCGCCCGCCAGCTCCCAGTCGCGGGCCGAGGCGCCCGGCCGCCGCCACAGGGTGTCGGGCAGCGTGGGCACCGCCGCCGACTTGTCGGTGGTCACCGTGATGGCCCGCGTGGCGTCGCCGCCCAGCATCTGCACGGAGCGGAAGGACATCTTCACGCCGGCCACTTCGCGGTAGTCCGAGAGATACGTCTGGGCCTCGCCCATGGCCGACACCTGGATCATCTTCCGGGGCAGGTAGGTGACCGGATCCAGGCACAGCCGGACCGGCTTGCCGCCCGCGGGCACCACGTCGAGGTTGATGTACTGCGCGCTCTCGGGGGTCGCGGTGGAGAAGCGGACCGTGGCTTCGTCCGGGGCCAGGAGGTACCGGTACGCGGAGACGCAGCGCTCATCCTGGAGGTTGCGCAGCTCCTGGCCGGTCATCTCCTTCACCTGGCCGTTCTGGTCCACCATCCACGCCGAGCCGCCGTCCTGGACCACCACCTGGCGCAGGGACGCGATCTGGAACTCGTTGCGCATCCGCCCGGGAAACTCCATGTAGGCGCGCAGCGTCCCGTTGAGGCCGCCCACCGAGATGGTGCCCTCGCCCCACACGCACTTGAGGGCGCGGAGCTTCTCCAGCCCCCCCAGCGCGTCGGCGTGACGGCGCAGGACCTGCTGGAGGTCGGGATTCGTCTTTTCCGGGGCGTTCCGGACGGCGGACGGGGCGGCGTTCGCGCCCGGGGCGGCGGAAAGGGCCAGCGCCAGCGCGGCGGCAACGATCCTGGTTCGGCGGGTCATGCGGGTCTCCCGTGGGGCTAGGTCAGCAGCTTCTCGGTCCGCGCTTCCAGCGTGCGGCGCTTCACCTCCGCCAGCCCGAGGCCGGTGCGCGCGGAAGTCAGGATGCAGTCCGAATGACGGGCGCGCACGAACAGGCGCGCCTCCTCGTCCAGCCGGTCCACCTTGTTGAGCAGCAACAGCCGCGGCGTCTGGTCCGCGCCCAACTCGTGGAGCACCTGCTCCACCGCCTCCAGGTGGTCGGCCAGCGCGGGGTCGGCGGCGTCGGCCACGTGATAGAGCAGGTCCGCCTCCAGCACCTCGGAGAGCGTGGAGCGGAAGGAGGCCACCAGGTGGTGGGGCAGCTTGCGGATGAAGCCCACCGTGTCGGTGACCAGCACCGGGTGGTCCTTGTGCCCGATCTTCAGGCGCCGGGTGGTGGAGTCCACGGTGGCGAAGAGCCGGTCCTCGATGAACACGTCGGCGGAGGTGAGCGCCTTCATCAGGGTGGACTTGCCGGCGTTGGTGTAACCGACGATGGCCACGCGGTAGGAGCCGGTGCGGCTTTTGCGCTGCACCTGCCGCTCGGCCTCCACCTTCTCCAGCTGCTTCTTGAGGTTCGAGATGCGCGTGCGCACCAGGCGGCGGTCCGTCTCCAGCTGGGTCTCGCCGGGGCCGCGGGTGCCGATGCCGCCACCCAGCCGCTCCAGGTGCTTCCACATGCCGGTCAGTCGCGGCAGCGAGTACTCCAGCTGCGCCAGCTCCACCTGCAGGCGCGACTCGCGGGTGCGGGCGCGGCGCGAGAAGATGTCCAGGATCAGCTCGCTGCGGTCAATCACCTTGGCGTCCACCGCCTTCTCGAGGTTGCGGATCTGCGCCGGCGACAGGTCCTCGTCGCACACCAGCAGGTCCGCCTCGTGCTCCTTGAGCAGCGCGGCCGCCTCCTCCACCTTGCCCTTGGTGAGATAGGTGGACGGCGACGGCTTGCCGCGCTTCTGGCGCATCTGGGCGCACACGTCGGCGCCGGCGGTGTCGGCCAGCAGCGCCAGCTCTCGCAGGGAGACCTCGACGTCCACGGTGGCGTGGAAGTCGAACCCCACCAGGACGGCGCGCTCGCGCCGTCCGGAGGATCGGGTGTCATAGAAGGCTCGGGTCATCGGGGTCCTTCGCGGTGGCGCGGTGGCGCTGGCAGGTCAGGCATCCATGCCTGGCCTACACCACCTCCATGTCGTACGGGAAATCGGTGAGGTTCTCGAACGTGCCGTCGTCGCGGGCCACCAGGACGTCCTCCAGGCGGATGCCCATGCCACGCGAGGGGTAGTACAGCCCGGGCTCCACCGTGAACACCGTGCCGGGCAGGATCACGTCGGCGTTGGTCGGGGTGCTCGCGAAGCGCGGGCGCTCGTGCAGCTCCAGCCCCAGCCCGTGGCCCAGGGAGTGCACGTAACCTTCCTCCAGCTTGTCGTCCTGGCGCAGGGTGCGGTGGCCCTTCGACTCGAAGAACTCGCACACGGCGTCCTGGTAGGAGCGCGCCATCACACCCGCAGCGAAGCTCTTCAGGGACAGCAGGTGCGCCTCCTTCACCGTCTCGAACAGCTCGCGCAGCTCCGGGCGGGCCTGGCCCACGCAGAAGGTCCGGGTCATGTCGAAGTGGTACCCGCCCCCGATCTGCTGCGGGTAGATATCCACCACGATCGGCTCCCCGGCGCGGATGGGCTGGGCGTCGTCGCCATGGTTGTGCGGCACGCCGGCGTCGCGGCCCTGCGCCACGATGGAGCCGTGCGGCTCCACCAGGCCGTGCTCGATGAACCCCACGCGCAGCAGCGTGCGCAGGTCGCCCAGCAGGGCCGGCGTTCCGTCGGGGCGGGCGAGGCCGTCGCGACCCGGCTTGAGGGACTTCAGGCAGGCGCGCAGGCGGCCCATCACCTTGCAGGTCACCTTTCCGAGCTCCCGGGTGGTGTCGATCTCGCTCTTGTCCTTGGTGTAGCGGATCTCGTCGGCCAGCGGGAGCTTGTCGTCGGCCACCACGGTGCAGCCAAACTCGCCTTCCAGCGTGCGTGCCAGCTCCACCGACTCGCCCGCCGGCGCGGAGCCGTACAGCGCCACGCGCCCGGACACGCCCATGGCCTTCAGCCGCTCCCCCACCATGCGCGCGGAGGCGTGCGCGTTGGAGCGCGAACTCTCCAGCAGCGCCCGGAAGTTGTTGGCCGCCGGCGTGGACATCTCCACCCCGACCTTCACCGCGTCGTCGCGCTCCATGGGGTTGTGGATCAGGTGCGCGCGGCCGCCCCGGCCCCCCAGGTACCACGAGATGCCCAGGTTGGCGCCCTTCAGGAAGTACCACAGCGCGGGCGAGTGGACCGGGTTGCCGAACGCGACGAACCCGTCGAGTTCGCGCTCCTGCAGCAGGCGTTCGAGATCGTTGCGCATATCCCATCCCATCCGGGGGCGCACGGCGCCCCGAGCCCTGACTGGAACCCCGGGTCTACTTGGCCCGGAACATGACCTTTTCGTTGCTGAACAGCCGCACGGCGACCGCGATCGCCAGTGCGGCCAGCACCACCGAGGATACCACGGCGATCGCCAGGTGGGCGGACTTGGCCTCCCCCAGCAGGATCTCGCGCTGCGCCAGCGCGGTGCCCAGGATGGGGATGGCGAAACTCCGCGGCGTGGGGTCGGTCTGCTGCACCATGGAGCTCAGGCCGCCGAAGATCACCAGCATCTGCAGCCACACCGAGGTCATCTGGCCCTCGCGCGCGCTCTTGGCGAAGCAGCCCAGGGCCACCAGCAGCGCGGAGATGAGGACCGCCATGGGCAGCGCCACCAGCAGCACGCCCAGCAGCGCCGGCACCGACACGTTGATCGCGCCGTTCGCCTCACCGCGGCCGAACGAGAGCATGCCCATCGCGAACGTGACCCCGATCCCCACGCAGCTGGCCAGCGTGGAGGTGAGTGCCACGGTGACCACCGCCAGCAGCTTGCCTACCACGATGTCGGTGCGGCCGGCGGAGCTGACCAGGATCGTCTCCAGCGTGCCGCGGTCCTTCTCGCCGGCGGTGGTGTCAATGGCCGTGGTGACCGCGCCGCTGACCACCGCGATGGCCAGGAAGTACGGCAGGAACAGCGCCAGCATGTAGCCGCTCTTCTTGGCGGGAGGCGCGGCGTCGCGCTTTTCCAGCTCCACGATGCGCGCCAGGTCCGCGGACACGCCGCGCGCCGTGAGCGCCCGGGCGGTGGCGCGCTGGCCGAAGCGGCGCGCCAACTGCTCGGCGAGCCCGCGCGCGTGGCGGCTGATCTCGCGGGTCTCGTCGGCGTACAGGGTGAGCTTCACCTGCCGGCCCTCCGCCAGCGCCGCCGCCGCGTCGGCCGGGACCACCACCGCGGCGTCCGCGCGGCGGGTGCGCACGTCGGCCTGCGGGTCGGTGGTTTCGACCAGGCGCGCCTTGGGCAGCGCCGCCAGCGAGTCGGACAACTCCGGCAGGGCCTTCATGTTCTGCACCGCCAGGGTCAGCGCCGTGTTGCGGACCGCCTTGTCCTCCTTCTCGGCCATCATGGCCATGCCGCCCATCAGCGCGGGGTACAGCACCAGCGGGAACACGATCATGAAGAACAGCGTGCGCTGGTCGCGCAGCGCATCCCGCATCTCCTTCACCCACACCAGGCCGACGTTCTTCACGCAACCTCCTTGACCAGCTTGAAGAAGACTTCCTCGATGTCGTTCTCGCGGTAGGTCTCCTTGAGCTCGTCCAGCGTCCCGGCGGCCAGGATGGCGCCCTTGTCGATGATGGCGACGCGGTCGCACAGCTTGTCCACTTCCGACATGATGTGCGTGGACAGCAGTACGCAATGGCCGGCGGCCCGGGCGCGTTTCACGAACAGCACCACTTCGCGGGCGGCCATGATGTCCAGGCCCACGGTGGGCTCGTCCAGGATCAGGATCGGCGGGTTGTGCACCACCACGCGGGCCAGGGAGATGCGCTGCTTCTGCCCGCCGGAGAGCTTCGCCACGCGGGTGTCCATGAACTCGGTCAGCGCGAACTCCCGTCCCAGCGCCTCGGCGCGCGCGCGGGCTTCGTCCTTCGACATGCCCTGCAGGCGGCCGTAGAACTCCAGCGACTCGCGCCCGGTCAGCCGGTCGTAGAGCTTGGTGTCGCTGGTGTGGAAGCCGATGCTGCGGCGCACCTCCGCGGGGCGCTGCAGCAGGTCGTGGCCGTTCAGGACTGCGGTGCCCTCGTCCGGCTGCAGGATGGTGGAGAGGATGCGCAGCGTGGTGGTCTTGCCCGCCCCGTTCCGGCCCAGCAGCCCGAACACCTGCCCGGCCTGGGCCTGGAAGGTCACCCGGTCCGCGCCACGGATCTCCCCGCGCTTCTTGTCGTGGAACTTCTTGGTGAGGCCTCGGACATCGATCAAGCATGACCTCCGGGTCGTTGTGGACACGCGCGCCGGGTGCGGCCCCGGGCGGGGGATGAACGCAGAGAGTAACCCGGCCGGGCCTTTCGGCCAACAGGGGGTGTACGCGGGTGCGGGGGTGGCGGTTGCAGCCTGGCGCAGCGGGGCCGGGCGCGAATGCCCGTCCCGCGAACCTAGAAGAAGTCCCGCATGCCCGGCAGGGGCACCCGGAATGCCCGGTCCAGCTCGGCCAGCACGTCGTCGCCGCGCTGCACGAACAGCTCCTCGCGCGCGGCCACGGACCAGGGCAGGTAGCCGAAGAAGCACTGGCTGAACAGGTCCACCGGCAGCGTGATGGAGGCGCGCAGCGAGGCCCCCCGCCGCAGCGGGGTCACCTTGGCGGGCGCGCCGCCCTCGGCACCCAGCGTCAGCACCGAGCGCACCGCCCCGCCGGGCACGCTGGGGTCCTTCACGGTGAACGCCGCCACCAGCGGCAGGCACGGGTGGTAGTGGCGCTGCGCCAGCGCGCGCTGCACGTCCAGCACGCGCGCCATGTAGCCGAACGCCAGCCGGCCGGCGACGCTGAAGCCGTACCAGGCTCCCATCTCGTTGCGCAGCGGCGCCTCCGGCTCCACCAGGCGCGCCGCGAAGTGCTCGTCGGGGGCGGCGAAGATGCGCACCATCCACACCTGGTCGCGCAGCGAGGACAGCAGCCCCAGGATGGCCTGCAGCGCGGTCTCGCCCTCGGCGGCGTAGTCGGTGACTTCCAGGCCCGGCCGGCCGTCGAAGTCGCGGTTCTCGCACACCGCGTAGCCGGCCAGCTCGCCGTCGTCCTCGCCCTCGCGGTGCACGCCGTAGACGCGGGTCTCCGCGGCCTTGAGCCGCTTCTGCCACATCTTGCGGGTGCGCTCCAGCCAGCAGTGGTTCTCCTTCATCAGGCGCGCGTAGCACTCGTGCACCCGCGGGTACTCCTCGCGGCGCAACACGCGCACGTGGCGGCGCGCCTCGTGCAGCGGCAGGGATGCCGGTGGCACCTCGAAGATGTGCCGCTCGCCCACCAGTCCGTAGCCATGGCCCCGGTAGAAGTCGTGGCGGAAGGGATAGAGCATCGCGATCGAGTCGCCGCGCGCGCGCATCTGGCGCAGCGACTCGTTGAGCAACGCGGCGGCCACCCCCTCGCGCCGCGCGTCGGGCGAGACCGCCACCGCCGCGATGCCGCCCACCTGGAAGCGCGCGCCCGCCAGCCACACGTGCAGCGGGATCATGGCCAGGGTGCCGGCGGGACGGCCGTCCAGTTCCAGGAACAGCCGGTCCTTGAGGTCCACCAGCGGGTGGTCCTTCAGCAGTTCCTCGCGCTTGGAGATGGGCAGGTTGGGCATGGGAAACGAGTCGTACGACAGCCGCGCCAGGGTGGGGACGTCCCGGGGTCCCGGGCGGCGGATTCGAATCCTGGGCATGGCGCCTCCGTGGGCCGGGCCGGCCCGCAAAGCGTTCCGGCGGGCGCGCTTGCGCGCCCGCCCGGTCGTTGACGGTATTCCGATGGCTGTGCCATTCTAGCTCAAGCTGCCGCGGGCAGCGAATCTTCGCGTGGAATGCGGGCATCTACCATGGCGAAGGGACGTGCCCCCGATTGGGTCCTCCCCCCCGCAGATGTGCCATCGAAAGGAGCAGGTGAAGTCATGTCCAGTGTTGCCGCGGTCAGCGATACCACCTTCGAGCAGGAAGTCCTCAAGTCGGGCACCCCGGTGCTGGTGGACTTCTGGGCCGAGTGGTGTGGCCCGTGCCGGGCCCTCGGGCCCACCATCGACGAGATCGCGCGCGAGAAGGCCGGATCGCTGAAGGTGGTCAAGATGAACGTCGACGAGAACCCGTCGATCTCGGTGCAGTTCGCCATCCGCAGCATCCCGACCCTGCTGCTGTTCAAGGACGGCAAGGTGGTCGAGCAGCTGATCGGCAACATGCCCAAGCAGGCCCTGCTCTCGAAGCTCACGCCCCACCTGGGCTAGCGCGCCGCGCGGTCCCCGCCAGCGGAGCGCGGGCACTCCCGGGACATGGAATCCGCGAAGTAAGGAAGGCTGGGTCCGCGCGGACCCAGCCTTCATGCTTCGCATCGTCCTTGTGCAGTCCCGTGTCGCGGCCTCGGGAGGCTCGTACGAGGGTGGCGGTGCGGCATCCTTGCCGCGCCCGCCACCAAGGGGCGCGTCCCGAACTGTTCCTCATGACCCATTCGAGACGACGTCCACACTCGTGTATCGAGCGAACGGAGTATTGCACCCGCGTAAACACACTCACAACGAATTTCTGTTCCGCCGCGCGAAAAAGTCGCGCGTCGCGCCCATGCGCGACGCGCGCACTCCTCTTCCGAAGTTATCCACAACGGGATCGCACACTCCTCGAATGCTCCGCGCGGCACCGGCGGAAGCGGAAGCGCGCGCGTACCGGCGCGCACACGCGCGAGTTCCGGTGGGCGCCGAGTTATCCACAGCCCGGGCGCCGCGGGCCGCCACCATCGTGAACGGACTCCGCGGGAGAACTGGCTCGGGCTATGCTCAGCGCAGGATCTTCGCGGGCCTCGGGCACTCGGGCGCCAGCGCGCCGATCACCCCGCACGGCTCGCGGTCGGCGGGACCGCCGGGCCGCGGGTGAAAATTGCCGTTGAGGTAGTTGCAGAACCCGGGGTCTTCCTCGATCTGCTGGCCCGCGCCGGGGATTTCGCCCGGCGGCGAGGAGCCCGGGATCTCGGTGGGATTGGCGGCGTAGTAGAAATTCTCGGGTGTGTTGTGCCAGGCCAGGTTGCAGCGCAGATCCGGGTAGGCCGCGCGCCCGGCCACCAGGCCGCCGCCCTGGTTGGCGCTGATGTTCTCGGCGAGCAGGTTGCGCACCACCAGCGGGCGGCAGTTCAGGAAGAACAGCCCGCCGCCCCAGTGCTCCACCCGGTTGGCCACGATGGTGTTGCCGCGCACTTCCACGCGCGTGAGCGTGCCGATTTCCGCCCCGCCGCCCCACCCGGCGTCGTTGCGGTCCATGACGTTGGCCTCGAGCAGGCCCTGGGTGCGGAAGTCCAGGAACACCCCCCCGCCGTGGTAGTCGGCGTGGTTGCGCAGGAAGCGGTTGCCGCGGATGGTCACCAGCGAGCAGGCGCGGGCGTAGAGGCCGCCGCCGTTGCTGGCGGAATTCCCCTCGAAGGTGTTGCCCTCCAGCACCGCGGGCGACTCGAACAGCGCCACCGCCCCGCCCACCCCCTTGCCGATCTCCAGCACGTTGTCCACGAAGATGTTGTCCCGCACCCGCACCGCCGCCCGGAAGGCCAGCAGCCCGCCACCGCCCTCGCGCGGCGTGTCCGGCAGGTACGTGCCCCGGCCGCGGGTGACGGTGAATCCCTCCACGCGGGTGAGGCTGTCGGCGTCGCGGACCAGGATCACGGAGCCGCGGTAGTCGCCCAGGATCCGGGTGGACAGGGCGCCGTCGCGGCTGCGCAAGGTGACGCCCGAAGGCAGGACCAGCCGTTCCTCGTAGTCACCCGGCAGGACCAGCACGGTGTCGCCGGGCTGCACCCGGTCCAGCGCCCTCTGGATGGACCGGCTGCCGGCCACCGGGGCCACCTCGACCGTGGCCGCCGGCGCCGGGGACGGGACCGGCCACGCACCCGTGACCAGCGCGCTCAGCGCGCCGGCGAAGATCGCGGCACGGAAACGGATGCACGGGCGGGTATTGGGCGCGGCCGGAGGGGTGGTCGGACGGTGGCGGTACGACATGGTGGGATACTAGCACGCCCGGGGAGTGGACTCGTAGGGTTGGGCTCAAACCTCTCCCGGGGCGCGGGCGTCCCGGGAGAGATCTCCGGGGACGCCCCTCACCCCAGGGCCGCCCTGCAGCTGCGGGCCTATCCGCGGAGCCAGGTGAAGCGCCGGGTGATGCGGGTGCCCTGGGCCTCCAGGCGATAGAAGTACGTTCCGGAGGCGGCCCGGACGCCGCTGGCGCCGCGGCCGTCCCAGGAGACGGTGTGGCGACCGGCGTCCTGTGGGCCGTCCACCAGCACCCGGACCAGCTGGCCCGAGGCGTCGAGCAGTGCCATGCGCACCGTCCCCCGTGCCGCCAGCTCGTAGGCCAGTTGCACCCGCCCACGCGCCGGGTTGGGCCGGGCGAACAGCAGCCGGGTCGCGATCGCACCGCCGCCTTCCACCCCCACGGCCGCGCCGACCGTCACCGTGCCGACCATGCTGAACGAGTGGACGGCGCAGAAGTACTGCTGCGCCCCGCCGACCATCATGGGGATCGCGGCGCTGGCATTGTGGCCCAGGAAACCGGTGTCCCACGTGCCGTTCTCGATCCCGCCGCTGCCGCTGGTGCTGGTGTGGGTGAACGTCCCGCTGTTGAACCACACCACCGTGTCCCCCAGCGTGACGTTCAGGGTGGCCGGATTGAACGAGAAGTCCTTGATCGTGACCACTGCGCGCGTGACGCGGATGATGCCCCGCGTGGCGGGGTTGAGCGAATCGAAGTAGCGGAACGGGCCCATCAGCGTGAAGGCGCGCTGGTAGGTCGCGGCGGGGGCCAGCGTGGGCGAGGCGAACTTGCCGTCGGGAGTGGGTGAGATGCCACTGGTGACATTGTGGCTCGAGGCCGACTGGTTCACCCAGCGGATGGTGTCCCCCAGGGTGGCGAAGACCGTCGAAGGTGAGTACTCGAATCCGCCGCCCACGTCCACGATGTTGACCACCCGCACCGTGGCGCGGGCCGGCGTGGCGAGCGGCAGGGCGGCGGCGAGGAGCAGCAGGGCCAGCGCCGCGCGGCGGCCGGCGGACGGGGTGGCGGGAGTCGTCGCGGTGACAATGCGCTGCATGGCTGGGCACCTCCGCTGTGGTTCGCGGGCATCGGACCAGCGAAACGACGGACTGGGAGGGAGCCGTCGGCGCACCTGGGCGAGGCCGGACTTCGGGACGGTTTCCGACGGCGCGGGCCTGGGGGCGCGACGCGGGCGGATCTTCGCCGGGTCCATCGCGGACGGGTCGGTGCCGGGACGGCAGGGAGGCGAAGCAGCGGCTACTGTTTGGATGCGGACGGAGGCGGGTCGGTGCCTATCGGGAACCGGATCTCACGCAGGTGACCCGGGCCCCGGCAGCCACCGCACGGTGGCTAGAACCGGCGCTCGGCGCGGCCCAGCAGCATGGTGGGCGAGACGATCCCGCCGGAGAGCACCAGCTTGAGCCCCTCTTCCACCGAGATGTCGAGCGGGTGCACCTGGTCCACGGGCAGCAGGATGAACATGCCCGAAGTGGGGTTGGGGGGATGCGGGATATAGACGTTCACCAGGGGATCCACTTCGCCGTCCGGCCGGCGATAGTCAATGCGATTGGTGACGAAACCGACCGAGTACATCCCCAGCCGCGGGTACTCCACCAGCAGCACCTCGCGGAAGATGATGGACTTGTTGGCCCCCGAGAATGCCTCCATGAGCTGCTTGGCCGCGTGGTAGATGGTCTTCACCACGGGGATGGACAGCAGCAGGCTCTCCACGCCGCGCAGCAGGAACTTGCCCACCAGGTTCCGCGCCAGCAGGCCCAGCAGGAAGATGGCGACGATGGCCGAGATGAAGCCCAGCCCGTAGATCAGGGCCACGCCCTGCAGGAAGATGTTGCGGATGCCGCCCCAGAAGCCGGGGTGCTTCTCCTCGTCGGAGAGCTTCTTCTCGATGTCGCTCACGCGCGGAGCTTACAGAGGGCCGGGCGCGTTGTCCAGAAGCGTTGAGGCACGGGCGCGGGCCGGTGGGACCGCGGGCACGCTGGGGGCGCGCGGCGGGGGCGTGCGCCGGGAGCGCGCGCCGGGAGCGCGCGCCGGGCGCGCGCGGCGGGAGCGCGCGGCGGGAGCGCGCGGCGGGAGCGTGCGCCGGGAGCGCGCGGCGGGAGCGCGCGGCGCCACCGGCCACCCGCTCAATGCGCCTCCGCGGCATCGTCCCACACCGGCCCGAAGAGGCCATCCAGGACCGACGTGTTCGCGTATCCGGGCACCACCCGCGAGAGGATGTCGTCCGAGAGGTCGGACAGTTCCGGCCGCAACCCGCCCCAGGTGAGCAGCGCCATCACCCCCACCGGCGGCGTGGCCAGTCCCGCCTGCACCGCCAGCACGCCCAGGAGGTCCAGGGTGGTCTCCCCCAGCAGGACGCTCTCCGAGGCCAGGCGCGCGTTCTCCACCTGAACCGGGGTCAGGCCTCGCGCGTTCTCGAGGGCCATCTGGACGCGAATGCCGGCCACCAGCTGGTGGCCGATCATGGCGCGGTCCAGCGTGCGCGTCGCGGGCACCTTGGTCACGGCCCCGCGCACCACGGCCCGGGTCACCACCGGGCACACCCGGCCCAGTCCGGCGACCACGGAGAGGGTCGCGTCCTTTCCCGGGAACGTGAGCAATCCGTCGTGGATCGAGCGCGCAGCACGGGTGACGGCCAGGTAGGCCTGGTAGAGCTTGCGGCCCTGCTCGCCCGCCCGGTCCCCGCCCACGGTCTTCAGCAGGCGGATGGCCAGGAGCAGCTTGTCCGGCACGCCGATGGTGCCGCGCACGATCACCGGGGGCAGGATGTAGCGCGGCGCCAGCCCGGCGGGCGCGTCCACCGGGGAGCCGGCCAGGCCCTCGGGGTCGGCGTAGGTGAGCGGATCGCCGAAGGCGTAGCCGTACGGCGGGGCGCCGGAGTCCCGGAGCGGATCCGGTGAGACGAAGCGCGCGGTGCCCGGGTCATAGAAGCGGTTCACCAGGTAACACCAGCCGGTCTCCGGATCCTGCTCCGCCCCCAGGAAGCCCAGCGTGGGGCGATCCGCGCCCTCGAAACGCGACAGCTCGCCGTAGGGCAGGAACTCCTGCTGGAAGCGGACCGCCCCGTCTTCGTCCACGCCCAGGCGCACGGAACCCAGCGCGTCGCAGAGATAGGCGACGAAGGCGCCGTCGCGCTCGACGGTGCCGAGCAGCCGGGCCCCCGCGCGCACGTACTCGCGGAGCACGCGGCCCGAGGAATCGGCCTCCGCCAGCAGCGTGCCATCCTCGTCGCGCAGCTGGAACGTGGTCACGCCGCCCACGCGACGGCGGGTGCGCCAGCCGCGCGCGTCGTATCCATAGACGGCCGAGTCGGTGACGTCGGCGGCCCGCCCGGCGACCGTCACCAGCCGCCCGGCGGACGACCAGGCGAGCGTGAGGGCGCCGAGGGTGTCCGAGCCCACCAGGCGGGTGCGTTCGGCCAGCGCGCCGCCGGCGTCATAGGCGAATTCTTCGCGTCCGTGCGGCGCCCGGCGCACGCGGGAGAGGCGCGGCCCGTCCAGGTCGAAGGCCGCCGATTCGAGGTCACTGCCCACCGAGTCCAGCTCCCCGCCGGGGGCGTGGCGGTAGGTGACGGCGGGAGAGCCCGGTTCGCTGGAGAAGCGCACCGAGGCGAGACGCCCCGCCGGATCGCGCGCGAAGTCCCAGCGCACTCCCCCGGCGGCGGCACGCGCGGCGCACCGTCCGTCCGGGTCGCGCTCGTGGAACTCCTGGAACAGGGTGCGCCCGCGCGACTGTCCCACCTGGGAGACCGGCGCACCGCCCGCGTCGCGCTCCCAGCGCTGCTCCAGCGCACCGGCACGCTGCGCGGCGACGCGGCCCGCGGCGTCGCGGGTAAAGGCCGCCAGCTCCCGCCCGGAGCCGTGCTCCTCGAGCCGAGCCACGCGGCCAGTGGCGGGATCGTAGTAGTGGTTCACGCGCCGGCCGTCCGGGTAGATGATGGAGGTGACGCGGTCCAGGCGGTCGTATTCGAACTCCAGCGAAAGCGGACTGGCCACTCCCGCGAAGTGGCAGGTCTTGCGGACCACCCGGCCCCGGCCGTCGCAGTCGAGTTCCACCACATCCACGGCGCCTCGCTCGTCGCGTGTCTCCACCCGGGTGAGGGAGCCGGGCGAGGCGCTGCCGTCGTACGAGTAGCGGGCAGTCCAGCGGGAGTCTGCGGGCAGCGCGCCGGCGTCGGCCAGGGCCTGCGCGGAGGCCTCCGTGAGACCCGCGGAGGTGGCTTCCTCCAGCAGCCGGCCCAGCGCGTCGTAGCGCAGGCACGTCCAGCCGGCCCCGGCCGCGCCACGCTCGTCGCGGGTGAACACCGGGCGTCCGGCGAGGTCCCACACCGTCACGCGGCGTGAACCGTCGGGGTTCTCGACCAGCAGGCGGTGGCCCGCGAGGTCGTGGTGAAACCGGGTGACGTGCCCGCCGGGTGCGTGCCACGCGGTGACCCGGCCCGCGGCGTCGTATTCGTAGTACCGGGTCTCGAAGGGAACCGATGCGCCGGCGGCGTACTCCGCGGCGGCCAGCAGCAGCCCGCGCGCATCCCGGGCGCGCAGCGAGGAGACTCCGCCGGGGTGCCGGGCGATCTCCACGGCGCAGAACCCCGGCGTGCCGCCCGGCCGGCCCAGGCCGAGAACCTGGAGATCCGGGACGGTGCGGTGCTCGACCCGGGTGGTGCCGGCCGGCCCCGCCTCGGCCGTGGGGCGCCCCAGCTCATCGTGGGTGTAGGTCACGCCGGCAGCTCCAGCCCTCCCCGCCTGCACCAGGCGTCCGAACGCGTCGTACGCGTACTCCATGGCGGCGCCAGACTCCCCGGCGCGGCGCAGGCTGCGCGGGCGGCCCAGGCCGTCGAGATGACACACCGCCAGCAGGCTCTCCAGCATGGCCGGATACAGCGCCGCGTAGTCGGTGGCATACCCCGCACCCGACGTCCGGGTGAGCACCCGCGACGGCCACACCGTGAGGTCGTAGGGCGGCAGCAGCGCCCCGCGCGGCGCGACCGGCGACCTGGGAGTCGGCGGCGGAGGGCCGGTCATCACGTCGCCGGGCAGCGCGCGGGTGCGCTCGCGGCCTTCCGCGTCGTAGCCGTGCGAGGTGAGGTGCCCCGCGCCGTCGGCCTCGCGCAACAGCTCCCCTTCCCAGCCGAACGACTGGTAGGCCTGCAGGCTGCTCCCGGCGTCCGGGTGCAGCGTGATCATCACCGGGTAGGCGCCTCCGGGGCAGTCGGCAAAGGCGATGGTGTTGGGGATGGGCCGCGGGTCGTACTCGAACTCCACCGCCTCCCCCAGGGGGCCCGTTGCGCGCACCATCCGCGAGGGCTCGGTCTCGCTCCAGCTGAAGGTCCGCGTGGCCACGCGCGCGTCGTCGAGCCGGATGTGCTCGGCGGTGACGCGGCCGTAGGCGGGCTCCCGCTCGTACCAGGTCTCGGAGAGGAGCGCGCCCGTGACCGGGGCCAGCCGGCGCGCGCGCGCGGGGAGCTGCACCGAATAGCGCCCCGTTCCGCTCCAGGGCTGGTGCAGCCCGGGCGCGTCGAAGTACTCCACTTCGGTGCGCACCCCGGCCGCATCGGTGCATGCCGTCACCCGCGCGAGGCTGTCGTAGGTGGTGGTGGTGGTGTAGCCGCCCAGAGGCGCGCCCGCGGAGGTGGCCCGGAAGGTCTTCGAGGCCGGCAGCAGCGTGCCGGTGTAATGGTCGCCTTCGGGCACGGCGTCGTAGTCCATGGCCAGGGCGTGCGTCTCGCCGCAGGCGAGGCTCACCGAGGACTCCACCAGCCGGGCGGCCCAGCGGCTGCGGGTCGGGCCGCCGTGCGTCTGGGGCAGGCACGGGTACTTGCGAAAGGTGTGCACCATGCGGAACCCGGACGCCAACGCGGCGGCCCGCGCGGCCTCGCGCGACGCGACCGGGGCGCCCGGCCCGGGGGCCCCGGCGGGAAGGCTCGACGCGCCCGGCGCGCCTCCTGCCGGCGGGGACGGCGACAGCGGCGGCCCGCCGTCGTAGTCCACGTTCGTCAGGTACCGGTACGCGTCGGACTCGAACGGCGCGCCCACGGCGGGCCGCTCGCTCCAGTCGTAGGCGAGGGCGACCACCTGCACCGGGGCCTGCCCCGCAGCCTCGCGGATCTCCACGCGCGAGACCATCGGCGCCAGGCACGGCGAACGCCCGGTGGCCCGCCACGCGCCGTCCTCCCCGCGCAGCGTGGGGTCCGGGCAGGCGGGACGCGTCGCCGGAAGCGGGACGAAGCCGTAGGTGGAACTGCCGCCTTCCGGGTAGTCCACGCCGGCAAGCCGCATGGCGCGCACGTCCGCGCTGTCCGAGCAGTTCGTGAGCCACGCCTCGGAGCGGTCGTCGGGCTCGTGGCGGAAGCCGGTCACCCGGCCGGTTCGGTCCGTGAAGTGGTCGAGATAGTACAGGTACGACCGGCGCGGCCGGGCCGCGCGGTCCGTGTACCACCGCTCCGAGAAGTCCAGCTCGTGCTGGCCGGGGCCGTAGCTGGTCACGACGGACACGTGGCACTCGCCGCCCTGGGGGGAGGCGTCCACGAGGATGTTCACGCTCCGTCCCGACTGGTCGGTGACCCGCACCGCCGTGGGATGCAGCCACGCGGAGCGTCCGCCGCCGGAGTCGGCGTACTCGTAACGGACGGTGAGCGAGCAGCCCGGCGTGGGCCCGGCCACCCGGGAGAGGCGGAATGCACGCGGGCCTTCGTTGTTGTTGTACGAGTAACCGGGCCAGCGCAGCGTGAGCGGCACTTCGTCGAAGGTCCACGTGCTGCCGTCCGGCTTCTTCACCGTGAGCGCGCGCCGGGTGTATGCGGGCGGGGCCAGCGAGGCGCGCCAGGCGAGTGAGGGATCGTTGGGCAGCATCGCGGGATTGCCGGAGGTGGGCAGGTTGCCGGGGTAGCCGAAGGCCACCGGGGCACCCTCCGAGGAGGCCAGTTCCACGTCGCCGTTGGATCCCCCGGACGCATACGCCTTGTCGCAGATGGAGTAGCCGGAGGTGCGCCAGCACCCGTCCACCACCAGGCCGGACGCGTCGCGATGCGGCTGGCCCGGCACCTCGCCGTTGAAGAGGTAGGGCGCCAGGTTGGCGGTCCACAGCACGTGGCCGTTCAGCCCCAGGCTCCACTCTCCGAAGGCGGCCTCGGCATCCACGTAGGCCGAGGCGGCCGTGAAATCGAACCGGTGATGCGACACCGAGCCCGAGTAGTCGAGCGTGAGCACCACGTCCATGCCCCCCGGCTCCGGCCAGCGAAGCAGGGTGCGGTGATACGAGGGCGAGCCGGCGAACAGGCCCACGGACTCGCCGGGCGCGATCTCAACCTGGTCCTCCCCGAGGCGGCCGCCCAGGGCGTCCCGCGGATCGGGCGCATCCCCGGCCGCGGCCTGCGCCGGGCCCCAGATCGCGATGACAGCCGCCGCCAGGACCGCCCGAAGTGTGCGTCCCGTCATCCTCTCCCCCCTTCAGTCCAGCCGGACCAGTTTGCCGATGGTCTCCGCGCTCTCCGATCCGGAACGCGCGGTGACGCGGTAGAAGTACACGCCGCGAGCCACAGGCTCACCGGTGGCGTCTCGCCCGTCCCAACCGAGGCGCTGGCGGCCCTCGCCGAAGTCGCCCTCCAGTCCGCGCACGCGTCGCCCCGCGACGGTGAACACGTCCACGCGCACGCGCGCGGACCGGGTGAGCGCGAACAGGAAGTCGGTGGCGGTGCGCACCGGGTTGGGGTAGTTGAAGACGTCCCGCAGGGCCAGCGGCAGCTCGACCTGGAATCGGGCCCCGCCCAGCGTGTCGCCGCGCGCGCAGGCGACGGCGGTATAGGTGCCGCTCTCGAGGCTCAACCGAAGCTGCACCGCGGAGCGGCCGGTGGCGCGGCCCACGGCCGCCGCACCGCGGAACACCCGGATTTCCACCTCCGGATCCCCGGAGAGCGCCGGTTCCTCCAGCGCCCCGCGCAGCTCCACCTCCCCACCGGTCAGCCGCAGCACCGGGCCGGCGGCGGAGCCTTCGGCGCCATTCACCCACAGGCGAAACCGGCCGGGCGGGAGCAACCCGGCCGGCGCGGAGGCGCTCACGCCGTGGTGCCGGTGACCCAGCTCGTGGCGGAACAGCCTCGGGCGGCCGGCCGAGTCGCTTCCAGCGTCGCTCACGAAACCCAGGGCGGTGCCCCCGTCGTGCGCGGCCCACGCCGCCCGCGTGCCCGGGGGCGCGGAGGCGGAACAGGCTGCCAGGTCGGTCTGCGAGAGGGAGCGCCCGGGTCGCGCGCCGTCGCCCCAGGTCCCAAGCGGCGAACCGTCGGCGGCCCACGCGGCCAGGCGGCCGTCGCGGCCCAGGGCGAGGATTCTCTGGCCGCGGTCCGCCAGCACGGCGACACCCCCCACCGGGCCCACGGGCGCGGTGGCCGGCCAGCCGGTCGCGGCGTGGAAGCCGCGCAGGCCGTCGCCGTCCCAGCGGCCCACGCCACCGGCCAGCGGCACCAGCAGGCAGGGCGCCGCGTCGGATCCCACCCGCGCGGGCTGTGGCGCGGCGGTGACGGGCACGGAAGTCTGCCGCTCCTGGTAGACCGGCATCGAGCCCGCGTAGAAGAGGCAGAACCACCGGCCGGCCGGGCCTTCCTCCACCCCACCCAGCACATCCGGAACGCCGTCGCCGTCCGCGTCGGCGAGACGCAGGCGCGGCCGGCCGGTGAAGTTCGTCAGGGGAGAGATGGGCCGGCGGGCGGACGGATCGCCGGCCTCGGAGGCCAGCACGTCGCCGGACGTGCCGACCCACACCCAGTCGGGGCGACCGCGGCGCTCGATGTCGCCCAGCTCGGGGGTGTCGGCCATGTCGCGCGGACAGGGGATCTCTGCGAAGCCCGCCGCGGGCTGCCCGTCGAGGCGCCAGGCGCGCACGGTCTGCCCGCCGTCCCACGACTTCAGCAGGCAGACCACCTCCGGCTGGCCATCGCCGTCGAGGTCCTGAAGCCGGGGAACGCCCGCGGGCCACGCGCCGGACGCCGCGACGGGCCAGCCCGGCGCGGGACGCCCGTATTCGTCCCACAAGAAGATTCGGCCGCCGTCGTCGCGGCTCACCAGGCGGAAGCCGCCGCCCACCGCGCCCGCGGAGAGCGAGGCCGACGGCAGGGCCGCGGCGTCCACGGCGAGGAACACCGCCCACAGCAGCGCGGCGATGCCGGCGGCCAGGGCCAGGAACACGACCCAGCGGACCGTCGAGAAGAGCACGGCCCGGGCGCCCGAGTCCGGGCGGGACCGTTCGTGGCGTGCGCTCATGTCGCCCCCCTACCAGCGCGCCACGGCGGACACGCGGTGCGTGCCGCCGAGGTCGTGAAAGGGAGCCACCGCGTAGTCCACGCGAAACGCGCCCACGCCCAGGCCGGCACCGAACGCCGCCCGGCCTTCCGAGGACCCGGCCCGCAGGAACAGCCGGTCGCGGTTCCGGAGCTCCACTCCGCCGCGCCACGGGCGCACCGGTCCGCCCGAGAGACCCGGGGCGGACGCCGCGCCGAACACGCCGCGCACCGCCAGGCCAGGGCCCAGGCGCACCTCGCGCGCCACCGCCAGCTCCAGGGACGGTGGGAGGCTCTCTCGCGCCCCGGAATCCCACGCCATGCGCGTGCTGGTGATGTCGCTGACGCGCGCCGCGACCTCCACGCCGGACACCTCGGCGCGCAACCCCACATCCAGCCCGAAGCCCTCCCCGCGACGGCCGGCGACCTCCTGGCGCAGGTACTTGGCGCACACCCCGGCGCTCACGCGCGGGCCGAAGGCGCGCGCGTAGCCCACCATGAGCGCCCACTCGGCGTCGCTGCGCCACTCCACCCGCGAGGGATCCACCTGCACCGGCTCGCCCGGTTCCCATCGGCCGTCGTCTTCGCCGGGATCGCGCGTGCCGGGCTGGCCGTCGGCACCGAAGTCGTCGAAGGCGAAGCGGTCGGTGACCGGGATGTCGTCCACGGACAGGCGCAGGATGCCCACTCCCAGCGCCTCGCCGGAGCCGTGCCCGATGGGGCCGGTCCAGGCCAGCGCATCGAAGCCGGCCGCCCCGGAGAAGTTCTCGGAGTGCATGATCTCCGCGGCGGCCGAAGGGGTGCGGGCCATCAGCGCCGGGTTCCAGCACAGCGCCGACGGGTCGTGGCCCACCGAGAGGAGCCCGCCGCCCAGCGCGTACGCGCGGGCGCCCAGCCCCAGGCGCAGGAACTCGGCCACACCGGAAGCGCCGGAAGCGGTGGGCGGGCCCGCCACGAGCAGCAGGCCGGCCAGGGCAGGAAACAGGGACGAGACGCGCATGGGGCGCCCTCGCGGGGAATGCATCCGGGGACGGCGTGGATCCATCGCAAGCGGCGGGCCACCGTCGCCGGGGGCGGCAAACGTTGCAGACAAAGGCGTCCGGCCCGCGATCACGCCCGGACCGGCGGTCACCGCGCGTTGTCGGGGGAAACACCGGTGGCGGGGGCGGGCCTCTCGGGTATCATTGCGCCAGGCGCCCGGCACGCCGCCATGCGCGGACCCAGGACCCCGGAGATCCAGGATGACCCCGCCGCGACCCGGACCGATCGTCGAACCCGCCATCCCCCGCTCCACCGAATTCCCCGCATGGGCCCGGTGGGCTCTGCGCGCCGTGCTCCTGGTTGTGCCCGCCGCCCTGGCGGTCGCCTGTCTGCGCCCGATGCTCTCCGCGCAGGGCCGGCTGGGCTTCCCGATGGACGACCCTTACATTCACTTCCAGTACGCGCGGAACCTGGCGCACGGCGCCGGCTTCTCGTTCAACCCCGGTGAGCCATCGCCGGGTGCCACCAGCCCCCTGTGGGTGGTGCTGCTGGCGGCCGGCAACGCGATGGGGGCGCCCCTGGAACCGTGGGCGGTGGTCCTGGGCATCCTCGCGTCGTGTGCCGCGGCGCTGCTTACCATGGAAGTGGGCCGCGCCGCGGGGCTGTCCACCCCGCTGGCCTTCCTCGCGGGGCTGGCAACCGCCACCAGCGGGCGCATGACCTGGGGGGCGCTCTCCGGCATGGAGGTCTGCGTGGCCATGGCGCTGGCGCTGGCCGCGGTCCGCATGCACCTTTCCGGCGCGCACGGATGGAAGCGGGCGCTGGGCGTGGGCGCGCTCGCGGGCCTGGCCGGGCAGGCGCGTCCCGAGGCCGCGCTGCTGGGCGTGCTGCTGTGCGCGCTGGAGGCGTGGCGCGCCGGCCGCGGACGGGGTCCCTCCGGCGCGCCTGGCGTCGCGGTCACCGGCCGGCGCGGCTCCGGAAGTCCGCCCGCGGTCCGCAGGTCCGGATCCCGAATCGCCGCCGCGCTGCGCGCCACCCTGCCCTGCGCCGCCGCCATGATCGCGGTGATGCTCCCCTACGGCATCTTCTGCCTCGCCACGACCGGGCGCCCGTTCCCCAACACGTTCTACGCGAAGAGCCTCATCCCGCTGGGAGAGGGCATCGCGTGGTGGAACGGCGGGCGCGCCCACTACCTGCAGGAGGCGATGCTGTGGGCCTTCCGGGACAACTCCCTGCTGGTGCTGCTGGCGCCGGGGCTGCTGCTGTGGGGCTTCCGCTCTCGTTGGGCCGGCCGCGGCGCGGCGATGCGGCCCCTCGCCCTGCCCCTGTGGCCGCTCGTATTCTGGGCCTACGCGCTGGTCTTCTTCCCCATGCACTTCAGCCTGTCGCGCTACACCATTCCCCTGGTCCCGTTCACGGCCCTGGTGGCGATGGTCTGTCTCGAGGCGCTGCAGGCGGCGCTCGGCAGCGCCACGGCCCGTCGCGGCGTGGAACTGGTCGCCGCGCTGATCCTGGTGGTGGGGGCCACCCGCAGCCAATTCATGGGTCAGGAAACCTACCGGCTGAACGTGGACAACATCCTGCACATGCAGGTGGCCATGGGCGAGTGGGTGGCGCAGAACGTGCCGCCCGGATCGAAGATCGCGAACAACGACGTGGGCGCGATCACCTACATCGGCGGCCGCTACTGCATTGACGTGATGGGGCTGGTGAGCTCGGACTTCGTGACCGAGCTGCTCGAGCGGCGCCGCGCGGGCCTGTCCCCGTACCCGGACGACGCGCTGCCCGGCTATCTCGACGAGCGCGGTCCGGACTACTGCATCCTCTTCCCCGAGTGGTTCCCCGACTACGTCCGCAGCGGCCGCCTGGTGCCGATTCACGAGATTGACTACGAGAACACCACCGGTGGGGGCAACCAGCTGGTGGTGTACCGGTTCCTGAAGCGGGCGCGGTGACCCGGTGAGCCGTTTGCTCGTGCCGGCCGAGCACGGGAGCTGGGCCTTCCTGGGCGAGCCCGTGGTGCTGGGCCTCGCCGTGGCGCTGCGCGCACCCGGCGCCACGCCATCCGGAGGGATGGCCGCCACGCTGGTGGCCGTGGCGACGGTTGCGGCCTTCCTGGCGCGCAAACCCCTGCGCATCTCGGTCACCGACCGGCGCGAGGGCCGGCGCACCGCGCGGACGGCGCGGGCGGGCCTCGCCGCGGCGGCACTGGCGCTGGCCGGCGCGGCCGCGGTGACCGGGGCGGCGCTGCTGGCGCAAGGGCCGGTGCTGCTGGCGATGGGCCTGGCGGCGCCGATCGGCGCGGTGGCCCTGGCCTTCGACCTGGACCGCCGCGCGCGCGATGCCGCGGCCGAAGTCACCGCCGCGCTGGCCCTGGCCGGCGCCGCGCCCGCCATCGCGCTCGCCGCCGGCCTCCCGCGGCCCGCCGCGTTCGCACTGTGGGCCATCCTGGCCGCGCGCGCCGTGCCCACCGTGGCCTACGTTCGCGCCCGGCTGCGACTGGAGAAGAGTCACCCGGTGCGGACCGCGGAAGTACTGGCCCTGCACGCCGCCGCCGCAGGCGGCGTGGCGCTCCTGGCGCGCGAGGGATGGGTGCCGTGGGCCGCGGCCGTCGCCATGACCGTGCTGGCCCTCCGCGCCGCCGTGGGGCTCTCGCCGTGGCGGTTGCGGATGACCACCATGCAGTTGGGCCTGAGCGAGATCGCCTTCGGCCTGCTGGTGGTGCTGGCGACATGCGTGTAGGACCGCCATCCATGTCGGCCAGGGGGAGCGGAGATGATGAAGGCAGCGCGCAGGTCCGTTCATGACGCCCGG
>JACRLI010000005.1 GCA_016235265.1 Candidatus Eisenbacteria bacterium
AACGCTTGCGCTTCCGAACCCGACGAATGACACTACCCATCTACGGCTCCTTTCGTCTGCGCCTGATGGACGCTTCGCAACGCCATCAAAGCACAGAGGTTGGAGCCGTTTCAATTTCCAACTAAGAATCGCACACCTTCAGTAGAGTTCCTCTAGGGTGAACGGAATGGAATACCTTGCGGCATTGAGCGACCGATAGACCTCGAGCTGCTCGCGGTAAATGCCGCTGAAAGTTGGGTGCATATGCGTCTCCTTCGGGAATGCGTGGATGTTGCTCCGCGTGCCTGATCTTGAAGTTACAGCGTCTGCGGATATTCAACCATCCGCGGCGAGATCGGACAAGGAGGCGTAAGGGCTGGCGTCACTCTGACGAAGTCTTAGGCTCGAACTACGGGGGCTTCAACGCGAGGCAGCGTCCAGGTGGCTGGGAGCCCCACTCCGATACAGATTCCGCACACCAACACGAGACAGATCCTCTTGCCGCAGCGGCCTGCGGCTCGTACCAGAGCCGCAGGGGAAGGGCGATGCGGCCTGGCTCTAGGGGGAAGTATCCCCATTCGATCTGATTCGGCGGGACCAGGCCATCAGTGTCGCATACGCGAGTTGTAGCGGAGCACGGGTGATCGAGGGCTGCTGGGGAGGTGTGGCCTAACTGTGGCCTCAAAGGCGGCCTCACGTGGCCCCAACTGGCTACTGATGGCCACCCCGGACACAACAAAACCCACCGGTCTAAGCCGATGGGGTCGCAGCAACTAGTGGGGGCGGAAGTGGTTCGGCTCGGACAGCGATTCAAGTCCAGAATCAGCTTTCGAGACCGTCTGATTCAACCGCTCTCACACCTCTCCGCGGGTGATACTAAACGAGTTAGCCGCGGGAGCGCAAGAGGGAGGGTGTGGACCGAGGGGTGGACCGGGAGTCGATCAGAGATATGGACCGCCCTCACTTGCACCGCACGTCTCGGGCACGTACATTCCACCATCATGAAGAAAGCCCGTGCTCCTCGTCGGTGTATCGTGGCAGCTCAACTTCACGTGAAGAGGAGCCGGCGTAGATACCTGGCAGGCTGCACGCTGGAGACCGCTCCGCCTCCCAAACCGGCACAGGGGTGAGATGGCCAAGACTGACGGCCACAAGTGGGAGTTCAAGGCACGCTTCCGGCGCCACGCGTTCGGTTGGAAGTCCCAGCCTGCCATTCAGCGCGTGAAGCAGGCAGTCAGCGAAATCAGGAAGGTCTCACGCAGCGAGCCGGTGCTTGCCGGCGAGGGCGCGGTGATTCTCCTTGAGCGTCTCTCACCGGCGCTCGAGCAAATCGACAGCTCTTCAGGCGCGATCGGCACCGCGGTCAATAGGGCCATCCACGATTTGGTGCCGATCATCTCCGACGCTCCGGCCGATCCAGGAACGCGGGCAGACTGGCTCGAACGCCTGTGGGCGGCACACGAAGCTGACGACATCCCATACATCGAAGGCCTCACCGACTACTGGGGCGCGCTCTGCGCATCGGAGGAGGTCGCCTCGGATTGGGCCGACCGCCTGGTCGGCATCACAAGCATGGCGCTGAGCCCTGATCCGGATCTGCGCGGCCATTTCCACGGGATGACCGCGTGCTTCAGCGCGCTCTATCGTGCGGAGCGCTATGCGGAGATCGTCGACATACTGCAGGCAGACACAATCTGGCCGTACAAGCTCTGGGCGGTGAAGGCGCTCGCGGCCATGGGAAGGAAGTCGGAAGCCATCCGATACGCCGAGTCCTGCCGCGGACCGTGGACGCCCGATGGCTGGGTCGACGCGCTGTGCGAGGAGATCCTCCTCTCGTCCGGGGCTGTCGATGAGGCCTACACGCGATACGGCCTGCGGGCGAACCGCTCCGCGACGTACCTCGCCACATTCCGCGCTGTCGCCAGGAAGTACCCGCACAAGTCCGCAAGCGACCTTCTGGCGGACCTGGTGAACACGACTCCCGGGGATGAGGGCAAGTGGTTCGCGGCGGCAAAGGAGGCCGGACTGTACGACCAGGCCCTCGCCCTCGCGAGCCAGACTCCCTGCGACCCGAAGACGCTCACGCGCGCCGCGCGCGATCATGCCGAGAGCCAGCCGGCCTTCGCGGTCGGAGCCGGACTGCTGGCGCTCCATTGGCTGGTGCAGGGTTGCGGCTACGAGATCACGGGAGCGGACGTTTGGGCGGCGCTCTCGAGCACGATGAAGGCGGCGGGAAGAGCCGGCGCCGTCGCCGAAACCTGCACGCGGGTGCGGGAACTGGTCGCCGCCGAAGCCACCGGGGGGTTCGTCCGTGAGATCCTCGCCAGGGAGCTTGGCCTGTGAGGCAGCGCGCGATGGTCCACGTGGGCGGCCCCAAGGGAGCGGGCAAGACCACGTTCATCGAGGCGCTGCTCGGACGATCTCTCGAGGACGTCATCGCGGTACGCTGCATTCGGGACGATACGCTTCGCGGCCCGCGGGAGTCGGCTCCCAGATCCGATCCTGAGCTGTTGCGCTACAGGAGAGCGGGGGCGGCCGGCGCCGGGCGTTTCGGCTTTCCCCGGAGCGACTCCAATTTGGACGCCTTCTTCATGACGCTCCTCATGGAGGACTACTCGGAAGCCGTTGTGCTGGAGGGAGACAATCCACTCGAGTTCGTGGATCTCGTGGCATTCGTGGCGACTGGTCCCCACGATGGCGAGAGCTTGTTCGTGCGATGCAAGCGGGATCGCGCAGGCGAAGCGCACGCGAAGGCCGATGCGATGGAGAGGTTGCTTCGCAAGCCCGGTGGCGTCGCCGAACTCCTCGGTCAGATGCTCGGGCCGCCCTTCGTCGAGCTCGCACGGCGGAACCCGGCGATGCTCGAGGACGCGCGCAACAACCTCCTCGACACCATCGAAGCTGCTCGGAAGTCTCCTCCGCCCCACCCCACCGAGCATTGGGCGATCTCGGAACGCTTCGCGGGCATCGAGCACGCGCAACTCGTGGTGGTCAACATCTGCGACGACGCCGAGCGCACGCGGGGCGAGCGGCTCCTCGCGGACCTCGCGCAGCTTCGCAAGGACGAGTCGCTCTTCAGCGACATCCTGGGCTTTCGCGGCAGCAGGACTCCAGTGACGGCCGTGGTCGCGAACCTGGCCGACCCAGGCGACCCCGGTCGCAAGAAGGCAGTCGCGCGAGCCCGACGGGCGTTTCGAGCGAGGTTGCAGTAGGCGTGGAGCCACAAGGCGTGGAGCGCGCGTGGAGCGCGCACTTGCCCGGCACTTCCTGCTCGCGTACATTCCATTGTCATGAAGAGAGCCCATCCACGCCCCGCCCGACGGAAGGTGGCGAAGCGCCCCGTGCGCAGCGCCGACACGCGCACCGGGACCCCCTCCGCTGTCCTGCGCGCGAGCGCGACCCGCATTGAGGACACCGAGGCCTTCGCTACCTTGCGCTCGCTCGCGCATGGAAAGACCTTGGCAGTTCCCGAGTCCCTGCTGGTGAAGCACATCCTCCAGCTCACCCGGCAGGCGGACTGGCCCGTGCAGCGCGCGGCCATGGAAGCGCTCCTGCGGCGCTGCGCTTCGGTCAAGGACGACGAGTTGCGGATCGCCACGCGCCCCCGGGGCGGCGTCGTGCTCGGTCTGTATACGACCCGCCGGGCTCGGGGGACGGCTCGGCCCTACACGACTCTCCTTGATTCAATTGACCCGATTCGTGGGAGCTGCGACTGCCCGGACTTCCTGCGCAGCTCGCTCGCGCTATGCAAGCACTTGCTGGCGGTGATCGATTCGCTCGCAGCGCGGCCGAAACGGTTCGCGGGCCTGATGGTGATGTCCGCCGCGCGTCCCGCCGCCAACTCGCTGCGTCTGATATGGGACCCGGTCCGCCCGCTGACCGGCGAGGGAGACTGGCTGGCGCGCGTGCGTCTCATTGGACGGGATCGCAACCGGAGCGGTGCCCCGGCGCCTCCGGCGCGCCTCGCGCGATGGTTCAGGAGCGAAGGGGCTTCTACGTTCGTGCTTGCGGACCCCCATGCCGGCCAGCCCGAAGAGCGGGCGGCGCTGGTCGCTGAATTGCTGCCCTCGCTGGACCGTCCCTCCGCCGCCACGCGCGGGGGCCTCACGCTCCATGACCCCGCGCTTCGCGCGTTGCTCCGGGCCGAGCGCGAGCGTCTCGCCCACGTGACGGCCGACCGTAATGTCGGCGGCGAACTCAAGCGCCGCCTGCGGACGCTCAGGCGCAAGCTCTACCCCTATCAGCACGAGGGTGTGCAGCGCTTCCTTGCGACCGGGCGCCTGCTCCTGGCGGACGACATGGGGCTGGGAAAGACCGCCCAGGCCATTGCCGCCTGCCACGCGCTGTGGCACGCCGGCAGAGTGCGGCGCGGCTTGATCATAGCGCCGGCGAGCCTGAAGTCGCAGTGGCTTCGCGAGTGGCGCCTGTTCACGGACGCACCGGTAGAGATCGTGGAGGGGGGCCAGGAGCAGCGCCGTGAGTTCTACGACGCGCGCCGCGCGGGATTCCTCATTGCGAACTACGAGCAGGTCCTGCGGGACCTCGAGACGATGAACGCCTGGGCTCCCGAGATCGTCGTTCTCGACGAGGCGCAGCGCATCAAGAACTGGGCGACCAGGACCGCCGCCTGCGTGAAGAGGCTGCGACCGCACTACCGGCTGGTGCTCACCGGAACGCCGATGGAGAACCGGTTGGAGGAGTTGGCTTCGATCTTCGAATGGGTGGACGATCACGCACTCGAGCCCAAGTGGAGGCTCGCTCCCCTGCACTCGGTCTACGGTGACGGCTCGAAGGAGGCGAGCGGCGCGCGCAACCTCGACACGCTGCGCACGCGCCTCGCTCCGTGCATGCTGCGACGGCTGCGGCGCGACGTCCTGAAGCAGCTCCCGCCACGCACCGACACAGTGGTTCCGGTCGAGCTCACCGAAGAGCAGCGCGAGGCGCACGACGACCTCAGCCAGCCGATCGCGCGCCTGGCGGCTACTGCACAGCGCCGGCCGCTCACGCAGCCGGAGTTCCTGCGGCTGATGAGCCTGCTGGCGACGCAGCGCATGATCGCGAACGGCATGGCGCAGACCCAGTTCACTCAGATGTGGCCGAGAATCGCGCGCGTCACGCGCCCAGACGCAGCGCTCTTGAGGAGCCTGTGCAGCCCTAAACTCCTCGAGCTCCGCGAGATCGTGGATCAAGTCGCCGTACAGCAGGAACGCAAGGTGGTCGTGTTCAGCCAGTGGCGGCGCATGCTGACTCTCGCTCACTGGGTGACGCGCCCGCTGCTGGCCGACCACGGGCTCCGGGCCGTGTTCTTCACCGGCGAGGAGCGGCTGAATCACCGCACCAGGAACCTCGTGGGCTTTCATGATGACCCGATGACTCGCATTCTCTTCGCCACCGACGCCGGCGGCGTCGGGCTCAACCTGCAGCGGGCGGCGAGCTGCTGCGTGAATCTGGAGCTACCCTGGAACCCGGCCGTGCTCGAGCAGCGCGTCGGGCGCATTCACCGGCTGGGTCAGCCCCTGCCGATCGAGGTGTACAACCTGGTGAGCCAGGATTGCATCGAGTCGCGGATCGCCTCGCTGGTCTCGGACAAGCGGGCACTGTTTCAAGGCCTCTTCGACGGCGGAAGCGACGAGATACGGTTCGAGCGCTCGGGCTCATTCCTCTCGACGATCGAGCGCATCGTCGAAGCCTCGCCCGCCCCCGATCCGCAGGAGGCCAACGAGTCCGCCGCGGACGCCCCGGAGGCCAGCGAGCGCGAGATCGAGGCGGTCGTGTCGGCCGCTGACGAGTCCGGCGACGTCTTGCGGGGCCCAGTGATCCCGGCCGACCGCGTCCCATCCGCTGCCCCCACCGGCGAGGTCCTGCCGGCGGCGGAGATCCGGCGTCTCTTCACCCAGCTTGAGATCAGTCAGACTGAGCAGGGCAGGCTCCGCATCGAGGCCTCTCCGGATGCCGCCGCCAGCTTGGTCGCGCTCTTCGAAGGGCTGGCGGGGCTTCTGCGGGTGAAGTCCACCGAGGGGTGAGTCCGGTGCAGTGTGAGATGGCCAAGACCGGTAGCCACAAGTGGGAGTTCAAGGCGCGCTTCCGGCGCCACGCGTTCGGTTGGAAGTCATGACCTGCCATCCAGCGCGTGAAGCAGGCAGTCAGCGAAATCAAGAAGGCCGCACGCAGCGAGCCGGCACTCGCCGCCGAGGGCGCAGTGATTCTCCTCGAGCGCCTCTCTCCCGCGCTTGAGCAAGTTGACAGTTCCTCGGGTGCGATCGGTACCGCGGTCAACAGCGCGATCCGCGACCTGGTACCGATCATCGCCGATGCCCCGGCCGATCCAACAATGCGAGCAGACTGGCTCGATCGTCTGTGGGCGGCGCACGAAGCCGATGAGATCCCGTACATCGAGTGTCTCACCGACCATTGGGGCGAGCTCTGCGCGTCCAAGGAGGCCGGGCCCTACGACCAGGTCCTCGACCTCGCAGGCCGGACTCCCTGCGACCCGAAGACGCTCACACGCGCGGCGCGCGATCATGCCAAACAGCATCCTGACTTCGCGATCGGCGCTGGACTGCTGGCACTCCATTCGCTCGTGCAGGGCTACGGCTACGAGATTACGGGAGCCGACGTCTGGGCAGCATTCTCGAGCACGATGACGCGCTCCGCCGCTGGCAGGAGTCCGCTCCCAGGTCCGATCCGGAGCTGCGGCGCTGCAAAAGAGCGGGGGCTGCGTGCCATGATCGGCGGGTGATCCCGACGGCGTGGAGACCTGCGCGGTGGCGTGTGGGATGTGGGCGGCTTGAAACGCAGCTCCTGCATGAGCACGCAGGCCGCGGCGGTCTGGCCGACGAGGCTAGAATGCCCTTCCCACGTTCACCCGGATGCTGCGGCCATCCTGTTCGATGGTGTCCTGAACGTGCTGGGCTCCGCCGGGGACAGAGTAGCGTTCGTCAAATAGGTTGTAGACGGAGGCGGAGAAGCTCAGGCCCTTGAACAGGTCCCGTCCGGACAACGTGAGGTTCATGAGCCAATACGGAGGAGATTCCTTCCCGGTGAGGGTCTGAGCGGTGCTTGAAGTCTGGACTTCCACTCCGGCGGTCACCTCGCCGGCAAGCGGAAGGACGAGGTTGAGCTTGCCCAGGCGAGCGGGGGAGTTGTCGAGCCGGCGACCAGTCCGCGAGTCCTCGGTCCGCTGAAGAGCCAGGCTGGCGCTTCCTCTCAGACCGGAGGCCGCAGCACCTCTCAGTTCAAACTCGAATCCCCGCGCCCGCGCCATGTCCAGGTTTTCGCTGTACTCCAGGCCGGTCTCGGGATCCGTGGCCTGGTTGACCAGGTCGTCGATTCGACTGGTGTAGGCGGAGGCCGTGAGGGAGAAGGTGTTCCTGATCCTCTGCTCCACGACGAATTCCGTCGTCCGGATCTTCTCCGGTCTCAGCGACGGATTGGCTCGCGTCGATGGATCCTCCACGTAGGTCTCAAAGAGATTAGGGGCCCGGTAGGCCTCTCCGTGGAGGAGCTTGACCCGGAGTCCTTCCCGGAGCCGGACCACGAGCGCTCCACGGGGATTGAGGATGCTCCCGAACGGGTCACAGTGGTCCTGGCGCAGCCCGATGAGAAGCGTGACAGCGGCGACCGGGGTCCATTCATCCTGGCCGAACACCCCCCAGTGGCTGCTGCGATGGTGCAGGTCGGAGTACAGCGCGTACGGGGACGAGTCGTAGTTCAGGGCGTCCTGGTTGAAGTTCCTGCGAAACTCCGCCCCCACGGTCAGCCGGTGACGTTCCGAGACCGCGTGTCCCAGCTGGAACTCGGCGCCGAGCCACTGGCCCAGGACGTCGTCCGTGTTGAGAGCCACGTCGCTCGGCCCGGCAGTGAAGTTGTCACCCACTGGGTAGGTGCCGTCGTACCTGTAGCGATTGAAGTTCACCCGCGCCAGGACCGTCAGACCGCGAGAGTCCTGGTGTTCGAGCTTCAAGTCCACGTAGCCAAGCGCGTCCACCGTCTGTTCCCGTGAATCGCTGAAGTAGGAATCGTACGATGCCGTGGGGACACCCTTCTTGCGCGACCCGTAGGCGACCTGCAGGGACAGGTCCCGCCAGGTCAGGGATGCAAACAGCTGGTGCGAGCGCTCGTAGTCGAGCCCGATGGCCCGACCGTGATTGAGGTGCGGCAGATCGAACTCGGGGAAGTACAGTGACCCGGGACCGTCGCTCTCGAACAGCGAGCCGGACAACACCAGGTCGACTCCGCTGGAGAAGGATCGCCCGTACCGGATCAGGCCACCGCGAGTACCGTGACTACCCGCGTCGACCGAAACCCGGGCGCCGTTCAGCCCCGCCCCGTGCTTCGTCACCACGTTGATCACGCCGAAGAAGGCGTTGCTGCCGAAGAGCGACGAACCCGGGCCACGCACGATCTCGACACGCTCGATCAGGTCGACCGCGATCAGGAAATCGTTGCCCAGGTAGCTGCTGTCGTAGATGTTCTCGGTCACCCGGTGACCGTCCACCAGCACGAGCACGCGGCTGTTCACGTCGCCCGGCCTGCTGAACCCCCGCAGGCCGACGGCGGAGTAGTTGCGATCATAGGTGATGTAGACCCCACGCACGCTGCGCAACGCTTCGGCGAGGCTCCGGTAGCCGAACTTTCGGAAATCGTCGGCCGTGATGATGCTCACCGAGGCGGGGGCCTCGGCCGGGCTCTGTTCGCAGCGGGAGGCGGCGTAGACGGGAATGGCGGCGAGTTCCTCCAGACTCATTTCGGTGTAGTCGGACGGAGCGGCGGACCGGCCCGCCGGGGCAAGCGCCGTCACCAGGGCGAGCAACAGGGCCGGCGCAACCGGCCAGCCGGATGGATAAGCGCGCATGGTCATGTTCCTCCGATCCGCCGGCTACTCGCCGGCGCCCTCTCGTTGGAGGACTCTCTCGGCAACGCCAACCAGCTTGGAATCCAGGACCAGTCCGCACTTCCGCACCGGGGCGAGGTTGATCTCGAATCTGACGCGGTCGGAACTCATGAGGAAGTTCACCATTCCACCCCGTGCGAGGAAGCGGTCCTCCTCCCCCACGAGCAGGACGTGACGTCCGGCCAGCTCATTCGCCACTTCGGGCGCCTTTCGGCGGCTCGCGGCCCGGAGGAACAGCACGTGGCAGTTCGGGATCTTCCCGGAGTCGGGTATGTGGCGAACCTCGACGTGGCGGCCACCCGCGGGCTTGTTCGCCAGGACGGAAGCGAACAGTGCGGCCATGGACTGGTCCCCGGCGATCCCGATCACGAGCGGCGACAGCTCGTGCTCGAACGCATCCCGGGGCCACTCCACGAACCTGGTGAAGTTGTACAGGAAGCCAATCTTCACCTCGGTCTCACTCAGCACGGGGGCGGCCCATGCCGTTGCGGTCGCCAGGGTCAGGGCGATCGTGGCAAGGAAGGCGATACGCGCACCCAGGGGGCGGTGGGTCGAGTGCAAGAGTGCTGCCTCTTTGATCACCTGTGGGATCGGCGACCGGCTCCGTTGGCTGGCAGTGGGCGGCGGCATCCGGCCATCCGGAGGACGCAGGGGATCTGCGTACTGATTCTCATGATCGGCTACATCATGGGGGAACCTTACCTCCAAAGCACCTGATGGGATCCCCGGGCATTCAATCACGCCGATTCCGCCGGGCGATCCGCTGGAGTTCGGGGAATGAAGCGAGGACGGCATGTTTTGCTCGCGGACCCTCATAGCGAAGCCCCCCGGAGCTGACACTCCGGGGGGCTTCGTCTGAAGCGTCTCGGACTACCGTCGGCTGCCGAGCAGGCGGCGGGCAATCCACCTCGGCGAACCGATCCTGGGGGCGCCGAACGATACGTACGTGCCGCTGAACGTGCCCTCCGTGATGCTGACCGGGCTGCCGGCCCCGCCCGGGACGCCGTTGAACTGGAACGTCCCGGCAAGGGTCTTCGCCGAGCTGTTCAGGCTGGTGATGGTGATCTGCGTGGACTCGTCCCCGAAGTACGCTGCCTCGCCCTGGGTGAAGTCCGCGTTGGCACCGGTGAGCGTCGTGTAGGTCGTTGCTGTGATCGGCGAGGCCGAGTTGATCGACAGGCCGAGGGTACTCGCGTCCGATGCCCTGTCGGCGAACAACTGAAGGAAGTTGACGCCGCCCGCAGAGACGAGCGTGCCCCCCGCCCCGGTGCCGGTCCAGGAGACGCCGTTCACTTTGCAGCTCAAGGTCAGGCTCCCTCCTCCTCCCGTGGACACCCTGCCACAGTTGGTGGTATCGGAGCTGATCTTGGTGAGGTGCGCCCCCGTGATGGTGCAGTAGCCCTGCAGCCCGGAGCAGTTGCCGGCATAGCTCACGTTGGTGGTGATCACGGCGGAAATCGCATTCGGGGCGATCGTCTCCTTGATCACGAGGTTGATCGTGGTGGTGCAGCCCGCGTTGGTGGCGGCGCCGCTGCACTCCTCCTGGAACTCGGAGCTGGTGCACTTGGTCACCGCACAGCTCATGGTGAACGTGCTGTCTCCCACGGGCGAGCTGTCCGGAGTGCCGCCCCCGTTGGGGTAGTTCTCGCAGAACACCACGGTGTCGCGGTAGACAGTCTGCAGCACCCCGGCGCAGGTGTAGATGGAGTCCACCATCAACCAGGTCCCGAAGTAGGACGATCCGCTGGTGGGCTGGCAGGTGACGGAGGCAACCCCCGCCCCGCTCGCCGCGACGGACCCGCACGTTCCGCCCACGTTGATGGTGCAATTCTGCACCGCGACGCTGGTGGGAGCGTAGCGCACGGTGATGGTCGCCGCCTGCCCCGGACTGAGGTTGTAGGCGGCGGATCCCACGATGCTGAAGTTGGCGCAGGAGAGCGAGACCGTGCCCGACATCGCTGCGCCACCGTTGTTGGTGATGGTGAATGTGCGGTCCGAAGTCTGCCCCACGGTGACCGAGCCGAAGTTCAGGGCGGTGGGAAGAACCGCGCACACCACCGCGCTCACGCCGGTGCCGGTCGCGCTTACCGAACTGCAACCCGTGGTGACGGTGCAGCTCTGGACCCCCGAGCCCTGGGGCCGTCCGATCCAGCGGCGCAACTGCTTCAGGAACTGCGGCTCCACGGGCTTCCCGGCAGATGTGGGCGCGAACCGGATGGTGAAGATCTTGTTGAGCCCGGCGCCCAAACTGTAGGTGGCGTCTCCCACCACGCTGAATCCCGAACAGCCGCTGGTGGCCACGGTGCCCGTGAGCGTTCCACCACCGGTGTTCGTGATGGTGAAGGTCCTGTCCGCCGTCTGCCCCACGGTCACCGATCCGAAGTTCAGCGTGGCGGTGCTCACCTGGCACACAGGCGCAAGCTGACCCGTGCCGGTCGCGCCCACGCTCGAACAGCCCGCTCCGGCGTTGATGTTGCAGTTCTGGGCCCCCGCGCCGGTGGGCGCGTAACGCACCGTGAAGGTCTTCGACTGGCTGCCGGAGAGGCTGTAGGTGGCGTCACCCACGATGCTGAATCCGGCGCACCCCCCGGTGGAAACGGTCCCGGAAAGCGTGCCGCCCCCCGTGTTCGTCAGCGTGAACGTCTTGTCCGAGGTCTGCCCCACGGTCACCGCTCCGAATGCCAGCGACGTGGGATTGACCTGGCAGGCCGAGGCTGCGATTCCGGTGCCGCTGGCATTGATCGTTCCGCACCCGGTCGCCACCGTGCACGACTGGAGCCGGGCATCGAGCAGGCGCACCCCGCGCCGTTCCCGGAATTGCGCCTTCGCCGGCTCGCCCTCCGACGTCGGGGCAAACCGGACGGTGAACGTCTTCGACTGCGACGCGGTCAGGCTGTAGCTGGCATCCCCCACCAGGCTGAATCCGCCGCACTCGCTCAAGGAGACCGTCCCGGTCAGCGTTCCACCCCCGGAATTCGTGATGCTGAAGATCTTGTCCGACGTGTGTCCCACCGTCACCGAACCGAAGTCCAGGGACGCGGTGCTCACCTGGCACGCCGGTGCGGGCTGGCCCGTACCGGTGGCGTTCACCGGCGAACAACCCGTGCCCGGATTGATGCTGCAGTTCTGGGGGCCCGCGCCCGTGGGCGCATAGCGGACGGTGACGGTCTTGGCCTGGTTCGTCGCGAGGCTGTAGCTCGCGTCACCCACCACGGTGAAGCCGGGGCAGCCGGTGGCGGTGACTGTACCGGTGAGCGTCCCGCCTCCCACGTTGGTGATCGTGAAGGTCAGGTCCGAGGTCTGACCGACCGTGACGGTCGGGAAGGTCAGCGTCGCCGGCGACACGGTGCACACCGGCGTCGCGGAGATCGCCCCCGTTCCCGTGACGTGGATGGAGTCGCAGCCGGTGTAGACGGAGCAGAGCTTGACCCCGACCGCGGTCGGAGCGAAGCGCACCGTGAACCGGGCGGAATCACCCGCACCGAGACCGTAGCTGCCGGAGCCCACCAGGCTGTACTGGCTGCACGCCACGCTGACGGTGCCACTCAGCGTGCCTCCGCCGGTGTTCTTCACCGTGATGGTACGATCCGCGGTCGTCCCGACCGAGACGGTGCCGAAATCGAGGCTCGCCGGGGAAGTCGCGCAAACCGGGGGATTGGTGACGGTGCTGGACTTGCACGATCCGAGGAACGGAATCGCGGCGATGGCGCCCAGCAGCAACAGCGCAGGCAGTTTTCGAGTCAGCACTGGTGTTCTCCAAGGTTTGAGATGAGACGCACGGGCTACGTCTGGGAGGAGGTCTCTCAGAAGCAACCTTGGAACGTGAAGCGGGTCGAAGAGGGCTCGCGCCGGAGTACCGGCAGTTGGAACTGGCGGCGGCCACAGCCCGGCAACGCGACCCACTCAGGGAAACTCGGCACTGCTTCGTGGCGATAGATGAAGGCGGCCAGGTGGGAATCGGCAGGATGGCGACTTGGTCCGGCGGTGCGGCAGGACCCGCGCCATCCAGAAGCCGATAATGTATGTAAACTACGGAGAACTATTGCGTAGGAATACTGAACCTGCGGGGAGAGATTCGCAAGCCCAGAATCATCACCGATCCCGGTGGAATCGCAACCCGTACGGATGCCATCGCCAAACCCGCCTCCCGGCCATCGCATAAAAACGCTGTCCACTCAGGAGAGCTGGGAGCGGTTCCGAGATGGGATTCTCATGCCGCGGATGCAGCAGGGCATCCAGGGCGGATTCGCCTCGCCGCCCGCGCTCCTCGCACCGCTTACCGCGTCTTGCGCCGTTCCTCGATCAGCACCGTGGCGGACTCGGTCCCCAGGGTAAAGGCGGCCTTCACCTTCCCCTCGACCACCACTTCCGCTCCCTCCCGAGGCGCGCCACTGCTTCCACTCACCACCGCAATGCTGCCCGTTCCGTCATCGATCTTGTAGGCGCCGACACCGAGCAGCCCGGCGGAGGAGGTTACCCGGCCCGCGATCCGCACGGACTCGGTGGTGTACTGCGAAGGATCGTCGAGCACGGACTTGATGGAAGTCACTCCCTGGCATCCCGCCAGGCAGGAACCTGCGGCCAGGATGAGGACCGTGAGGCAGGTCCGGAGGAAGGAGTTGCGAGTCGCGGTCATGATGAGCTCCGTGGTTGGTGTTGAGTCGCCGCAGGGCGGGGGTCGGAAAGACCGGGGGTCAGGGACTATGATGGGGGAGCCCGGCCTGCCCGGTCAAACGTCCGGGCAGGCCGAAGGGCGCTCGGCCCGTGTGGGAAACGCCGGACACAGTTTGTGAATGATATCACAATACCGGAACATCGCCGCCTCATTACCTCCTTGTCTGTGCTATTCTTGATATTCACACTGATCCCCAGTCTCTGCCTCTGGCCTGGCCGAGGGGACGCATCATGGGCCGTCAACCACACGTCGTGGACCCTTCGAGCGGATCGCCACGGTCCCGCGCGCACGGACCGTTCCCAGCGGGCCCGGCCCGCTCTCCGAGGGCCTCGGCGGCCCTTGGCTTGATCGCCCTCCCCCTTTTCCTCTTCCTTCTGGCCGCTTCCGCGGCCCCGCCTGGTGCCTTCGCGGGCGCGCTGACCCTCTCCCGCTGGACGGTGGATGGCGGCGGATCCGGATTCGTCGCCAGTGGGCCCTTCATCCTGGGCGGGACCATCGGGCAGCCGGATGCCGGCACGGTGGCCCGGCTCGCGTACTCCCTGACGGGCGGCTTCTGGGGCCCCGGCTCGGCCGTCATTGTCGGTGTCGGCGACGAACCGCCGGTCACTCCGCCGGAGCTGCCTCGCGTGGCCCGCGTGCTCCCACCTGCCCCCAACCCACTTCAACTCCGCACGCGACTCGCGCTCGAGCTACCCAGGGAGCTGGCGGTGACCGTCGAGGTCTTCGATCTCTCCGGCGCACGGCTGAAGATCCTGCATTCCGGACGCATGCCCGCCGGGCGCCACGCGCTCGAATGGGACGCCCGGGACTCCTCGGGGCGCCGCGTCAGCGCGGGGCTCTACTTCGTGCGCGCCCGGCTCGGGGCGTTGGAGCGCTCCCAGAAACTCATCGTATTGCATTGAAGCGGCCTCCACGGAGGGGCCTCGTTCCCAGGAGGAGGACTGACGCCGATGAATACCCGGACCATCCGTCGCTGCGCGGGTGCCGCCGCCGCGCCCGCACTTCTCGTCGCGCTCTTGTTCTGGGCGGGGCTCCCCTCCCGGGCCGGAGCCGCGCCCGTGGGCTCTTCGTTCACCTACCAGGGCAGCCTCAATGACGGCGGCTCGCCCGCCACGGGAGCCTACGACTTCCAGTTCAGCCTCTTCGACGCCGCGAGCGCGGGAACCAATCTCGCGGGCACCCTCACGCTGGACGATGTGGCAGTCACCAGCGGGGTGTTCTCGGTGGATCTTGACTTCGGTTCCGCGTCCTTCTCGGGAGAGGCGCGCTGGCTGGAGTTGCAGGTGCGGCCCGGGGCCTCGACGGGGCTCTACACCACGCTGCCGCGCCAGCAACTGCGCCCCACGCCGTTCGCGCTCGGGCTCAGCCTGCCGTGCTCACAAGTGCTGAACAGCGCGCTCATCACCTTCCGCATCGAGAACACCGGCAGCGGGGGCGGGGCCGAGTTTGTCGCCGGGGGAACCGGCCTCAACTACGGAGTGGTGGGACGCAACACGGGGACCGGGTTCAACTCTGCTGGAGTCCGGGGCATCGCAGATGCCGCCTCCGGAAACGTCGTGGGTGTGGAGGGTCGCGCCGTGAACAGCCCCATCGGCACGGGGCTCCTGGGGGTGGGCAGCGCCACCGGCGCCTACATCACGGGCACCGGGGCCGGGTCCACGGGTGTCTACGCCTATGGCGACGGCCTGGGCCTGAGGGCGGAAAACACCGGGACGGCGACCGCGGTCTACGCGGTGGGCAAGGGGCAGACGGCCTCGAACGCCACGCTGCGCGTGCACAACACCAACGCGGTCCAGGGCATGGCCGCGTTCCTCACCAACAGCAGCGACTACGCCACGGCGCACTTCCGAAACCAGGGAACCGGGCAGGTGCTGTGGCTCGAAAACACCGGCGGCGGGAACTTCATCAGCGCCACCAACGGTGGCGACCTGGAGTTCTGGGTGGACAACACCGGTGTGACGCACACGAAGGTGCTCGAGATCCTCGGAGGGGCGGACCTCTCGGAGCGCTTCGACATCCAGGGGGAGGACGCCCTCGAGCCCGGCACGGTCGTGAGCATCGATCCGGCGCACGAGGGCCTGCTCCTCGCGAGCACCCAGCCGTACGACCGGCGGGTGGCGGGGATCCTGAGTGGCGCCGGAGGCGTGAAGACCGGCATGCTCATGGGGCAGCGCGGCTCGGCGGCGGACGGCGCGCACGCGGTGGCGCTGACCGGCAGGGTCTACTGCCTTGCCACCACCGAGAACGGGCCCATCACCCCGGGGGACCTGCTCACCACCTCCAGCGTCCCGGGCCACGCGATGCGTGCGGACGACCCGGCGAGATCGCATGGAGCCATCCTGGGCAAGGCGATGGGATCGCTCGCGAGCGGCCGTGGCCTGGTCCTGGTGCTGGTGGGGCTGCAGTGATGGCGGCGCGCGGCGCGCGGCGGACCGCAGCGCGCTGGCTGGTTATGGGGACGCTGGCGCTTGCCCTGCTCGGCGTGCGGGCAACTCCCGGCGGGGCCAGCGCCACCATCGACGTTCATTTCAGCGTCAAGGTGATCCGCGACCCGGCGACGGGCAACCGCCCCCCGGTGGACGACACGCTGCAGACCAACCTGCTGACCGACAACATGATCGCGTCGATGTTCTACACCGCCAACGAGGTGCTGCTCAAGCAGTACTGGCGCGGGTATCGCTTCGTGCTGGACGAGATCGTGGACGTGGGCTGGCCGTGCGTCAGCTGCCCGGGCACCAACCCCAGCATGTGGTACGGTGCGACCTATGATTCCCCGACGATGAAAGACCTGGAGAACACCGCAATGGCCAACGCGGTGTCCTTCATATGGCGCCCCAACCAGGTGAACATCTACATCAACATGGGCAAGGGGGACGGGGCCGCGGCGTCGTTTCCGCCCCCCGACTTGCGCTCGAACCACGTCGTGGTGGCGGGCGCGAGAATCTTCGACCCCCAGTACGCGGCCACCTTCCCCGGTGCGATCCTGGTGCACGAGATGGGGCACTACTTCAGCCTTCCGCACCCCAACGGGTCCATCGACACCTGCTGCGTGGCGTCCCTGTGCATCACCGACGGGGACCAGATTGACGACACGCTTCCCGACGGCCCCTGCTTCACCCTGAACCAGCTCTCGCTGTTCCGCTACGGGCAGGCATTCGTGCTGGTGAACGCCGCGAAGCAGGACTCGCTGCTCAACGTCTTCTGGAACAACATGGCCTACATGCACATTCACGATGGGCAGGTGTTCGGGCAGACGCTTCTGGACCGCATGACCGAGCTCCAGCTCGACCGGTGGGCCGACAGCGCGCGCACCATCCGCCGGCCCGTGTGCAGCGGCCGGACCTTCTTCGTGGCCACCGACGGCAACCTGTTCGGTTCCGGGACCGGCGTGAACCCGTACCTGAACGTCAGCACCGGGATCGCCGCGTGCGATCCGGCCGGCGGGGACGTGGTGATGATTCGCCCCGGCAACTACCACCAGAACCTCACCATCACCAAGAAGGTGACGCTGCGGGCGACGCGAGAAGGAGTGGTCAGAATCGCGTTCTGAATCGCACCTTCACGCAGACGTCGGTCCCCGGGTCGCCCGCGCCAGTCCCCACGGCGAGCCGAGTGCCCCGCCCGGGGCAAGGGCCTTCACGAGATTGCTGATATAGTGTGCGGCCCCGAGACCCATCCGTGGGAATCGGGGCCGCGATCCTACGGCTGCCAGGTGCGGGCGTTGCGCCTGTCGTAGTCGCTATTCTGCGCCGGCATCCCGCGCCCGCGCAGGGAACGATAGTAGCCGCGGGGGGTGTTCGTGATACGGACCGGCACACGCTCGGCCGCGACATAGCGCCACGGACCCGCATAGGACCTCGAGCCGTACCAGTTGCCTCCGAAGCTGTAGTACCAGTTCGCCCCATCCCGGTAGAGCTCCCCGGGACGGTGGTCGCGGGCGTAGGACATCCGGGACCTGGGAATGGCATACATGCGCGGCTCCACCGCGAAGCGGATCCACGAGCCGTCGGGCTCCCGATCGGAGCCGCGGCGATTGTAGCCGCGATAAGGACCGCGGTAGGGAGGCTGGTTGTCCCGGTCGTCGTAGCCGTAGTCGGAGTCGCGGGAGTAGCTGCCGTCCGAGTTGCGGAAGTAGCCGCCCTCCGCATCGCGGCTGTAGCTTCCGTCCGGAGTGCGCGCGTAGCGCTCGGTCACGATGCGTGAGTAGCTGCCGTCCTGGTTGCGATTGTAGCCTCCGGCCGGGTCACGGCTGAAGCTGCCATCCGAATTGCGGCTGTGCCGGCCGCCCGAATCCCCATAGCGGTCGTTCTGGTAGTCGCCGCGGTTCGGGCGCGCGAAATGGTAGTACCCGTTGGGGACCTGCATCAACTCCTGCGGCACCGCGTCGACGTTGCAGCGCGCCCACGTGCCGCGGTAGCTCTCGGACCGGTACCAGTTGTCCCGGTAGAAGGTGTACCAGTTGTTGTTCACCCGGTACACGTCCGCGCTCGGCACGTCCTGGGCGTAGTAGGCACTCGTGTTCGGCACCATGACCAGGCGCGGTTCGGTGTCGAAGAGGAACTGCGCCACGCCGTTGAGGTCCAGGCGCACGCTGAAGTCTGCCGCCCGTGCGGCGCGGACGGGCACCAGCAGGATGCACGCGACAGCCAGGCCAACAGCCAGGCTGGCGCGGAGCTTCGGTGTGAATGTCATTGGGAGCCTCCTTGAAGGGTCGATGGTGGTCCGAGGATGGTGTCTCGCAGGGCCCGTGGATGCGCTGCCCCGAGCTTCGCCATTTCCCTCGCGTGGCGGCCCGTATCCGGTTCCTTCCTGCTCACCGGGACCTTCATCCAGAGCGCATCCTTACATGCCCGTGCAAGAATGTCAAGACTTTCCCGCCTGCGCGGGCCGTGGCCCGACCGACCGCCCTGCCGCCGTCCCTCCACCACTCCAGGTCACGTGATTGCCGTGCGTTGAGCGGGTCATGGCCGCCCACCCGGGCGGGAACCCGGCCCATTCGGGGAGGATGCAACCTTTCGTGCCCGGCACCCGTCTATACTGACCAGAATGTCATTCTGGTCACTTACCGGGGGGGCCGATGTCCCGAACGCCCGACGCGACCATGCGCTCGCGGATCCTCGATGCCGCCGACCGACTCCTGGTCCGCAGCGGCTTCCGCCGCATGACGGTCGAGGATATCGCCTCGGAGGCCGGGATCGGCAAGGGCTCCGTATACCTTCACTTTGAGAGCAAGCAGGATGTCGCGCTCTCGTGCATCGACCGCATGGCCACCCGCATCCTGGGGCTCCTGAAATCGATCGCCGCGCGACCCCTGCCGGCGGCCGCGCGCCTGCGCGCCATGCTTTGCGCCCGCGTCCTGGAGCGTTTCGACTACGCGAGCCGGCACGCGCACAGCATCGACGAGAAGCTGGCGGTGATGCGACAGGCGATGCTCGAACGCCGCGCAGGACACTTCGAACGCGAATCGGCCGTGCTCGACCGGGTCGTGGAGGAGGGCCGCCGCTCCGGCGAATTCACATCCGCGCCGAGGCGCCCGGGCCGCACGCTCGTCACCGCCACCAACGCCCTGCTCCCCTACAGCCTGAGCGCCCGCGAACTCGGGGAGCGCGCCGGCCTGGCCCGGCGCACCGAGGAAGTCGTCGGGCTCCTGCTCGCCGGCCTGGAACCGAAGTCCCGTCCCGCGAAGCCCCGCAAACGGAGGATCCCATGAACCGACGCCTCACCCTCGCCACGTTCGCCGCACTCGCGGCGATCTCGCTTGCCGCGCCCACACGGGCGCAGCTCTCGCCGGGCCCGCCGGACGAGCCGGACACCCCCATCGACGCCGGCACGAAGTCGGCGGTGATCGAATCCCTGGCCGTCGCGGTGAAGGACCGCTACGTGTTCGCCGAGAAGGGCGCCGAGCTGGCCCGGATCCTCAGGCGGCGCCACGCGAACCACGAATACGACCGCATCTCCAGTTCGATGGAGTTCGCCGATTCGCTGCTGGCGCACGTGCAGGCTTACACCCATGACCTCCACATGCGCGTCCACTACCGCCACCAGCCGATCCCGCCGCCCCCGGCCGACCGGCGCGGCCCCGGCGAGGACGAGCTCCGGCGGCGGCGCGAGGGCGAGCGCATGCGGAACTTCGGGTTCGAGCGCGTCCAGCGCCTGGCGGGCAACGTGGGCTACCTGGACCTGCGCCAGTTCTCGGGCCTGTCCGATGCGCACGCCACCGCGGTGGCGGCGATGAACTTCCTGGCCAACTCCGACGCCGTGATCATCGATGTGCGTCGCAACGGGGGCGGCGACCCGGACCTGCTGCAGACGGTCCTCACCTACTTCGTCGCGCCCGGGGAGCGACTGCACATCAATGACTTCTATCAGCGGGAAGGCGACCGCACGGTGCAGTTCTGGAGCGCGGCACAGGTACCCGGGCCGCGCCTGAACGGCAGGCCCCTGTACGTGCTCACCAGCGGCAACACCGGCTCCTGCGCCGAGGAATTCGCCTACGACGTGCAGACGCACAAGCTCGGCAAGCTCTACGGCGCGACCACCGCCGGCGCCGCGAACCCCGGCGGGTTCTTCCGGCTGAGCGAGCACCTGGCGGCGTTCATCGCCACCGGGAGGGCGGTCAACCCGATCACGAAGACGAACTGGGAAGGGGTGGGCGTGAAACCGGACGTGGACGTCCCGCCGGCCGACGCGCTGCGCGAGGCGCACGTGGCGGCGCTGAATGCGCTGCTGGAATCCGCGAAGGACGACGAGCAGCAGGCCCTGCTCGGCCGCGCCCTGGAGCGCGCGAAGGCCGCGCCGAGCGAGCCCGCGGAGGACTTTGCGCGGGCCGGGCGCCGCAAGTTGGGCGGCTGAAGCGACACCGCAGGGACTCCGGCCCGATCGTCATTGGGGCTTGTCCGGCACGGTGAATGTGATCTAGTTTCAACCCCACGCATGGTCGCGCGCGAGCGTCGCCGGGGGCCCTGCGCCATGGGCGCGGGGCTCCCGGCGCCTTGTCGGCCCGGCTTGCTCGTTTCGCAGGATGTACCACGCAGGGAGGACCGTCGCCGTGGGGCGCTTCGAGGACAAGGTCGCGCTGGTGACCGGTGGGACCAGCGGCATCGGACGGGCCACCGCCCTCGCCTTCGCCCGGGAGGGCGCGCACGTGGCCATCGCCGGACGGCGGACGGATAGATTGGCGGAGGTGTCGAAGGCTGCCCGCGCCCTCGGGGTGCGGGCCCTGGAACTCCCCGGCGATGTCCGAGAGCCCGCCGCCCTGGCGGACTGGGAGGGCCGGATCCGTTCGGAATTCGGCCGGGTGGACTGCCTGGTCCAGGCGGCCGGGGTGCTCGGCGCGGGCACCGCGGACGACACCACCGTGGAGGAGTGGGACCGCCAGATGGACACCAATGTCCGCGCGGTCTTCCTCGCCACGAAGGTCCTCACACCCCTGCTCCGCCTGGGCCGCGATCCTGCCATGGTCTGCGTGTCCTCGATCACCGCGTACCGCCCCTACACCAACCGGGCGGCCTACTGCGCCAGCAAGGCGGCGGTGGACATGTTCACCCGCTGCGCCGCCCTGGACCTGGCCGTGCACGGGATCCGGGTGAACACGGTGAACCCGGGGCTGGTGCGGACCGAGATCCACACCGTGACCGGTGTGGTGAAGAACTACGCCGAGTACATCGAGAAGGCCGGTGCCTCGCACCCGCTCGGGCGCGTGGGGGAACCGGAGGACGTGGCTGCCGCGATCCTTTTTCTGTGCTCAACGGAGGCGAGTTGGATCACCGGGGCCCAGTTGGCGGTGGACGGCGGACGCGGGCTGGTGCCGACGTCGTGACGCAGAGCTGCGAACGGCTGCCGATGTCGTGGGGTGGCGGAGCAGACCGGTGCCGATGTCGGGATGCAGGGCCGGGGGCCTCTCCCCGGACTCCTATTGCGGGTGCGCGAAGTACCGCCTGGGCTCCGCCAGCAGTTCCCCGGCGATGGCTTCGGCAGCCAGCCTGTGGCCGCGCACGCTCAGGTGCACCTTGTCCACGGCCCTGGAGCCCACCAGCCGGTCGATGAACAGGTGCTCGCGCCAGCGTGGCCGGAAGCCCGGGTACAGGTCGAGCACGCCGATTCCGCGGGCCCTCAGGAACCGCAACAGGTCGTCCTGCGCGGCACGCTCCCCCGCTCGAAGCTGCGATTCCATGGGAAAGACCACCACCAGCAGGCGCGCACCCATCCGCGTCGCGGCATCCTGGATCCTGGCCAGCGCCTGCTTCGACTCCTGCGCACCGTCCCTCCGGTGCACGTAGTGCGTGTAATGCAGCCACGCGGGAAACGCCTCCGGGTACGTCGACTGGAGGTCCTTGAGGGTCTGCTTCAGGAAGAAGAGCGCCCGGCTCCGCGCGAGGAGCCCCGGGAGCGAGAGACCCTGCGAACCCGGCTGATTGAACGCGGTGCGCAGGACCAGCCTGCCTGACTCGAGCATCGGGGCCTCCCCCGCGTCGTTCATGCAGTACCCGAGGATCACCAGGTCCGGCCGGGTGCGCGGTCCCAGGGCCTTCACCATCGCCTCTTCCTGGATCGTATTGTACCCGGGCACACCGGCGTTCAGCACGGCCACCGGACCCAGCGCCGGGTCCGCCGAGAGCTGTCGCTCGAGGAATGCCCCGAAGGTGCTGTCGTAGGGCACCGCCCCGGCGAAGACCACGGAGTCGCCGATGAGCAGGATCCGGTGCCGGGGAGGGGCAGGGTCCCGGGGCCGCCAGCGGATTCCCAGCGAGTCGGTGCGCACGTTCCGCTCGCGGAAGTTCGCCGCCAGGCGGTAGTCCATTCCCGGAACGGCGGAGGGCTCGAGCAGCCCGTGGGTGTCGGCACCAGGAATGATGGCCTGTCCCAGGACCACACGCAGGCAGATCTCAAGCCCCAGGAGTCCGGCGGCAATCGTGATCAGCAGGGCCGCGCCTGCGCGGAGGATCTTGCGCCTCATGGGTCCTTCCTGGTGTTCCTGCCGCAACGAGGCGGCCCCGCGAGGGAAACCGTTCGCGCGCTGCCTCCGCGCTCCCGGCTCCACGGTGATGCCCGCCGGCGCACAATCCGGCGGGGTGCGCTAGAATCGGGCCATCCCGGCCGGGCCCGAGCCCGGACCGCCCGATTCGTCAAGTTGACCGGAGGAACCGTGCCACCCGTGACTCCCCCCACGCTTCCGGTTTCACCTTCCGGGCCCACCCCGGTCGTCTCGGTGGTGATCGCCACCTACAACCGCCGCCCCAAGCTGGAGCGGGTGCTGGCGCATCTGCTCCAACAGACACTTCCAGCCGACCAGGCCGAGATCCTGATCGTGGACAATTCCTCCACCGACGACACCGGCGCCTGGGTGGCCTCCCTCCCGCCCGGGCGGCAGCCGGCGCTGCGCTACTTCGTGAAGGACCCCAACGGCCCGGGCTCGGCCCGGAATTTCGGGGCGCGCCACTCCCGCGGCGAGTTCGTGGTCTTTCTCGACAGCGACGTGCTGCTGGACTCGCAGTGGCTTGCGAGGGCCGTCGGGCAACTCCGAGGGGACCCGTCCCTGGGCCTTCTCGGGGGCAAGCTCCTCTACGCGTTCGCCCCGGATCGCGTGAACGCGTTCGGCGGGGTCACCGGCTGGATCGGCCTGTCCTGGGACGCCCACGAGGGCGAGCCCGACCGCGGGCTCGACCGGCCCCGCGACTGCCTGTGGGTGAACTCCTCCGCGATGATCGCGCGGCGGGAGTTGTTCCTGGAGGTGGGGGGATTCGACGAGACGTTCTTCTATGGCTACGAGGAGGCCGACCTCGGTTGGCGCATCAACCTGGCCGGATCGCGCGTGGGCTGCTCCCCCGACCTGGTGGCCCACCACGACGTGGACCCGGCCACCGGGACCAGTGACCGCCAGGTCGTGTACCATTACTGCAAGAACCGCCTGCGGACCCTCATCCGGAACAGCTCGCCGGGCCGTCTGCTGGCGTGCCTGCCGGCCTACGCTCTTTACTCCATCGCCGACCTGGCGCTGCGGGGCCCGCGTGGACCGAAGCTCGCGGCCCTGCGCTGGAACCTCGCGTCCCTCCCCGACACCCTCAGGCTCCGCGCCGGGACCCAGGCCCGCCGCAGGGCCGCGCCCGGCGCGGTGGAGCGGCTGATCAGCCCGCGGTGGTTCCCTGCCGTGCCGCTGAACAACCAGCGGCGGCGCCCCGTTCCGGGGTTCGACGCCGGCGCCGGCGCCGCCGGAACCGGACCCGGCGCGGCGGACGACCGCGTGGGATCGCCCCCGGGGCCGGCGACGGGCGCCTAGCCGGGCCGCGCCAGCAGTTCCTCGTACGTATCAAGCAACGTGGTCGTGTAGCGGTCCCAGGTGTACTGCGAAGCCATGGCCACGTTCCGGAGGCCGACGCGACGCGACTCGTCGCGGTCGTTCCACAGCCGCCGGACGGCGGCGGTGATCGCCGCGGAGTCGCCGTAGGCAATCCGCTCCCCCGCGAACGGCAGGGGGATGCTGGAGACCACCGCGCATCCCGAGGCCATCGCCTCCACCAGCGCGATGCCGAACGTCTCGCCTCTCGAAGGCAGCAGGAAGATCCGGGCCCGCGCGAATTCATCCCGCAGCGCCGCCCCCCGGACCAGTCCGACGAATTCCGCGTTCCCTGGCGCGCCGCGCCGGAACTCCTCCACCGCGCCCCAACCCACCAGGCGGAAGCGCACCTCCGGCAGGGCCCGCGCCGCATCGAGGACATTCTGCACGCCCTTGCGGACGTCGATCTTGCCCACGAACAGCACCACGTCCTCCTTCTCCCTGGCCGGATCGTACAGTTCCAGGTCCAGCCCCGGATTGGTCACGATGGCCCGCGACGGGTCCACCCCGAGCTGCAGGCCTTCCTGGAGGGAGAAGTCGCTGAGGAATGCCGTGCGGGTGTAGGGCTGACGCACCAGGTGGCGCTCCCAGGCGCGCCACGCCCGGCCCATCAGGGGGCCCTGGATGTCGAGCCAGGAGTCGCCGCAGATGCCGAGCATCTGGCAGACCACCGGGATGCCGGCCCGCCGCGCCGCGCGCAGCGAGGGCAGACACGCGTGATAGTTGAACGACTGGATGATGTCGGCCCGGCGGGCCTCCTCGTCGAACTCCCGGTCGGCCAGGTTGTAGCGGTAGCGGTGGATGGGCAACCGCCGGGTGACGATGCCCTCGTATTCGGCCAGGGCGGGATCGCCGGTGCACAGGACGCGCACCTGCGCCCCGCGCCGCTGCAGGTGGCGCGCGGTCTCCAGCACCACGACTTCGCCCCCGCCGCGGAAGTCGGGAGCGAAGATGTCGTGCGCGATGAGGACCTTCAAGACGCACCTTCCGGTCGGGAAACCGGGGGAATCACACCGAGCCGGGGCATGATCGGCTAGCGCTTGCGGACCAGCACGTTGCCCAGGACCAGGAGGTCCATGTCGGACTTGGTGAAGGTGTTGTGGGCGTTGGCCGGCGTCGTCACGATGGGCTCGCCCTTGAGGTTGAAAGAAGTGTTGAGCACCACCGGCACGCCGGTGGCCCTGCCGAAGCGCTCGATCAACGAGTGATACAGCGGGCTGGTGTCGGGGAAGACGGACTGCAGCCGCCCCGAGCCGTCCACGTGGGTGATGGCGGGCAGCGTGGCGTGGTGCTCGGGCCGGACGGGGGCGACCAGCAGCATGAATCGCGCGGGCATCTGGGCGCCGATCCCGGGGAAGTCGAAGTACGTGTCCACGGCCCCGGACAGGACCGAGGGCGCGAACGGGCGGTAGGGCTCCCGGAACTTGATCTTGGTGTTCACGATGTCCTTCATGTCGGCGCGTCTCGGGTCGGCCAGGATGCTCCGGTGCCCCAGCGCGCGTGGGCCCCACTCGAAACGGCCCTGGTGCCATCCGACCACCTCGCCCGCCAGCAGGGACTCCACCACCCGGTCGAGCATCGAGTCCGTGTCGCCGATCACCTGGTGCGGAATGCCGGCCTGGCGCAGCCAGTCCACGGTCTCCGCCTCCGAGTACTCCTTGCCCCAGTACGCGTGCTCCATCACGAAGCCCCGCGGCCTGCCCAGCAGTTGGTGGTGGACGTACAGCGCGGCGCCCAGGGCTCCCCCACCGTCGCCCGCGGCCGGCTGCACGTAGACTTCCTCGAAGGGCGTCTCGCGGAGGATCCGCCCGTTGGCGACGGAGTTGAGGGCCACGCCCCCCGCCATGCACAGCCGCTTCATGCCGGTGGACTTGTGCAGCGCGTTCACCATGTGGAGGAGCACTTCCTCCGTGACGCGCTGGATCGAAGCCGCAATGTCGGCATAGTACTCGTTGAGGCGGACGGCTTCCTCGAAGTCCGCCGGCTTGGGCCCGAAATAGGACGGGTAACCGGATGAGCCGGTGTAGAAGTGCAGGCCGGGAGGGCGGGAAGGCCCGAACAGCTCGAGGAACCGGGCGTTGAACGTGTTCCGCGTCGAGTAGTGGAAGCTGAAGTAGTCCATGTCGAGGCGGAACGACCCGTCGTCGCCCAGCTGGATCAGCTTCCAGACCTTGTCCACGTATCGCGGGGTGCCGTACGGGGCCATCCCCATGACCTTGTACTCGCCCTCGTTGACTTCGAAGCCGAGGAACGCCGTGAACGCGCTGTAGAGAAGGCCGAGGGAATGCGGGAACCGGATCTCCGAGGCCAGCGCGATCTTCTCTTCCCGGCCCGTTCCGAAGCTCGCGGTGGCCCACTCTCCGACACCGTCCACGGTGAGGATGGCGGCTTCCCGGAAGGGCGAGGCGAAGAAGGCGCTCGCGGCGTGCGAGGCGTGGTGGTCCACCGCCAGCACCTTTTCCTGGGGCACCTCCAGGCGGTCCGCGATGAGGCTCTTGGCCCACAACTTCTCGGAGAGCCAGGTGATCATGCTCTCCCGGAACAGGGTGTAGCTGCGCGGAAAGGACTGGAGGGTGCTGGAGAGGATGCGCTCGAACTTCGCGAACGGCCGCTCGTAAAAGACCACGTAGTCGAGATCGCCGGCCTTGAGGCCGGCCTGCTCCAGGCAGAATTCGATCGCCAGCGTGGGGTAGGCGAAGTCGTGCTTGATCCGGGAGAATCGCTCCTCCTCCGCGGCCGCCACCAGCACGCCGTCCCGCAGCAGGGCCGCCGCCGAGTCGTGGTAGAAACAGGAGATCCCCAGAATGTTCATGCGGAGCCCCCGCCCGCGCGGATGCTAGAAACCATCCTGGGCGTCCTTCAGCTCACCGGCCGGTGGAAGGGAAGTCCAACGCGGGGGGCGCGCCTTCAGTTCCAGGGGATCGGTAAACAGCCGGGAGACGAGGGCGAAGGGCGCCACCGCCACGAAGTAGAGGATCGTGGTGACCACGCGCGAAAGCAGCAGGCCGATGGCCTGCGCCACCCGTTGCCAGCCGCGCCAGAGCCGCTTGTAGAAGGGCGCATCCGGAGGCAGCGGGGCCCACCGCTTGCTGGAACTGAGCTGGACCGCGGGAGAGCTGGCCGCCATGGGTCAGGCCGGCATCCGGGCGGGGGAGTGGACCGTCCGGGATGCCGCGACGCGGGACAAAAGACAGCGAATTCTCATCTCAGGATCCCTCTGCGGCCCTGCTTGTATCGGTTCTTGAGTTATTGATATTAGCGGGCGCGCGGCCCGGATGTCAAGGTTCCAGGCCCAGCATCGCGGCCCCAGGGCGGGCGGCGGGCCCGCCCCGCGCGGGGGCCGGCACCCGGGCGGCCTGTCCCCCGAGAGCCGGGGCCGCCGCGAGCATGGCCCCGATCAGCATCAGGGTGTGCAGCCCCGGATCCGACCACAGCGAGAAATCAATGGTCTGCTGGAGCGCCTCGAACAGGAGCCCCAGGGTCAGCCCGTAGCACACGAGCCGCATGGAGCCGGAGGTGGAGGCGACCGCCCGGAAGCCCGCCTGCAGCAGGGCCCCGAGAAACAGCAGGAACGCTCCCAACCCCAGCACCCCGGTTTCCGCGAGCACCAGGAGGTACAGGTTGTGCACGGGAGCCGTGACGCGAACCCCGATCTCCTTCCGGAAACCGTCCGCTTCCCGGAAGATCGCCTCCAGGTCGGGTGCGAGCTCCTCGAGGTACAGGCGGAAGTTGTTCAGTCCCACGCCCAGCAGCATATTCTTCCGCGCCATCTCCAGCGCGACGCGGTTGTAGCGGGCACGGAACTCCACGGATTCCGACCAGTCGCGGCTGAACCGCTGCTGGATCTTCCCGGCGATCGGCAGGAGTGCGAGCAGCAGGAGCATCGCGCCCACCGCGGCGAGGCCGGCGGCCCGCCGCGCGCTCACCAGGCGCAGGGCGGTGAGGCCCAGGAGCACTGCCGCCAGTTCCAGCATGCACAGCACCCAGGGGCCGCGCGACATCGTGGAGGTGAGCCCCAGGAGCCCCATCCCCACGACCGCCGCCGCCGCCAGCCGCACGCTCATCCGGGTCGCGGCGAGCCACAGCGCCAGGAACGCCGGGAGAAGGAGCAGCAGGTAGGACGCCAGGTAGTTGGCGGCCGCCATCGTGCCCCCGGACCGGAGCTGCATCCGGTCGCCGAACCGCTCCGCAGCGGTGGCCGCCGCCGAGCCGCTGATCCCCACGAATCCCAGGAGTCCCCCCTTCACGTTGAACACCGCCTGGGAAATCGCGATACCCGACTGCAGCACCACGGCGGTTCCCAGGGCCACGGCGCACAGGCGCCACTCGCGGAGACCGAGATTCGCCCGGGCGTAGGCCAGGACCACGAGCAGCTTGAAAATCCGCCAGGCCTCGCACAGCCCCCAGTCGGGACGGGCCGCGACCAGCAGGGAAGCCCCGGAGGCGGCGGCGAAAGGAAGCAGCCAGGGCCAGAGCGGCCGGCCCCGGGGAACCAGGTCCCGCCTGGGATTCCTGGATTCGCCCATCCACAGGAGCAGCAGGCACGCGAACGGGAGATCCGCGGGAATCCAGTACAGACCCTGCGACCCAAAATCACCGATCCACGAGTCGAACGAGAAGTACTGCCGGTTGTAGGTGAGGGCCAGCACCCACGTGAAAAGCAGGACTTCCTTGGGCCGCCTCGAGAGGATGGCCAGCCCCAGGATGCCCATGGCGAGGGCGGCCAGCAGACCCTGCCGGAGAGGCTTCCCCACCATGAACAGGGCGAGGGCGCAGGCGGCGACCCCGAGGAGCGCGGCAAGCACGGGCAGGGCCGGTCCCAACGACCGGCTCCCGCCGCCCCGAACAGGGTTCAACGCAGGCTCCGGATCTCCAATGAGGTCACCGAGTGCGCGGGGAAGGTGTACTCGAAGCTGTTCGCGACACCGTTCACGTCACTCCTCGCCACCTGCACCTCCCCCGGCGCGCCGCGGTTGAACCGACGCCACGGCTGGGCCTCGGATTGCCGGGCCCACACCAGTCCCGGGACCGGGACCGAGGTGCCCAGCTCGGTGCCGGTGTTGGCGTCGGGACCGGTGCCGTTGAGCGTCCACGCGACCGCGTCCGGACGCGGAACGAAGTCGTTGATGCGGATCTTCGCCCGGATGGGACGATCGAGGTGCCGGTTCACCGCCATCAGGAACAGGCCCCGCCCGTCGGTGGTCCGGCTCGCCACCACGTCCAGGTACGGAACCCCGCGCACGCGGTCCACCGCGCCCATGCCGGGCGTGTCGAACGTGGGAGAGGTCGTTCGCGCGCCCACCAGCACGTCGCCGAAGTGGCGGGTGTAGAGCTGCAGCGCCAGGTAGGGCGCCGTCGGCGCCCAGCCGCCCTTGCGCCGGCCGATGCTGCCCATGAACGAGTAGTCGGAGAGTTTGAAGAAGTTGGCCACCTCCACCTTGGGATTCTGGAGGAAGACATTCATGACGCTCGCGTCGTAGAGCGCGGAGGCCAGGGTCTTCACGTGATCCACCATCGGGCTCTTCGGATCCACGTGAAACAGCGCCCCCCACTCCGTCACCGCGATCGAGATCCGCGACGCCCGGCGCGGGGCATACTTGGAGATCTGCGCGGCCACGTCCGCCAGGTTGCGGGCGATGAGGGCGGGGGCGGCGAGCATGGCCCGGTAGGCGTCCACCGGATCGGGATCAGGCACCCCCATGAGCACCGGCGCGTAGGCGTTGTGCACCGCGAGGAAGTCCATCTCGTCGCCGGCCCGGGTGAGCAAGGTCCTGTTCCAGTTGGGGTAGCTGATGAACTGGTAGCGACCGTAGTTCTCGCCGCCGATGGCCCCGATCTTGAGCGTGGGATCCGCCTTGCGCATGGCCCTCGCGTACGCCAGGAAGCGGTCCGCGTACTTCTCCGGCGGCATGCTCGCGGAGGCCAGGCCCTTGCCGTCGCCCTTCATGTAGAGCTCGTTGCCCACCTCCCACCAGTCCACGCGCCGGTCGGCGGGCGTGCGCCCAGGCGGGTTCACGTAGCGCACCCATTCGGCGGCCTCGTCGGGAGTTCCCGTACCGGCGTTCACAGTGACCAGCAGGTGCGCTCCCGCTCCCTTCGCCAGGGAGAGGGCTTCCTCGGTGCCGTAGGTGTGGCGCGAATTCGGCCCCCCGGGATACTGCTCCGTCGTCGGGCGCGACGCCTGGGGCCCGATGCCGTTCTTCCAGTGGTAGTAGTCGGAGAAGCCCGCGCCCGGCGAGCGGATGAGGGACACCCCCAGCTCCCGGGTGAGCCGCTGGATCTCGGGGTTTGCGGCATTGGTCTTCGCGTCCCACGCGCCGGCGAATTCCTGCATCCACTCGGCGTTGATGCCGTAGAGCGTCCGGGGAATCACGCGGATGTCGCTGCGCGCGTCGATCGCGATGTCCGCCTGCAGCAGCGGCGCCGCGACAGTCACCGTCGGGGGGGCAGCGGGCGAAGCTCCCTGCACCTCGATGCTGACGTCGTCGAACCAGGCGGTGCCGGCGGTTCCGTCCACGGCGCAGAACAGCACCAGGCTCTCGCCCGTGTCCCCCGCGGGCAGCTCGAAGGTCGCCTCCTTGAGCACGAAGCGCGAGTCGCGGGAGGTGTGGGTGAAGGAAGCGAGCGGCCGGCCGGAATTGGGCCCATCGAGCGGCACGAGGCCCACCACGCAGGAGGCCGGGGCCGAGGCGGCCAGCCAGGCCGAAAGATGCAGCTTCTGGCCCCGGAAGCGGGCCGCCGGCAGGACCTGGCCCACCGCGAGCGGCTGCGGGCCCGGGACATTGGCGGAATTCGGCTCGAGCTTCAGGGAGAAGGACCCCGAGCGCCTGTGGTTCCGGTCGAGCGTGAGCGTTCCCTTGGCCAGCACCTTGGAATCCACGACCCAGTTTGCGGGCCGCCCGCCGTCCGCCTGCTCGAATCCACCGTTTGCCGGGGTCACCCCGAGGTCAACCACCGCGTTGGGCTTGGAGCGGCACTCGGGAGCGCCCCCCAGCCCGCCTGTCGTCAGTATGGTCAGCGCCACGGCCGCGAAGATCCAGCGTGTCCTGGTCATGTTGCCTCTCCCTGGGCCTTCGGACCCGGGCCCGCCGTGGGGCGCGGTTCCGACTCCCGCTCAGCGGTCCGCCTGCCCCACCAGTCGCCGGTAGAACCAGCCGGGCACGACAAGCTGCCTCCGATTGAGGATCGCGCCCAGGATGGCCATCCGGTGCATGGAAAGGTCCTGGCGGATCCGTTCCAGCATCTCGAATCTCGTGCGGCCTGCTTCGGCGACCAGGATCACCCGGGGTACCACCGCGCCGGCGACCAGGGCCTCCGTGCCTTCCAGTATCGGGGGCGTCTCGACGAGAACCATATCGAAGCTGCCTTCGGCCGCGGCCAGGACGGCCCGGAGGGCATCCACAAGCTCGGCGTCGTTGGGTGCCGGGGACGAGTTCCCGGCGGCGGGGACCGCGGAGAAACCCCACGAGGTGGCCTGGAGCGTCTCCCGGGCCTGCGCTGTCCCGTGGGCGATCGCCTGCAGCGACCGCCGCGGATCGAGCCCGAAGGCGGTGGCCAGGACGGGCTGGTGGCGGCGGAATTCCACCACCAGCGCGCGGAGTCCCAAGCCTTCCTGCAACTCGCGGCCGATCCGGACTGCGGCGGTCGTGGTCCCGCACCCCGCGCCGGCGCCGCACAGGAGGAATGCGCGCACGGGCCCCGAAGCGGCCATGCCGGCGAGGGCCAGCGCCGCCTTCGCATACGAGGCCGGGGGCGCCGAGAAGACCGCGGCGGGCCCGGGATCCGGAGCCGGCAGGGCGGCCCCGCCGGCGCCCGCGGAGGAGTGGAGCGCGGCGTCCAGGACGGTTGCGATCACCGGGGCCCCGGCCCACTGCTCCAGGGCCTCCGCCGTGTGGATCCGGTGGTCAAAGAACTCGGTCAGCGTGACCCATGCAGCCGCCGCGAACAGGGACACCGCCAGGCACACCAGCAGGAGCATGGACTTGCGCATGCCGCTCGGGCCCAGCGGATCGGTGGCGTACTCCACCACCGCCACGTTGCCGATTCCCTGCTGTCCCAGCGCGCTCGTGGCGCTGGCCTCCTCCAGCTTCCGGCGATACAGGGCGTCGTTCTCCTCGAGCCCCGCCAGCGCACGCTTCATCGAGGTCCACGTCATCTGTTCCTGCTGCAGGGAATCCAGCTGGGCCTGCGCCCGCGCGCGGGCCCGGCGGCGCGCCTCCTGGCTGGCCTGCCGCTCCAGCAGGTCGGTGCGCAGGGAGGAGCGCAACAGCCCCATCACCAGGTCGAACTGGCGCTGGGTGTTCTGCGCGCGCCGGCCGTCCTCGAGCTCCACCAGCTTCAGGCGCTCCCGCTCCCGGCGCAGGGCCGAGAGATCCACGATCAACTGCTGGAGATAGGAGCCTTCCTTGAACGAGCCCACGGAGGAGAAGTCGGGGTCGTGCTGGGACGCCTGGGCCTCGAACCGCTCGACGCGCGCCCGGGCCTCCTGGCACGCCAGCCCCGCTTCGTCCTCGGCGTTCTGCAATTCCGCGAGCTGGCCCACCAGCGTGCGCTTCTGGTCCTCGAGGGAGCGGATGCCGCCGGCGCGCTCGAAGCGCTGGAGTTCCTGTTCCGTAGCCGCCAGCCGTGACCGGCTCTCCCCCGCGCGGAGGCGGAAGAAGTTCACCGCGCTGCGGTCCTGGAACAGGGTGGAGCGGAAGCGCTGGTAGCGGTCGATGATCGTGTTGAGCACCAGGCTCGCGCCCTCGCGGGCGGGGAGTGTCAGGGTGGCCACCACGATGTTGGAGTCCCGCTGCCGGGTGACCCGGAGGGAATGCTCCAGCATCGCGATCGCCTGCTGGCGCGGCGTCAGCTTCTCGCGGAACCCCAGGACCACCAGCGCATCCGTGATCCGAGTACGGATGCCGAGGACGGCCTGGCGCAGCTGGTGGCGGGCCCACGCGAACGGCCCCCGGGGAGCCGGGGCCGCCGCCGGCGCGCGGTCCAGGCCGAGCTGGTCCACCACGCCCGCGAGCAGTTCCCGGTTGTAGAGGATCTCCACCTCGGAATTCACGTCCAGGGCGCGCTCGGCGATGAACATGGACCGCGGGTCCAGCACCGTCGTGGGCGCGGCCTGTTCGCGCCCGATCCGCACCAGGAGCTTGGCCGAGACTTCGTAGGCGTCCTCGCGCAGCAGGAACATCCACGCCAGCGCGCAGACCAGGGCCGTCACGACGATGATGACCACCGCGCGCAGGTGCCTGAAGACCACCGTGGCGATGTCGCGCATGGACGTCTGGAAGACATCCTGGGTCATGACTGCCACCCCGGGACCGGCCCGCGCTTTCCGGCCACGCTACTGCACCGTGAAGCGGCTGTTGAGCGCATAGGGGAAGGACAGGCTGCGGGGCACGATGTCATTGATGAACTGCTGCACGAACTGCCCCACCCGGGCGATGGCCGTCTTCGGGACGTACACCACGTCGTAGGGAGCGAGGATCACGTCGGGATCCCGGCCGTCGAGGACGCGGTCCAGGTCAATCTCGCGGACGGTGCTGCTGTCCGGGCCGGCCGAACGCAGCAGCAGCACCTGGCTCAGCCGGGCGGAACCCCGGGCGCCGCCGCGCGCGAACAGCGCCTGGGCGCAGGTCAGCCGGCCTTGCACCGGGCAGGTGCCCGGGGAGACCACCTCGCCCCCGACGTACACCAGCTGCGGCGTGGCCGACCTCACGATCGCCGTCACTTCCGGGTTGGGAATGAGGCGCGCGTACTTCTCGCGCAGGCGGTCCGAGAGTTCCCCCGGCGTGAGATCCGCCGCCTGCACCTCCCCCACGAGCTGGAGAGAGATGTAGCCGTCCGGGCGGATCACCAGGGACTCGTTGAGCTCGGGACTGTAGTAGAACTTGATGTCGAGTCCGTCGCCCGGGGCAAGACGGTAGGCAGCCCGCGGCCGGGTGGTATTCTCCGGCCCGGCGGGAGCGAGGGCCGCGTCCGGGCGGCCGCCCGCGCAGCCGGAGAGAGCCGGCAGCCCCAGCATCCACATCGCGACGACGAACCCCGCGGAGATCGGGAAGCGACAGGCGCTCCGCCCACCCGCGGGCTGTCCCGCGGGCCCGGCCTGCGGCGGCCGAATCGGATTCACGATCCCGCCCCCGGGGACCCGGCCAGCTGCGCGACCCGGCCGTTCGCGCGAGCCGCGTTCCGCTCCGAGGCCAGGGTTTCCACGCAGTCGTCCATGCGGGAGACGAAGCCGTCCCAGGTGAACAATCGGGAGCGCTCCAGCCCGGCGGCGCCCATGGCGCGCGCCTTCCCGGGATCCTCGGCCAGCTCCGCCATCCGCGCCGCGAACGCCTCGGGCTCGGGGGATTCGAGGAAACCGGTCGCCCCGTGGAGCACTGTCTCGCGCGGACCGCCGCGATCGGTGGCCACCACCGGCTTTCCGAATGCCATCGCTTCGACGGGTATCATGCCCCAGTCCTCGTTGAACGCGGTGAACAGCACTCCGTAGCAGGAGCGGTACAGGGCCCGCAGCTCGGCGTCGCTGGGAGACGGCGCGAATTCCACCCCGGAGTCCGCGCCGAGCCCCGCCTTGAGCCGGTCCAGGTAGGCGACGCTCTTCCGGTCCACGTGGCCCGCCACCACCAGCCGGAAATCCCGTCCCCGCGGGCTCGTCTCCCGGAAGCGCCGGAAGGCCGCGATCCCCAGGTCGATGTTCTTGGTCCACATGATGCGCCCGGGAATGAGGAAGAAATCCCCCAGCGGGCCCGGCGCCGGCTCGGGATCGAATCCCACCCCGAGGCGCACGGTTTCCACCCGGCCGGCCGCCGCCAGCCGGCCTTCCACGATCCGCCGGGTGACCTCGCCGCTTATCGATAGGATGTGATCGTAGCGGTTCCACGCATGGCGGTCCACAACCCGGAACGCGGCCGCCGCCGCCCGCACCACGGCCGCGGTCCAGGGTCCGCAGGACTGGAAGTACCGGCCGCGGTAGGCGGGGTCGAAGGCGATCCGCAGGGGCGTCATGCACAGGCAGATGCTGGGCACCGGGACATTCCGGAGCACGGCGAGGTCTCCCAGGCCGTCGGTGAGCACGACCAGGGCGTCGTAGCCCTCGAGGGGCAGGCGCTGGGTCAGGATTCGCAGCGCCGCCTGCCCCGCGGGGACCACCGAGCGCCGCACACTGACCGGGTTCAGCTCCACCACGTCGCGCTGGAGCAGCTCCGGATAGGTGTCGTGCCGGGCGTACCGGTTGGTGAAGATGGTCCAGTGGTGCCGGCTGCGCCCGGTGAGCTCGACGACCATCCGCTCGGCCCCGCTCTTCAGGTACACCCAGGGATAGTAGAGGGCGACCTTCATGCCGGCGCAGTCTCGACGCCGCGGGCGGGCTCCGCGGTGGAGCGGAAGAACTCCGTGTACCAGTCAATGGAGTTCCGGAGCCCCTGGTCGAGCCCGTAACGCGGGGACCAGCCCAGCATCCGGCGGGCCTTCTCCGCCACCATGAACTGCTCCCGGATCTCTCCGCTGGCGATGTTCTGGATCACCGGCTCGAGGTCTTCGCGCCCCATCTGCTGGAGCACCTTGCGCACCAGGTCCAGCACCGTCAGCCGGATCTCGAGGCTGAAGTTCATCGCCTCGCCCGCCAGCGACCGGTCGGCCGCGAGACACTCCGCGAGCCGCAGGTAGCCGAGCACCGCGTCCTCCACGTACAGGAAGTCGCGGACGAACTTGCCGTCGCTGCGGATGAGGAAGGGCTGCCCCTGGAGCGTCGAGCGGATCACGCCGGGAACGGTGCGGCTGAAGTTCAGGTCGCCGCCCCCGAACAGGTTTCCGCAGCGGGTGACGCACACCGGCAGGCTGTAGGTCGCGGCGTACATTCCGCAGATCAGGTCCGCGCAGCTCTTCGAGACGTCGTAGGGGTACTTGCCGTCCATGGGGTGGGTCTCGAGGTACGGCAGGCGCGTGGAGGCCCCGTAGGCCTTGTCCGAGGACGCGACCACGATCTGGCGAACCGGGCACTGGCGCGCGGCTTCCAGCAGGTTCCAGGTCCCCCGCACGTTGGATTCCAGCGTGCCGACCGGGTCGTTCTTGCCCACGCCGACGAGTGTCTGCGCGGCGAGATGGAAGACGGTGTCCACGTCGTACTCGCACATCGCCCGGCGCAGCAGGGCCAGGTCCTCCAGCCCGCCGCACACCACCGGGACGCGGCGGTCCCAGCCCTCCCGGACGAACATGCTCGCGGGCGCTCCGTCCCGGACCAGCGCCACCACCGAGGCCCCCCGCTCCGCGAGGGCCCGCACCATCCATCCGCCCAGGAAACCGGTCGCGCCGGTCACCAGCACGGCCCTGCCGGACCAGAACCCGCCTGCCGCGTCGGGCTTCACGGGCGCGCCTCCCCCATCCCGGGCAGCGCCGCTCCGATCCGGGGAGCCGCGGCTTCCACCCGACCCGGGTGCGACCCGTTGCCGAGGGACCACTTGGCCTCGCCGCACTGGAACAGCCGCTCCAGCTCCTGCTGGTCCTTGCTGGTGTCCATGGACTTCCAGAAGCCCTCGTGACGGTAGGTGTGCACCTCGCCACGGCGGACCAGGGCGGGGAAGACCTCGCTTTCCAGGTTCTGGCCCTCCCAGAAGTCGAAGACGCGCTTCTCGAACACGAAGAACCCCGCATTGATCCAGCAGTCGCGAATCACGGGCTTCTCCTGGAAGCGGTCCACGCGGCCGCGCTCGTCGAAGTGCACCGTTCCGTACTGGGAGCGCAGCGGCACGGTGGTCAGCGTGGACATGCCGCCCGAGGCCTTGTGGAAGGCCAGCAGATCGTGCAGCCGCACGTCGCCGATCCCGTCGCCGTAGGTCGCGAAGAACGTGTCGCCGACGAACTCGCTGCACCTGCGGATTCGCTCCCCCGTGTCGCTGTCCTTGCCGGTGTCCAGGATCCGCACGTCCCACTCGGGGAATCGGCCCTCGAAGTAGTCGAACAGGACCTCCTGGCGATGTCCCGCCGCCAGCACGAAGCGGGTGAAGCCCTGCTCCGCGTACAGGCGCATGATGTGGACCAGGATCGGCCGGCCGCAGACCGGCATCATGGGTTTCGGATAGTGGTCCGTGAATGGGTAGGACCGGGTCCCGGCTCCTCCGCACAAGATCACAGTTTGCATGTTCGTGCTCCCCAATGGCGGCGGCGAGGGTCCCGCCTCCGGATGCGAGCTAGTAGGCATTCTCCGCGCGGAGGACTGCCGGAATGGTTGCGGCCAGGATATTGAGGTCGAGCCCGACGGACCAGCGATCCACGTACTCCATGTCCAGCCGGGCGATGGTCTCGAAGTCCTGCCGCCGGCCGCTCACCTGCCACAGGCCGGTCATGCCCGGCAGCACGCTCAGGCGTCGATGCCGGGTGTGATCCTCCATCTCCGTGGCGATCCAGGTCGGCAGCGGGCGCGGCCCCACCAGGCTCATCTCGCCGCGGAACACGTTCAGCAACTGCGGCAGCTCATCCACGCTGGTGCGCCTGAGGAACCTCCCGACCCGGGTCAGGCGCGGATCCGCGGTGATCTTGAAGACGATGCCACCGGCCTCGTTCAGGCTGGAGATGCTGTCCCGCAACTCCTCGGCGTTCGCCACCATGGTCCGGAACTTGAACAGCGTAAACGTCCGGCCCCCGCGCCCCACGCGGGCCTGGCGGAAGAGCACCGGGCCCCGGGATTCGAGCGCCACCGCGACTCCGGCCGCCAGCATCAGCGGCAGGAGCAGCAGGAACGCGATCGAGCCCAGGCCCAGGTCCACGGCCCGCTTCAGCTGCCGCCCGGGGAACCGCGACGCCGGGTGGAGATGCCACACGATCCGCGCGGCGCCGCCGGGCAGGGCCGCCGCCTGGCCGCGCGCGTCGTCGAGCATGCCGAGGTCGGTCGAGACCCTCACCCCGAGATCCCGCCCCAGGGCCCACGCGAACCGCAGGTCGTCGTACTTCGACCGCATCGGCAGGGCCACGAAGATCTCATCCACGCACTCGCGCCGCACCACCGCACCGGCATCGGCCAGGGCTCCCATCCAGGGAATGCCCGGCTCGTGGCTCCCCAGCTCGGGCTGCAATTCCGAATCCACCGCCCCCACGATGGTGCGCGCGGGGCGCTCGCGCCGGAGGGCCCGGGCACACCGCACGGCCATCGGTCCGGTCCCGACCAGCAGGGTTCGCAACCTCATTCGCTCCGGGGCGCGGGCCTAGGCCTCGAGCTGGGGGCCCCCGGCGTAGGTTCCGGGCATCGGCTCGACTGAACCCAGCGGGAAGGCGCCGAGATCCATCGCCGGCGCTTCCGGCATGACCTTCCGGACCACCTTGCCGACCTCGTAGTTGTGCTCGGCCCACGCCATGAACCGACGCAGGCCGTCCCGCAGGCCGACCCGGGGCCGGTAACCCAGGTGTCCGAATGCCTTGGACAGATCGGGACACCGGCGCATCGGCTCGTCGGTCGGGTAGGCGTCGGGGTATTCGAACAGCTCGATCTCCAGGGGCAGCCCCGTCACGTCGCGCAGGAGCTTCGCGAGGTCCATGATCGAGATCTCGGGATCCGTGTTGCCGATGTTGTAGGGCTCGCCGGGGGTTCCCAGGAGCAGCACCCTGAGGCAGCCGGCGATCCCGTCGGAGAGGTAGCACATGGTGCGGGTCTGGGATCCCCCGCCGAAGACCTTGAGCGATTCGCCCTTGAGGGCGCTGCACGCAAACGTGGGCAGCACCCGGTAGTCGGCCGCGGCCATCCCGGGGCCGTAGAAATTGAACGGACGGACGATCTTGGTCGGCACCCCGTGCTTGCCGTGGAAGATGTAGCACAGGGTCTCCCCCGCGCGCTTGGACTCGTCGTAGCACGCCCGGGGCCCGAGGCACGAGACGTTGCCCCGGTAGGTCTCCGGCGTGGGCACGGCGGACGGTGCGGGATCCCCGTAGATCTCGCTGGAGCTGAAGTACAGGAACGCCTCCACGCCCTTCTCCACCGCCATCCGCAGGGCGTTGGTGGTCCCGATGGTGGCGGTCTCCAGGGTCTCCAGCGGGAACTTCCGGTAGTACACCGGGCTCGCGATCCCCGCCGCGTGGATGATGAAGTGGACGGGCCCGTCCACCTGCATCGGCCGGGTCACGTCCGCCTGGATGTGCCGGACGCCGTTCGAGGCCGGCCCGCCAGAGCCTCCGCGCACGATGTGGTTGTCCATGGACACCACCCGGCACGGCGACGCGAGGAGCTGCTCGTTCGCGTACTCGAAGAAGTCGGTGAAGGCGCGGCCCAGGAAGCCCGAGCCCCCGGTGATGAGGACGCACCGGCCCGTGAATCTGTGAACTTCGTCGCCAAGTCCCCCGGCGATCTCGCGAACATCCTGGATGCTCAGTGTGCGGTCATGCATGGTGTGAGATCACCTCCAGCTTGGGGAGGGGAACGATGAAGCGTCCCCCGTGTTCCAGGTAGGCAGCATGCTTCCGGGTGATGTCCGCGGCGAAATTCCAGGCGAGGATCAGCACGGCGTCCGGCCTGCGCTCGTACATCTCCGACACCGGAAGAACGGGTATGTGGTAACCGGGCGTGTAACGGAGCTGCTTCAGGGGACTGTCATCGACGATGAACTCCACGAGATCCCGGCCGATCTCGAAGTGGTGCATCAGCGTGGTCAGCTTCGCCGGCGCGCCGAACCCCGCCACGACCTCCCCCCGGGTCTTGAGCCCGGTCAACAGGCCGCGCAGCTCGTCCCCCAGGGAGCGGATCCTCCCGCCGAACTCCTCGAAGGTGCGCCGGCTCCGGAGCCCGGCCCGGGCCTCGAGCGCCAGCAGCTCGTCCACCGATCCGCCCCGGGGCCGCCCGCCGGTCGCCCGTTGCGCGACCGCCCGGAGCGAACCGCCGTGCGTGGGCACGCGGCGGGCCTCGATCAGCTGCATGCCGTGGCGAGCCAGGAGCGTCTCCAGGGGGCCGACGGCGTGGTAGCAGAGATGCTCGTGGTAGGTCATGTCGAAGAGCGTCTTTTCGATCACGTCCAGGAGGTAGGACACCTCGAACACCAGGATCCCGTCGGGGGCGAGCAGCCCCGCGACCGCGTCGAGCACGCCGTGGAGGTCGTCCACGTGCGCGAGCACGTTGTTGGCGGCGATCACGGACGCGGGACCATGCTCCGCGCGGATCCGTGCGGCCAGCTCTCCGGTGAAGAACTCCGACAGCGTGGGGATCCCGGCTTCGCAGGCGGCCCGGGCGATCTCGCGGGCCGGATCCACGCCCAGGACCCGCATGCCGCGGGCCTGGAACGGGCGCAGCAGGATCCCGTCGTTGCTGCCGATTTCCACCACCAGGGAGCCGGGGCGAATGCCGGACTCGCCCACGACGCTCTCGGCGTACTTCTCGAAGTGCGCGATGAAGGATGGGGACGTGGAGGAGACATAGAGATAGTCGCGGAAGAGGACGCCGGGATCCACGACGTCGAGCAGCTGGAGCAGCCCGCACTCCGGGCACAGGAACAGGTCGAGGGGGAATGTCTCCTGGGGCTCACCCATCTGGTCCGCGCGCACGAAGGAGTTGGCGAGCGGGGTCCTGCCGAACGAGAGGACCGGCTCGAGCGAGCGGTCGCCGCAGGCCCTGCAGTCGGCCCGCCGGGTGCACGCGAGCGGGGACGGCTCGGCCTTGGGATGGACACGGACCATGGGGGCGGACCTCGCGATGTGCCTGCGCCGTCGTCGGCCCGACCTCCGGGGCGCCCGGTCATTCGGCCGCCGGACGCACCAGGATCTCACCGAGACTGTGTGCCTCGCATGACCCACCCCTTGAGTTACCCTCCCACACACCCTCGCCCGGTCTGGGGGCTCACGCTGGGCTAAACTGCATGGCCCCATGCCCTGGGCATGGAACCTGCTGGCTGCGGCCTGTGGCAAAAGTATTAGGGATGATCCTATCATTGGGGACGGTGTGGATGCAAGTGCGCGAATTGACCATGGCATTACGATAATATGACTCACGATACGCACATCTCATCTGTCGCCGACCACGCATACGACTCCCCGGGGCCCCCGGGCCCACAACCCGAAGGTCATTCAACACTTCATCCTTGCGGCGCCATACCCGACCCGGTATTATTTTCTGGGGCTTCCGGGAATGGTGTGGGTAGATTCATTGGGCTGAGCTCAGGGTAGCCGGGTAGAGATCGAGACCACCGCAGTGGAAGTAGATCGCGTTCTTGAAGCGAACCCGGTTGCGGAAGCCACAGGCCCGCCGCTTGACC
>JACRLI010000006.1 GCA_016235265.1 Candidatus Eisenbacteria bacterium
CCGGGCGTCGGCTCCGGGCCAGAGGGGCACGAACAACCCGGTCCTGGACGTCCCGGGCTCCAATCCCAGAATAAAATCGTCGGCAGGAGCGCTGAAACCAGACAGATCAACTGCCGAACGAGTTACTCGGACAGGCTCCTAGGGGTTCTTCCCCCCCACGATGTGCACGTAACTCATCCGCAGCTCGTACAGCGAATCCTGCAGCACCCGCGCCTCGTTCTCGGCCAGGTTGCCCCGGGTGCGCTCCTGGAGCGCCTCCAGCTGGTCAATGAACATCCGCGCGTGCTCGGCGTCCACCTTGCGTTCCTTGGTGGCGGGGTTCTCGCGCAGCCCCAGCCCGATGCGGGCGCCATAGTCCAGCTGTGCGACCAGGGTCACGAAGGCGCGCTCCAGTTCCTCGCTCATTCCTACAGTCCCTCCAGCACGGCGCATTTCAGGTACTCGGTCTCGCGCATCGCCAGCAGCACCGGGTGATCGGCGGCCTGTCCGCGCAAAGCGGCCAGGCGGAACGCGGCGTGCGCCTCGTGCGCCGCGCGGCTCAAGAGCGGCAGGAACTCCTCCCGCGGCATCAGGTGCGAGCACGAGCAGGTGATCAGGGTGCCGCCGGGCGCCACCAGGCGCATGGCGGCGCGGTTCAGGTCGTTGTAGCCGCGCACGCCCTCGGCCAGTCGGGCGCGGCTCTTGATGAGCGCGGGCGGGTCCAGCACCACCACGTCGTACTTCTCCCCCGCCTCGTGCAGCGCGCGCAGCTCGCGGAACACGTCGGCCTTGCGGAAGGAGCAGCTGGCGCCGACACCGTTGCGCTCCGCGTTCACGCGCGCCAGCTCCAGCGCGAATTCCGACGAGTCCAGGCCGGTCACCTCGCGCGCCCCCCACATGGCGGCGAGCACCGCCCAGGCGCCGGCGTAGCAGAACAGGTCCAGCACGCGCGCGCCGGTCACGCGTCCCTGCAGCAGCGCGCGGTTCTCCCGCTGGTCGTGGAACCAGCCGGTCTTCTGCCCGCGCACCACGTCGGTGACGAACGTGGCGCCGTTCTCGCGCAGCTCCACGCGGCCGGGCTCCGATGCCGTCCCAGATGCCTGCCCCGGGTCCGGCTCCAGGAAGACGCAGTGGTCCCCGAGGCCTTCCTGCGCCCGGGTGGGGGAATCGGAGCGCAGGTACAGCGCGCGCGGCTGGAGCAGCCGGCGGAGGGCGCGCTCCGCCCACGGCCACAGCATTTCCATTCCCAGGGTGCCCACCTGGGCCACCAGCACGTCGCCGTAGCGGTCCACCACCAGTCCGGGCAGGCGGTCGCCCTCGCCAAACACGATCCGCCCGTACGCCGGATCGGGCAGCACGCGCGCGCGCAACTCCAGCGCCCGCTCGATGCGCCCGTGCACGAAAGCCTCGTCCACCGGCTCGCGCGAGCGCGTGAGCACGCGCCCGGCGATCAGCGACTTGCGGTTGAGGTAGGCCTGTCCCAGGAATGCGCCGCGGGAATCGAAGACTCCACCCACGCCCCCGTCGGCCAGGCCGGCGTCGGTGCCTTCGATCTCGTTGGAGAAGATCCACAGGTGGCCGGCACGCAGGCGCCGGTCTTCGTGCGGCTTGAGCTGGATGGTGTGCACGGCGGGAGCCTCCCGGCGAGGGAGCTAGATCGCCATCCGCGGCGATACCGCCACGAAGACGCGGGCCGGCGATTCCCCGATGTTCTCCATGACGCTGTCCGGCTTCACCACGAAGTGCAGGCTGTCGCCTTCCTTCAGGATGAATCGCTCCGCGCCCAGGGTCACTTCGAGGATGCCCTTGAGGCTGGTGAGGAACACTTCGCCCGCCGCGGCGCGCAGGAAGTCAGAGTCCTTCTCCCCCGGCTGCAGCTGGAGCAGGAACAGGCTCACTTCCGGTCCGGCCAGGAACGGGAACAACGGCTCGGCGGTGACGTGGCCGATCTTGATCTGGTAGGGAGCCCGGTCCTTGGGAGAGGTGTGGGCCACCGCCGGCGGAATGCGGAGATCCACGAGCAGGGACATCTTGGTGTCCAGGGCCGCGGCGATCTTGCTGAGCGCGCCCACGGTGGGTGAAGTGCGGCCCCGTTCGATCTCGGAGACGTGCGTCGCCGAGATTCCCACCTTGGCCTCGATGTCCTTGAGCGTGAGCTGCTTCCGAAGCCGCTCCTGCTTGATGCGCTTGCCTAATTCGACTGCCGTTATTTCCGACATCTCTGAATTTCCTCCCCAGGGCGGATGAGGATTATCCTACCCCGAAGAAAAACCGGACGCAACCGCTAGCTTACATTCAGAATTCAGAGAAGTCGCATGCCAGGGGGTGGAGATAGAGTCCCGCAGGGCACCCTCGACCGCCGCCAAGTGATTCTCCGATAGCGATATACAAGTCTCATCAAGAGCCGTGTTCGGGGGTGGCAGGGCTATCCGCGAGGCAGGCAGAACTTGTAGCCCACCAGCTTGTAGACCAGCTTCGCGGCCAGAAAGTCCGAGCGGATGTCGCCCGCCAGCGGGCACAGTTCCATCACGTCCGCGGCCACCACCTCCCGCTCGGAGAAGACGCGGCGCAGGATGCGCAGCAACTCCTCCCACTGGATCCCGCCCGGCTCGGGCGTGCCCACGCCGGGGCATACGGAAGGGTCGAGCCCGTCCAGATCAATGGTCACGAAGACATGTTTCGAGAGCGTTCCCAGCAGCCGGTCCCAGGTGGCGGGGTCCTTGCGCACGCCCCCCCAGCCCAGCTCGATCCGCTCCGACTTCACCCACGCGGCCTCCTCGGCCGAAAGGTTGCGGATGCCCAGCTGCACCACGTTCCGGCAGCTCTCCCGCACGCGCCGCAGGGCGCAGGCGTGGCTGAACGGAGTGTCGCGGTAGGTATTGCGCAGGTCGGCGTGGGCGTCGATTTGCAGCACCGAGAGGTCCGGCCAGCGCTCCTTCGCGGCGCGCACCGCCCCGGGAGTCAGCGAGTGCTCCCCGCCCAGCATCACCACGAACCGGGACGTGCCCAGGGCCCAGCGCCAGGCCTCCTCCACCCGGGCCACCGTGGCCTCGGGGCCGACATCGGAGATATCCAGCTCGGGGAGCGTGGCGATGCCCCCGTCGCAGGGCGAGGCTTCCAGTTCCTCGTCGTACAGTTCCACGTTCTGCGAGGCGGTGAGGATGGCCTGCGGCCCGCGCCGGGTCCCCGGAACATAGGATGTGGTGCCGTCGTAGGGCACGGGCAGGATCAGCGCCCGGGCCTTCGCGGGATCCGACAGCTCCGGGGGGAGCCCGCCAAAGCAGGCCCCCGGCCCCTGCGGGTACGGCACTTCGCGGGCGTCATTCAACGCTGCAGGTCCTCGTCGTCATCGGTCCCATCCTCGAATTCCTCCGGTTCCGCCTCGAACGGCCCTTCGTCGTCGTCCAGCTCGCGCAGGCCCTCGAGATCCCCGGCATCCACCGCCCGGCGGCCGCCGGCAAGCTCGAGGCTCTCCAGCCAGTGCTCGTCCCCCTGCTCCGATCCCGGCTTCCTCCGGGGCACGCTCTCCATCTTGTCTCGCATGGTCTCTCTCCGGTCCTCCGTGGCGACTCGGGTTGCGGGTCCACGATGCGCGGGCGCGGGCCGGGGAGACCGCGCACCATTCGAGGGCGGAAATATCACCGCGCCCCCCGGCCGTCAAGCGGAATCGCCGAGGGACGCGGGAACGCGGGGATGGGAGCGGTCGCGAGGCGGGCCGGCCCGCGGCGTGGAACCGCGCGGGCCGGCCCGCGGTGGCGGTGCGGCAGGAGCTCGCGATCAACCCTGCCAGAGGTACTGGAACTTCACGAAGACCTGGCGCGCCGTCTGGCCAAAGGGGGCGCCTCCGGCCGGCAGCGTGCCGTCCTCGCGCGTGAGGCCGTCGTCATAGTTGCCGTTGACGCCCAGGAAGAACACCGAGGCGTAGTTGAGCTTGTAGCTGAGCAGGAACTGGTTGGCGAGCTCGTTGTAGGTGCGCCGCTCGGGAGCGCGATACGGGCGCTCCACGCGCTGGTACTGCGAGAAGAGCCGGACGAAGAGCCGCGGCGTGAACTGGTAGGTGAGTCGCACGCCGGCGAGCCCCTGGCGCACCAGCACGGTGTCCACGTCGCGGTCCTGGATGCGGTACAGCTCGCCCTGCACGGTGGCGGTCAGCCGGCTGTTGGGGCGCACGTTGAGCGAGGCGACCAGGTCGCTGGAATGGCCCAGCACCGCCTGCCGGCGGTAGATGTCCTCGCCCACCCGCAGCTGCGCGTAGCCGCTCAGCAGGCCGCTGCCGTCCTTGCCCACGTTGACGAGCCACGCGCTGTGGTGCGTGGCGATCTCGCGGCCGATGCCCTCGTTGCGATACCGGCTGAACTTGGTCGCGACCTGCGCCTGCAGGGTCCACTGGCCCCGGAAGCGGGCGAACAGGTCCGGGCGCACCGCCTGGTAGCGGAGCACCCCGTCGTGGTCCACCTGGTACACGGCGTACACCGCGGGCCGATAGAATTCCAGGAATTTCCCGGTGGGACGGAAGTCCCACTCGTGCCAGGCCTCGACGGCGCGCATGTTGTTCTGGTCCTGGTAGCCCATGTCCGCGCGGTACTGCGGGGACTTGTCGGTGTACCAGAAGCCGCCGTTGTATCCGCTGCTGAAGTAGAAGATCTCCTGGTAGGTGGCCCAGCCTCCCTGCGCCACGCCCGTGGAGTCGGCGCTGTAGCCGTAGCCCGGCACGTCGCGGGTGTCGGACTTCGCCAGGTAGCCGGTCCAGCGCAGGCGCTTGAGGAACCGGACCTGCCCGTCCACGGCGCCCAGGACGTTGTGGCCGTCCGCGTAGGAGCGCCCGGTGCCGGTGAAGCCCACGTAGGACTCCCCGTGCAGCCCCAGCTTGCCGCGGACCACTCCGTCGGTGGAGGCGGCGTCGATGTCCAGCACGTCGCTGCCGTTCAGAAACGGGTAGAGCACCTGCGTGGAGCGGTCGCGCGCGGCCAGCACTCCCAGCTGGAACCGGCCCTGCCGGCCGGTCACCTTGCCCGCCCAGCGCGGATCGGAGATGTTGCGGCTGTAGAAGAAATTCCCGAAGGACTGGAAGATGGAGCTGCCCTCCAGGAAGAACGGCCGCTTCTCCTGGAAGAACAGCGCCGAGCCGCTGTTCACGCTGACCTGGTTCTGGTCCGCCTCCACCTGCGCAAAGTCGGGATGCACGGTGCCGTCCAGCGTGAGGCTGGGGGTGACGCCGTACTTCACGTTGATCCCGAAGTCGGGGTGGCTGTCCGTGTCGCGCGGCTGGTCCAGGCTGCCGCGGGTGCTCGCACCGGTGAGCGTCATGTACGGGAGAATTTCAAGGTTCCTGCCCGAGGCCAGCCCGTGGAACTCGTTGAGCACCGCGAACTGGCACGCCAGGCACGGGTTGTTGCGGTCCAGCCGGATGCTGGCGTACTGGAAGCGGCTCTCCCGGGGCCGGATGCGCAGCACGCTGAAGCCCCACTTCTGGTCCTGCTGCATGGGGAAGCGCAGGCTGCGGGTGGGAACCGAGAATTCCGCGGTCCAGCCCAGCGAGTCGAGGGTCGCGGCACTGGTCCACAGACAGTCGAAGGAGTCGTCCTCCTCGTCGCCGTTGCGCGCGATGTCCCCCTGGATGCCGAGCGGGTTGATGAAGAACTCGTAGCCGCTGCGCTGGTCTCGGAAGGTGTCGATCATGATCCCGACCAGGTCGTCGCCGAAGATCCGGTCGCGGTCGCTCAGGTGCGCGCGGATCTTCGCCGGCTCGGAATCGTAGCAGCGCGCGAAGAAGTAGATCCGGTCGCTCACGTAGGCCATGCGCGCGACGGTGCGCACGGGCGGCGGGGCGTTGTCCCCGGGGCTGACCTCGAAGAACTCGGTGATCTCGAGCGCCCCCTGCCAGCCCGGGTCGTCACCCCGGCCGTCCACGACGATCGGGCCCGCGGCCAGCTTCACATGGCTGATCGGCTGATCCTTGGAGGGCTTCGCCGCGCTCCCGGTGGCCGCACGAGCCACCGAATCCGGAGGGGTGGCCGGCGCGGGCTCCGTGGCGGCCTGGCCCGCGGAGATGGAGAGTGCCCCGGTCAGGCAGGCCGCGGCGAGGGCGGCTGCGGCCGCCGCGAACCTCGAAGTCCTTGCCATACAACAACCTCCGCAAGATGGGTGGATCTCGAAGGCCGGGGCACAGGACGGCCGGAGAGGTGGGGTCCGTGCCTTTCTAGACGTATTGCGGGCGCGAAAAGTTGCAGCGGGAAGCGCGGTTAGCGCGAGTCCAGGGTGGACCGGACGTGCCTCAGGAGATCGTCCGGCCGGATCGGCTTCTGCAGCAGCCCCCGTTCCCGGATCAGCGTGCCCCCTCCCGTCAGCCCCTCGTCGGTGTAGCCGGTCATGAACAACACCCGCAGGCCGGGGCGCTCCGCGAGCATGTGCTCGGCCAGCCGGGTGCCGCTCATGCCGGGCATCACCACGTCGGAGAGCAGCAGGTGGATCGTCTGCGCGTGGGCCCGCGCGATCTCCATCGCGTCCTCCGCGCAGGCGGCCTCGATCACGCGGTAGCCCGCCTTCTCCAGCACCCGTCGCAGCAGTTGCCGCACCGCCTCCTCGTCCTCGACCAGCAGGATGGTTTCGACCCCGCGCCCCGGCGGGGCCGCGGGCGGCGCAGGGGGCGGATCGGCCCCGGTGGCATCGGTGACCCGCGGCAGGCACAGATCGAAGCTGCTGCCCTCGCCGGGCCGGCTCCGGACCTGGATGCACCCGCCGGCCTGCTCCGCGATGCCGTACACCATCGCCAGGCCCAGCCCGGTGCCCTGCCCGTGCGCCTTGGTGGTGTAGAAGGGCTCGAAGATGTGCCGCTGCACCTCCGGGTCCATCCCCGCGCCGTCATCGGTCACGCGCAGCGACACGTACGGGCCGGGCGCCACGGCGGCGGGCCCGCGGGCTTCGGAGCGGTGGAGCTCGACGCGCCGGGTTTCGATCTCCAGCCTGCCGCCCTCCGGCATGGCGTCGCGCGCGTTGACCACCAGGTTGAGGATCACCTGCTCGATCTGCCCGCGGTCCGCGCGCACCAGCGCCGGAGCGGGGTCCAGGCGCGTGACCAGCACGATGTGCTCGCCGATCACCCGCCCCAGCATCTTCTCCAGCTCGGCCACGATCGTGTTGAGGTCCAGCACGCGGGGCACCACCACCTGCTTGCGGCTGAACGCCAGCAGCTGCCAGGTCAGCGCCGCGGCCCGCTCGCCCGACCGCCGGATCTGCTCCGCGTCGGCGCGCATGGGGCTGTCCGCCGGCAGGCGCTCGCGCAGCAGGTCCGCGTGCCCCAGGATCGTGGTGAGCAGGTTGTTGAAGTCGTGCGCCACGCCTCCCGCGAGGCGGCCCACCGCCTCCATCTTCACGGCGTGCCGCAGCTGCGCCTCGAGGCTGCGCAGGTCGGTCATCTCCCGCGTCACGCTCACCAACCCGGCCACCTCCCCGGCCGGCCCGTGCAGCGGCGAGAGCGCGGTCTGGAACTGGCGGACGGGGCCCTCGAGCGTGAATTCCCAGTCGTACACCACGTTCTCGCCGCGCAACGCCCGGCGGTTCGCCTGCTCGTGCACCGCCCCCGCCTTCGGGCCCAGCACCTCCACCGCGGTGCGCCCCAGGAACTGGTCGCGCGCGAACCGCGAGCTCCCTTCCGGGACCCCGAACAGGGCCGTGTGCCGACCCTCGAGGTCGAGCGTGGCCACCACGTCGTGCATGCTCTCGACCAGCGTCCGGAACCGCGTCTCGCTCCCCCGGAGCGCGTCCGCGTGGCGGCGGCGCTCGGTCACCGCGGCGGCCAGCAGCAGCGCCGTGGAGATCATCACCGCGGCGAACGTGTCCAGCTCCAGGAGGCTCTCGCGCACGCTGCCCTGGAAGAAGGGCCCCCGGCCGGAGACGGTCTCCCAGGCGGCGATGGCGGTGAGCAGCAGGGCGGTGAGCGAAGCGCCCCGCGGCCCGAAGCGCAACGCCATCCAGATGACGAAGGGGAACAGCAGGTAGGCCGAGTGGAACATGCCCCGGAAGACCAGCGCGGTCACCCCCGCGCAGAGGGTCAGGACCGCCAGGCCCTCGAAGAACCGGCCGGCCTGGAACCGGGGTCGTGGCGGGGTGAGCCAGGTGATGAGGAACGGGGCCACCGCCAGCATGCCCATCACGTCGCCCAGCCACCACACGCGCGCCGCGGGCTCGACCTGGGCCCAGGCGTGCCGCCCGCCCTCGCGCAGCACCACGCACCCGGCGCCCGCGCTCAGCAGCGGGCTCAGGAGCGCGACCGGGAGCACCAGCCACAGCACGTCGCGGACCCGGCACAGCGAGGGGTCCAGCCGGGCCAGGCGCCGGAGGATCCACCATCCGGCCAGGGGCTCGAGCGTGTTGCCCAGCGCGATGACCGCGGAGCCGGAGAATGCATGGGGAATCTCGAGGCTGGAAAGGAAGGAACCGAGGAAGATCCCGGGAATGGCGCGCGGCCCTCGCAGGATCATCGCGGCGAGGGCCAGCCCGGCCGAGGGCCACAGAGGGGTCGCGTTGCCGCCCAGAGTGGCATACAGCAGCCCCAGGCGCGCTCCAAGGTAGTAGAGCCCGGCCAGGGCGAGGATCTCGGCTGCGACGCCCGCGGGACGCCGGAATGACATTGGGCCTCCATCCCGGTGTGGACACTGCGGCCCTCATTCAAGGCCCCCGTGCCATTCCAGTCAACCCGGGCGCGGGGAACGGCGGCGGGCGCGGGTGGATGCGGCCCGCCAGCCGGGGCAACGGAAAGGCCGCCCGGGCAACTCCGGACGGCCTCTCGAATGGCGGTGCTGACGAGACTCGAACTCGCGACCTCCTGCGTGACAGGCAGGCGTTCTAACCGACTGAACTACAGCACCATTGAAGTCTTCAGCATGTCAGGATAGCAGGGTCAGGGCGCCGGGTCAACCTCGGCGAGGGACGGCCCCCGGCGGCGCCACAGAGCTTTCAAGTCACTGTGTTGCATCGCTTTACGGCGTCGGCCGCGAGCCGGTCAGTCGTACCACCGCTCCAGCTGCGCGCCGCGGTAATAATGCAGGAGAATCTGCTCGTACAGGTAGCCGCGGGCCGACATCCCGCGGGCCCCCAACTGGCACATTCCCACCCCGTGGCCGTTGCCGGCACCCTGCGCCACGACCTTCACGGGGGTGTCCCCTTCGTAGTCCACGCCGATCTTGAACAGCGTGCTGCGCAGGATGGGGCGGCCCTCCGTCGGGCGCCGGAGCGTGGCGCGCAGCCGCATCTGTTCGAGCCCAAAGGTGCCCGCGGTGGTCTCGATTTCCAGCCGCTTCACCCGGCCCGAGGGGCTGCGCCCCGCCACGCGCACGTCCAGCACCCGTCCCCGCAACTGGCCGTCCTCGGCGCGCAAGTCGGGCGGGCCGAACTCGGCCAGGGCCGACTCGAACTGCTCCATGGTCCACTCTTCGCGCCACCGGTAGGCCCCCTTGCCGCCGCAGAACGACTCGGCGGGCTCCAGGTCCGGGGAGCGGTCCCGGTGCGGGACCAGGTAGGGCTGTGCGGGGCTGGGAAAGGCCTCGTCCAGCGCCGCCAGCATCCCGCCGCAGGAGGACGAATACATGGCGCGCACCGCCCGCCCGTCGCTGGCCAGCACCATTCCCCGCGTGGCTTCCACCTGCGCGGTGGTGTAGGCGTCCTCGGCGTCCAGGCCGCCGTAGACCTGGTCCTCCACGTTGCCGTACACGTCGAAGCCCTCGGCGGCGCGCCGGCCCAGGTAGAAGAGCGTGTAGCTGCGGGCCGCCACGGCCTGGGCCCGCACCGCCTGCGCCCCGTCGGCGCCGGGGCGGCCGATCTCGGCAGGCACCACGCCGGCCAGGTAGCGCTCCAGCGGCAGCACATTGACCACGGTGAACGTGGAGCGGGCGTTGCGGAAGATCATGAGCCGGCCGGCGTAGTGGTGGCCGCGCCAGGTGAACCGGGATTCCAGCGGGCGATTGCGGAAGTCCACCACCAGCGTGTCCTCGCCGGGCAGCGTCTCGCGGTAGCCCTGGCCCCCGCTCAGTCCCAGGCCGCCCTCGGCGGTCACCCGCAGCTCGCGACCGATCTCCCGCGGCACGCGCTCGCGCTCCCCGCGCGGCTCGCGCAGCCGGAGCAGCATGTCGCGGTCCGAGGTGAGCTCCACGCTGGAGACGTCCCAGGCCAGCCCGACGCGGATCCACGGCTCGCCGCGCGCGCCGGTCTCCACCTGCTCCAGGCCCTGCCGCATCGCCGCGCACCCCCAGGTGGAGAGCAGCAGCGCCGCGACGGCCCACATCTTCTTCACGAGATCCTCCCCGATCGCCCCGGGACGACGCTGCCCAGCACCGCCTCCGCGGTGGCACCCGTGGCGCAGGGGAGATTACCCGGAAGCCCGCGCCACGTGAAGTGCCCGAGCACCGCGAACGCCAGCGCCTCGCGCGCCCTCGAAGGCACGCCGTGGCGATCCGAGGGCTCCAGCCGCAGCGGGGAGAGCATCGCCCGAAGCTCGCGCACCAGGGCGCGGTTCCGCATCCCGCCCCCGGCGCCGATCACCAGGCGCGTGCCCGGGGCCGCGTAGGCGTGCACCGCCGCGGCGACGGTGAGCGCGGTGAGCGCGGTGGCGGTCGCCAGGGCGTCCGCCCAGCGCATGCGGCGGCGCCGGATCGCCTCGAGCGCCGGAGACAGGAAGGCGTCCCCGAATTCCTCCCGTCCCGTGGAGCGCGGCGGGCGCCGGCGAAAGAAGGGGTGCGCCAGCCAGGCGTGCAGCAGCCCGGGATCCACATGTCCCGCGGCGGCCAGCCGTCCGCCGCGATCGAAGCGCAGCCGGCCGCGCGTGGCGCGCGCGGCCAGCGCATCCAACGCCATGTTGCCCGGCCCGGTGTCGAATGCCCACGCGGGGTGCGTGGTGCCGGCGGGCAGGACGGTGATGTTGGCGATCCCACCCAGGTTGAGCGCCACGCGCGGCTCGCGCGGGTGCCCGAAGAGCGCGGCGTCCGCGCGCGGCACCAGCGGCGCGCCCTGCCCGCCCAGGGCCAGGTCGCGGGCCCGGAAGTCGTGCACCACCGGCAGTCCGGTGCGCTCCGCCAGCGTGGCGGCGTCACCCACCTGCAGGCTCCATCCGCGCGCCCGCCCGGCGGGCGGATGGTGGTGCAGCGTGTGCCCGTGCGAGGCCAGCAGGTCAAAGCGTCGCAGCCCGGCGCGCCCCCCCGCGAGACGCGTCGCGGCCCCGGCCCAGAATTCCGCCAGCTCCACGTGCAGGGCGGCCACCTCCGCGGCGTCCGAACCTCCGGGGGCTGCGGCGCGCAGCAACCGCCCGCGCAGCGCGCCCGGATAGGCGCGCTCGGTCACCCCCAGGCAGCGCACCCGGGGCCGTCCCGCCGGGCCCGAGATGGAGGCCGCGGCCGCGGTCACCCCGTCGCAGGACGTTCCGCTCATCAGCCCGATCACCCGGAGTGCCCGCCCCTTCGTCACCCGCGCCCACCTTCCAGCGCCGCCCGCACGAAGCCGCCCACGGCCTCCAGGCGGCGCTCCGCCCCGGCCCGGTCCACGCCCAGCCCGCGCATCACCAGCGCGGTCTTCACCCTGCCCCCCGCGGCCTCCAGCAGCGTCACGGCTTCGGCGTAGCCTGCGCCGGTCACGGTCATCACGATGCGGCGGCTTCGCTCGCGCAGTTTCTCGCTGGTGGCGGTCAGGTCCACCATGAGGTTCTCGTAGGCCTTGCCCAGCCGCACCATCGCGGCGGTGGAGATCATGTTCAGGGTGAGCTTCTGCGCCGTGCCGGCCTTCATCCGGGTGGAGCCGGTCAGCACCTCCGGCCCCACGGGGATGGAAACCTCCACGTCCACTTCCGCGTCGCGCCCCGTGCCCGGGCTCATGTTCAGGTACACCGTCCTCGCGCCGCGCGCGCGGGCCCGGCGCAGCGCCTCGAGCACGAAGGGCGTGCGGCGGCTGGCGGCGATGCCCACGACGGTGTCGCGGGCATCCACGCCCAGCGCGTCCACCGCGAGCGCGCCGTCCTCGCCGCGGTCCTCGGCGCCCTCGACGGCGCGCACCAGCGCCTCGGGGCCTCCCGCGATCACCCCCACCACCTGCCCGGGCGACGAGCTGAAGGTGGGCGGGCACTCGGCGGCGTCCAGCACGCCGAGACGACCGCTGGTGCCCGCCCCGACGTGGATCAGCCGCCCCCCGGCGCGGAAGGAGGCCACCACCAGGTCCACCGCCTGCGCGATCATGGGGATCGCGGCGCGCACCGCCCGCGGCACTTCCTGGTCCTCGTCGTTGATGCGCTCGAGCAGCGCGCGCGTGTCCAGCGTGTCCAGGTCCAGGGTGCGCGGGTTGCGGCTCTCGGTGAGCAGCCCGGCCACCTCCCGGAACACCTCGGGCGTCTCGTCGTCCCTGCTCACGGTCCCCCTCCGGCGGCCGCCGCGAATGCGGCCTGCAGCGCCGAGCGGCGCACGTTCGACACCAGCGCCCAGCGACGCGGGCCCAGCCAGCGGCGCGCGGTGTCCGCCACCCGCTCCGGGCCCAGGGCGTCCGCAGCGGTCACGATGTCGTCCGGGGTGTCCACGGGCCAGCCGAACAGCGTGGCCCGCGCCGCGCCGGTGACCCAGTTCTCGTCGGCGAGGACCCGCAGGAGGCAAGCCTCGCGCAGGCGCTCGAAGACCGGCGCCGGCAGCGCCGCCAGGTCCCCCAGGTCGCGGGTCCAGTCCCGGGCTGCGTAGGCCAGCCCGGCCGCATCGGCGGTCCAGCCCACCCGCACCTCGTCGCACAGCCGGTGCCGCACCAGGCTCGCACGGCGCCTCGGGACGGCGGAGGACGAATCCACGGCCGTCGCCAGCGCCTCCGCGCACACTTCGAGGGCCAGCCGCTCCGGCAGCGGCACGTGCGGCACCAGCGCCCCGCCCAGGATCGCGCAAGTGCCGTCCACGCCCTCCGCGGAGCCGAACACCGGGCCCTCCAGCGGCGGCGGCTCCCGCGGGCTCGCGGGCGGCACGTAGCCGTACTGCCACGCCGAGAATGCGCGTGCCGCGGCCCGGCGGACACTCTCGGGATCCAGCGGGCCGCACACCGCCAGCACCGCGTTGTTGGGCCGATAGTACTGCGAGTAGTAGCCGTGCACCACGTCGGGGGTGACCCCGGCCAGCGACTCCCCGGTGCCGCGCGGGGAGCGGTGGTACCCGTAGACGTCGAAGAGCGCGCCGCGCAGCGCCACTTCCGCCGGGGACCACGGGCGGCGGTCCTCGAAGCGCTGCACCGCCCGCCGTCGAGCCGCCTCGACCTCCCCGGGGCCCGGCTCCAGCCGGCTGATCCGCTGTCCCAGCACCTCCAGCGCGTCGGGGAAGTCCCCCCCGCGGGTCTGCAGCAGGAACGTGGCGGCGTCCTCGTCGGCGCGCACACGCAGCGCCTCGGGCGCCATGCCCCCGGAGTCCCAGGCCTCGCGCACCATGTCGGCCACCATCGCGGCCGCCCCCTGCTTGCGCTCCATGTCGTGGACCGAGCCCACGCCGACGACCAGGCAGGCGGTCTCCACCGCGAGGTCCGGATCGCTCCAGATCACCACGCGCAGGCCGCCCGGCAGCAGGCCGCGCAGCAGGGCGCCCGGACGGCCCACCAGCGGGGCCTGGCCCGCGCGGCCGCGCGAAGGCGCCCTGCGGTCCGCGGGGGAGGCATCCGGCACGCTCAGGATGGAGAATGCAACGAGGAGAACCAGGGGAAGGCTGCGTTTCATGGACCCCGCTTTCCGGCCACTTCCGTTGTACGCCGAGACACGCTGCGCGCGGGCTCGCGCGCCAGTATGCCAGAGTCGCGAGGGGCGCGACAACCGGCCCCCGGGCGCGCCCGGTGGAGCCTCCCGGGGCGCGGCCGGACCTGCCTCCGCGCGCCCCTCCCGGGAGCGCGCCGATCGGCTTCCCCGCTCCCCCTGGAGCGGCTATCCTCACCGCATGAGCGAGGACATTCGAGACCAGGTGACGCGCGTCCTGGAGCAGGTCCGCCCGCTGTTCCGGGACGACGGCGTGGAAATCGAGCTGCTGGGCGTGCGCGGTGGCGTCGTGTCCCTGCACGTGGACACGACGGGATGCACGGGATGTGCCTCGCCCCAGGAAGTGCTGGAAAGTGGCCTCGAGCGGCTCCTTCGCGAGAAGGTCCCCGGGATCACCCGGATCGTCACGATGTAGCGCCCGCGATGCCCGAACTCCCCGAAGTCGAGACCATTCGCCGCGACCTGGCCCGCCGCCTCGCCGGCCGCCGCGTGGAAAAGCTCACGCGCGCGGTGCCGGCCATGCTGCGCGAGCTGCCACCCGCCCGGCTGCGCCAGGCCGTGGAAGGCCGGCGGTTCCTGGAGCCCGGCCGCCACGGGAAGCTGCTGCGGCTGCCGCTGGAGGAGGGCGCCGAGCTGGGGGTGCACCTGGGGATGTCAGGCCGGCTCACCGTGGACGAGCGCAGCGTCGAGGCCGGCGCCCACACGCACGTGGAAATGCTCCTGGAGGACGGCGCCCGTCTGCGCTTCCGCGACCCGCGCCGCTTCGGCCGCTGGGCGCTGACCGCGAACGGCCGCACCTGGGGCCGCCTGTTTGGCAATGCCGGTGTGGACCCGCTGGATCCCGCCTTCGACGAGCCCGCCTTGCGCTCCATCCTGTCCCGGGCCCGCGGCGAGGTGAAGCGCCTGCTCCTGGACCAGTCGCGCGTGGCCGGCCTGGGGAACATCTACGTGTGTGAGGCACTCCACCGGGCGCGCATCCACCCGGCCCGCCGCGCCGACAAGGTGGCCCGGCCCGCAGCCGCGCGACTGCACCGGGCCATCCTGGAGGTCCTGCGCACCGCCCTGGAATCCCGCGGCACGACGCTCAACGACTACCGCGACGCCGAAGGCCGCCCCGGCGGATTCCAGCGGTTGCTCCGCGTCTATGACCGCGAGGGGGAGGCGTGTCCCGGGTGTGGACGGAAGGTACGGCGCATCCTGCAGGCCGGCAGAAGCACGTACTTCTGCCCGGGATGCCAGAGGCGGTAGGGATCGGCAGGAAGTGCTTCCAAGCAAGCCGGACGCGGGCTTCGGCACGGTTTCCGGGCGGACGGCTACCCCAGGTGCCGCCGCTTCAGTTCGGTCACGACTTCGGTCGGCGTCACCCCCGCCTGCGACCACAGCGCCAGCAGGTGGTACAGCAGGTCCGCCGACTCCTCCACCACCCGCTCCCTCGACTGCGCCAGCAGCGCGACGGCCACCTCGACGCCCTCCTCGCCCACCTTCTTGGCGATCGCGGCCGGACCCTTGCGGAACAGCTTCGCGGTGTGCGAGTCCTCCGGCAGCTCCTGGCGGCGGCGCTCGATGAGATCGTAGAGCTGGAGGCCTCGCGGTCGGCCCATGCCAGGGCCAGGGCGCGTCCCGCGGCGGGGTCGTGCACCACGACCGGCACCAGGCCGCGCTCGTCGTACTTCAGGCCGGACATCCACTCCTCGAAGTTCACGGTGCCTCCTGCAGTCGTTCCGCCCGCCGCCACGCGCCCCGGCGGGCGGTGGCGGGAGTCACGTCACCCGGTTCCGCTGTCCGGGGCGGGCGGCGGGCCGTCTCCGCCACCCAGCGCCCGGCGCGCCTGGGCCAGGGTGAAGCGGCCCTCGTAGAGCGCCCGGCCCACCACGATGCCCTCCACGCCGGCCTCCCCCAGCCAGCGCAGCTTCTCCAGCTCCGAGAGCGAGCCCGCCCCGCCCGAGGCGATCACCTTGAGGCCGGAGGCGCGCGCGAGGCTCTCCGCCAGGCCCAGGTTGGCGCCCCCCAGCATCCCGTCGCGGTCAATGTCGGTCACCATCACTCGCTCGCAGCCCATGCGCGCCAGTTCGGCGGCGAACTCGATGGCGCGCACCATGGTGCTCTCCTGCCAGCCGGCGACCTCCAGCACCCCCTTGCGGGTGTCCAGCGCCACCACGATCTTCCGGTCATGGCGCGCCAGCATGCGCTCCAGCCAGGCGGGCTCGCGCACCGCGCGCGTGCCCAGCACCACGCGCGAGGCGCCCATGGCCAGCGCCTCGTCCACGTCCTCGTCGGTGCGCAGGCCACCCCCCAGCTGGAAGGGGATCTTCACCGCCGCGGCCAGGGCGTACACCGCCTCGCGGTTGTCCTGCCCCTCTCCCAGCGCGCGGTCCAGGTCCACCACGTGGAGCATTTCCGCGCCGAGCCGCTCCCAGCGCCTGGCCATCTCGGCGGGGTCGTTGGAGTACACGTGCGCGGCGCGGCGCTCGCCGTGCTGCAGGCGCACCACGTGGTCATCCAGCAGGTCGAGCGCGGGTATGATGATCATGGCGGCTCCCGGAAATCCCTCAGCATGGCGGGACCCGCACGTCGGCGGGACCGGCGCGCCTCACGAGCCCGCCCCCAGCGTGCCGCGCAGCATCGTCTCGGCGTGGCCCAGGGCATCCGCGGGCGCCGCGCCTGAGAGGCCGCCGCCCTGGATCAGGTCGGCCTTGCCGCCGCCCTTCGCCCCGATGCCGGCCGACCACTCTTTCCAGAAGACCCGCAGGTCCAGCTCCACGCCCGGGCCATGGCCGACGATCCACGCGGGATTGTCGGACGCCAGCCCCAGCACGTACACCAGGCCCTCGCGCCCCTGCAGCCCGGCACTCAGCGCGCGCAGGTAGGCGGCGCTGCGGCCCTCGATCCAGCGCACCAGCAGCCTCGGCGCGGCCGCACCTCCGGGGCCCTCCGGCGTCACCGGCCCGCCGGGCGCGGACACCACCACGGCCTCGCGCGCGAAGCGCTCCGCCTCGTAGCCTGCCAGCTCCTGCTCCAGCTTCTCGAGACTGCGCCGCTGGGCGGCCGCCTCCTCGATCTTCTTCTCCACCACGGCCTCCACCTGCGCCACCCCGGTGGTGAAGCGCGCGGACAGCCGCTTCAGGGCGTCGTGCTTGGTCGCGTAGTCGCGCAGCGCGCGCCCGCCGCACACGAACTCCACGCGGCAGTTCTCGCGCACCTTCTCCGCCCCCAGCACCTTGATCAGCTGGATGCGCCCGGTGGTCGCCACGTGCGTCCCGCCGCAGGCGGAGCGGTCGAAGCCCTCCACGTCCACCACGCGCACCGACCCGTCCACCGCCGGCGGCTTGCGCAGTCCCAGCGCCTCGACCTGGTCGCGCGCCGCCTCGTAGACGGTCACCGGCCGGTCCTCGGCCACCACGCGGTTCGCCAACGCCTCCGCCTCCGCCAGCCGGGACGGGTCGCGCAGCTCCACGTCAATCGTGGAGGTCTCCGCACCCATGTGGAACGATACCGTGGGCGCCTTGAGCGCCGCCACGAACGCGGCCGAGAGCACGTGCTGGCCGGTGTGCTGCTCCATGTGGTCGCGACGGCGCGCCGCGTCGATGCGCGCCTTCCACGGCCCGGGGCCGGGATCGCCCTCGAGCCAGTGCAGCACCTCGTCGCCCTCCTCGGTGACCTCCACCACGCGCGCCCCGCCCAGCGTGCCGGTGTCGTGCGGCTGGCCGCCCGAGGTGGGGTAGAAATACGTGGCCTCCAGGGCCACCGCGGAGCGGCCGCCGCGGCCCGTCGCGGAGGCCGCCGGCGCCTCGAATTCCAGCGTGAGCGCGTCGTGGTAGTAGAGCTTCCTGGTCATGAAGTCCTCGGTTGCGGGTCCGGGCGCGCGCGGTGGCGCGGCGCCGGGTGGTCCCCCGGGCGGGAAACAGGATCCACGGCGGCGGCCCTAGGCATGCCCGTCGCGGTCGCGCTTGAGCTTGCGCCACAGCGTGGCGCGGGAGATCCCCAGCGCCTTCGCGGTGCGGCTCATGTTCTGGCGGTGCCGTTCCAGCGTGCGCGCGATGTGGCGGCGCTCCAGCTCCTCGAGCGTCATGTCCTCGTCCGGGGGGGGCGCGCCCGGCCCGCCGGCGCGCTCGGTCAGGAGCCGGCCGCTCTCCAGCATCCACGGCGGGAGGTCCGACGCCTGCACCTGGCGCCCCTCGGCCAGCGTCACGGCGCGCTGCACGGCGTTCTCCAGCTCGCGCACGTTGCCCGGGTACTCGTAGCGCAGCAGCACCGCCTGCGCCTCCTGGCTGAACTCCTTGAGGTCCTTGCCCAGGCGGTGCGCGTAGCGGGAGAGGAAGTACAGCGCCAGGATGGGGATGTCCTCGCGGCGCTCGCGCAGCGGCGGCAGGTCAATCTGGAAGACATTGAGCCGGTAGTACAGGTCCTCGCGGAACGCCCCGCTGCGCAGGGCCTCCACCAGGTCCCGGTTGGTGGCCGCCACCACGCGCACGTCCACCACGCGGGACTGGTTGGCTCCCACGCGGCGCACCTCGCCCTGCTGCAGCACGCGCAGCAGCTTCACCTGCAGCGAGGGCTGCAGCTCCCCGATCTCGTCGAGGAACAGCGTGCCCTGGTCGGCCTCCTCGAACAGCCCCCGCTTCTCCTGGGACGCCCCGGTGAAGGCCCCGCGGGCGTGCCCGAACAACTCGCTCTCGACCAGGTTCTCCGGCAGCGCGCCGCAGTTCACGGCCAGGAAGGGCCGGTCGGCCCGGCGGCTCTGGTAGTGGATGGAACGCGCCACCAGCTCCTTGCCGGTGCCGCTCTCCCCGGTGATGAGGACCGGGGAATCGGTCGGTGCGATCTTCTCCACGAGCTTAAGCACCCGCTGCATCCGCGGGGTGGCGCCGAGGATGTCTTCCGACGGGCGGGTCCGGAGGGGCCCCTGTGCGAAGGTTGGGGTCGGCATGGGTGGTTCTTTCGTGCCGTGGCCAGTGTCTCAGGGTGAAACATGGGCATTGTGGCAGATACGGTGGCGGGGCGTCAATCGGGGCGCGAACGTGGCGTAACATATTGGGACATGGTAGCTTATGAAAGTGGAGCCGACGCCGAGGGCCGAGGCAAGTGGATGTGATCTATTGAGTTGACCGCGGGAAGCCCGCCGGGCGCCGCGTGGCGGGGGAACACAGGCCACCCGGCCCGGCCGTGGCAGGTTCGGGCCCTGGTGGGCCCCCGGGGGCACGCTGGCAGCGGGCTGGCAGGTCCCTCGGGGCGCCGGCCGGAGCGCCCTACGTCTGCAGCAGCCCCTGCACCGACTGCAGCGCCATGTCGAACAGGCCCCCGGGCTGGATGCCCATGTAGAGCAGGGCCAGGATGGACGCCAGCATCAGCGCGTTCACCACCGGCTTCGCGGCGGGCACGGCGTGGTTCTCGCCGGGCTCCTGCATGTACATGGCCACCACCGGGCGCAGGTAGTAGAACACCGAGATGACACTGTTGAGGACGCCCACGATGGCCAGGCCCAGGTGGCCGGTCTGCACGGCGGCCTTGAAGATGTAGAACTTGCCCATGAAGCCCGCGGTGGGCGGGATGCCGGCCAGCGAGAACAGGAACACCGCCATGGCCAGCGCCAGCCACGGCGAGCGCGACGCCAGCCCGGAGTAGTCGTCAATCAGCACCGCGTCGCCGCCCTTCTGCCGCTCCAGCGCGGTGATCACGGCGAACGCGCCCAGGTTCATCAGCGCGTAGGGCAGGAAGTAGAACAGCAGCGCGGCGCGGCCGTCATCGCCGCCGGCCACCATGGCCACCAGCAGGTAGCCGGCGTGGGCGATCGAGGAGTAGGCCAGCATGCGCTTGATGTTCTTCTGCTGGATGGCCACCACGTTGCCCCAGGTCATGGTCAGGATGGCCGCGGCGGCCAGGAAGCCCGACCACTCCGCGGTGAGCGGGGCGAACGCCACCCAGAACACACGCGCGAAACCGGCGAAGGCGGCGGCCTTCACCCCCGCGGCCATGTAGGCGGTGACCGAGGCCGGCGCGCCCTCGTACACGTCGGGCGTCCACATGTGGAACGGCACCGCCGCCACCTTGAAGGCGAAGCCGATGCCCACCAGGATCATCGCCACCGCCAGGATGGCCGGCTGAGAGGGGTTGCCCGCGATGGCCGCGGCGATCGCGTGCAGCCGCGTGGATCCGGTGGCACCGTAGAGCAGCGCGATGCCGAACAGCAGGAAGGCAGAGGCAAAGGCGCCCAGCAGGAAGTACTTCAGGGCGGCCTCGGTGGAGTCCATGCGCGAGCGCGCGAAGCCGGCAAGGATGTAGATGGCCAGCGAGAGCGTCTCCAGGCCGATGAAGGTCAGCACCAGGTCGGTGGAGGAGGCCATCAGCACCGCGCCCAGCGTGGCGAAGACGATCAGCGCGTAGTACTCGCCGTGGGCCAGCCCGTTGCGCTTCAGGTACGGGATCGAGATGAGCGTGGTGTAGATGCCGGCGGCCAGGACCACCACGCCGAAGAACACGGTGAAGTCGTCGGTGACGATCATCCGCCGGAAGCCCTCGGAGCGCACGCCCCACTGGCTCACCAGGTCGGCCAGCGCCACGAACATGCCGGCGGCGGCGAACCAGCCCACCAGCCCCGAGCGCTCGTCGCGCATGAACGCGGAGAGCAGCATGGCCACCAGGCCCACCACGGTCAGGATCTCCGTGGGCCGCAGCGTCACCCAATCCTGGACGGTAAGGGTGAGGTCGAGCGCCGCATTCATCGCGTCACCTCCGCGGCGGGCGGGCGGGCCATGGTCACCTCGGAGGCGCGCCCCTGGAAGTCACGCAGCAGCAGGTTCACGCTCGGCTCCATCCGGCTCAGCACGGGCTTGGGGTAGATGCCCATCCAGAAGATCAGCACCAGCAGCGGGATCAGCACCCACTTCTCGCGGGTGTTGATGTCCTTGAGCTCCTGGTTCTTCGGGTTCTCCAGCTTGCCGAAGATGGCGCGCTGGAACATCCACAGCATGTACACGGCGCTCAGGATCACCCCGGTGGAGGCGAACACGGTGATCCAGCGGTGCTTCTCGAACGCGCCCACCAGCACCAGGAACTCGCCCACGAAGCCGTTGGTGCCCGGCAGTCCCACCGAGGAGAGCATCACCACCATGAACATCGCGGAGTAGATGGGCTGCGCCTTCCACAGCCCGCCGAACTCCGAGATCATGCGCGTGTGCCGGCGCTCGTAGATCATGCCCACCAGCAGGAACAGCGCCCCGGTGCTCACGCCGTGGTTGAGCATCTGCATCAGCGAGCCCTGCAGGCCCTGGGTGTTCAGCGCGAACATGCCCAGCACGCAGAAGCCCAGGTGGCTCACCGAGGAGTAGGCCACCAGCTTCTTGAGGTCGGGCTGCACCATGGCCACCATGGCCCCGTAGATGATCCCGATCACCGAGAGCACCAGCACCATGGGCATGAACTGCAGCGTGGCGTGCGGGAACAGCGGCATGGCGAAGCGCAGCATGCCGTAGGTGCCCATCTTCAGCAGCACCCCGGCCAGGATCACCGAGCCCGCCGTGGGGGCCTCCACGTGGGCGTCGGGCAGCCACGTGTGGAACGGGAACATCGGCACCTTGATGGCAAAGGCCACGAAGAAGGCCAGGAACAGCCACGCCTCCATGGAGGCCCCGAAGCGCGTTCCGTACAGCGCCAGCAGGTCGGTGGTGTACGTCCCGGTCTGCGCGTGGTGGTGGAAGTACAGGACCAGGATGGCGACCAGCATCAGGACGCTGCCCGCCATGGTGTACAGGAAGAACTTCACCGCCGCGTAGATGCGCCGCTCGCCGCCCCACACCCCGATGAGCAGGTACATCGGGATCAGCATCGCCTCCCAGAACAGGTAGAACAGCACCAGGTCCAGGGACACGAACACGCCCAGCATGCCCGTCTCGAGCATGAGCAGCGAGATCATGTACTCCTTGATCTTCTTGTGGACGGAGGTCCACGAGCTGAGGATCGCCAGCGAGGTGAGCAGCGTGGTCAGCAGCAGCAGGAACAGGGTGATGCCGTCCACACCCAGGTGGTAGGACGCGCCCAGCTTCCCCAGCCACGGGAGGCGTTCCTCGAGCTGCATCCGGGCCTCGCCGGTGCGGAACAACTGCAGCACGCGCACCGACACCAGCAGGTCCGCGACGCTCACCAGCATCGCGAACCACTTGATGCCCTCCTCGTTGCGGCGTGGCCAGGCCAGCAGCGCCAGCGCGCCCGCAGTGGGAAGGAAGACCAGCAGACTCAGGATACCCATCGCAGCCCGCCCCTAGCGCAGGAAGTAGAAGCCCAGGACCACCATCACCCCCAGCACCATCGCCAGGGCGTAGCCGCCCACGTACCCGCTCTGCACGCGGCGGACCGTGCCGCCCACCGCCCGGACCACCTGGCCCGCGCCATTCACCGCCGCGTCCACCACCCGCACGTCGAAGAACGTCCACAGCGCCTGCGAGGCGGACACGAAGGGCCGGATCACGGCGGCGCCGTAGAACTCATCCACGTAGTACTTGTTCAGCAGGGTTCGGTAGGCGCCCGGCAGCGCGGCACCCAGGCTCCCCGGCAACCCCGGCCGGCGGCGGTAGAAGGTCCACGCCACGAGGATGCCCAGCAGCGCCACCGCCAGCGAGAAGACCATTAGCATCAGCTCGGTGGAGTGGCCCGCGGCGTGCCCGCCGGCCTCCGCCGCGTGGGCGCCCGCGGCCGCGGCGGCCTCGCCGCCCTCGGCGCCGAACACCGGCTCCAGCCACTGCGTGAACGGGTTGCCGCCCGGCATCATCGGCTTCGGCAGCCCGATCCAGCCGCCGACGATGGACAGCGCCGCCAGCACGTAGAGCGGCACCAGCATGCGGTTGGGCGACTCGTGCAGGTGGTGCTTCGCATGCTCGGTGAGGCGCGACTCGCCGAAGAACGTCATGTAGACGGCGCGGAACATGTAGAACGCGGTGCAGAACGCGCCCAGCACCCCCACCACCCACAGCGCCCGGTGCCCCTGGAACGCGCTCCAGAGGATCTCGTCCTTGGAGAAGAAGCCGGCCAGCGGGAAGATGCCCGCCAGCGCCAGCGTGCCGATGAGGAAGGTGGTGTAGGTCCTCTTCAGGGGCCCCTTGAGGCTGCCCATGTGACGCATGTCCTGCTCGCCGGAGAGGGCGTGGATCACGCTGCCCGAGCCCAGGAACAGCAGCGCCTTGAAGAACGCGTGGGTCATCAGGTGGAAGATGCCGGCGGTGAATGCGCCCACCCCCAGCGCCAGGAACATGTAGCCCAGCTGGCTCACGGTGGAGTAGGCCAGAACCCGCTTGATGTCGTTCTGGACCAGCCCGATGGTGGCGGCGAACAGCGCGGTCGCCCCGCCCACCACGGCCACCACGGTGAGGGCCGTGGGGCTCATCACGTACAGCACGTGGCAGCGCGCCACCATGTACACGCCCGCGGTCACCATGGTGGCCGCGTGAATCAGGGCGCTGACCGGTGTCGGACCCTCCATGGCGTCGGGCAGCCACACGTACAGCGGCAGCTGCGCGGACTTGCCGCACGCCCCCACGAACAGCAGCAGGCAGATGGCGGTCAGCACCGGGTCCCCGGCGTGGAAGCTGCCGGCGGCCTTGAAGACGTCCACGAAGTTGAGCGAGCCCATGTTCCAGAAGATCAGCATCATGCCCAGCGCGAAGCCGAAGTCGCCCACGCGGTTCACGATGAAGGCCTTCTTGCCGGCGTCGGTGGCCGACTTCTTCTCGTACCAGAACCCGATCAGCAGGTAGGAGCACAGCCCCACCCCCTCCCACCCCACGAACAGGGTGACGAAGCTGGAGCCCAGCACCAGCAGCAGCATGGAGAAGGTGAACAGGTTCAGGTAGGTGAAGTAGCGGGCGAAGCCCTCGTCGTGCTCCATGTAGCCGGTGGAGTAGACGTGGATCAGGAAGCCCACGCCGGTCACCACCAGGATCATCACCACGGAGAGAGGGTCCACCAGCAGGGCCAGCGGGACGTGCAGCGAGCCGGCATCAATCCAGTCGAACAGCGGGACCACCACCTGCCGCGACGCCGGCTCGAGCCCGCGCAGACCCACGAACAGCGCCACCGAGGCCAGGAACGACAGGAACACCGTTCCGCAGGCCACCAGGCCCACCACGCCCTTCGACACCCGCCGGCCGAGGAACAGGTTGAACAGGAATCCCAGCAGCGGGAAGAGCGGCACCAGGGCGGCGATTCGGAAGTCCACGTCTTACCCCCGCAGCAGATCGACCTGGTCGATGTCCACCGACTCGTGATGCCGGAAGATCGAGATGATGATGGCCAGGCCCACCGCCACCTCCGCCGCCGCCACCGTCATCACGAAGAACACCACGACCTGGCCGTCCAGCGAGCGCATGTTGCGCGCGAAGGCCACGAACGCCAGGTTGGCCGCGTTCATCATCAGCTCGATGCACATGAAGATGACGATCGCGTTGCGACGGACCAGCACGCCGGTCACCCCGAGACAGAACAGGGCGGTGCTGACCCACAGGTAGTTGGAGATCGGGACCATCAGAACTTCCTCTTGGCCAGCACCACGGCCCCCACCAGCGCCACCAGCAGCAGCACGCTGGTGACCTCGAACGGCAGCAGGTAGCGCGAGTACAGCGCGCGGCCCACCTCCAGGGTGTTGTTCACGGCGCCGAAGGCCGGGTCGCCCGCCCCCGGAGGGTAGGTGGCGGTGGTCACCACCGCGCCGAGCTGCGCCAGCAGGCCCATGCCCAGCGCCGCGCCCAGGATCTTCGGACCGAAGATCGCGCGGCCGGAGCGCGGCGTTCCGGTGAGCTGCAGCAGCATGATCACGAACAGGAACAGCACCATGATGGCGCCGGCGTACACGATCACCTGCACCATGGAGATGAACTGCGCGCCCAGCGTGAGGAACAGCCCGGCGACGGCGCACAGGGTCACGACCAGCGCCAGCGCGCTGGAGACCGGGTTGGGCAGCAGGACCACCAGGGCGCCCATGACGCAGGCGGCCACCGCGCACACCCAGAAGATAAGTTCCGTCACGGACGGGGCGGCCAGGTGCACCTCTACCTCCCGATCCAGGTCATCACCACGGCGGTGACGACGATGTTGAACAGGGACAGGGGCAGCAGGACCTTCCACCCGAACGCCATGAGCTGGTCGTAGCGCAGGCGCGGGAAGGTCCAGCGGAGCCAGATGAACACGAAGATCAGCGCCGCCACCTTGAGGCAGAACCACACGTACGGCGGCAGGAACGGGCCCTGCCAGCCGCCCAGGAACAGCGTGGTCATCATGGCGCACGCGGTGATCATGGCGGCGTACTCGCCGAGGAAGAAGAACGCCCACTTCATGCTGCTGTACTCGGTGTGGAAGCCGGCCACCAGTTCGGACTCGGCCTCGGGCAGGTCGAAGGGCGCGCGGTTGGTCTCGGCCACCGCGCAGGCCAGGAACAGCAGGAAGCCCAGCGGCTGCCACACGATGTTCCACATGTGCGCCTGGCCGTTCACGATGTCCACCAGCGAGAGGCTGCCGGAGCCCATCAGCACGCCCATGACCGCGAGCCCCATGGAGAGCTCGTAGCTGATCATCTGCGCGGTGGCCCGCAGCCCGCCCAGCACCGAGTACTTGCTGTTGGACGACCAGCCCGCCAGCACGATGGCGTACACCGACAGCGACGTGAACGCAAACACGTACAGCACTCCCACGTTCAGGTCGGCGATCCGCCCGCCCGGGCCGCTGGAGAACGGGATCACCGCGAACGAGGACATGGCCGGGATCACCGCGATCATGGGTGCGATGTGGAACAGGATCTTGCGCGACTCGGTGGGGGTCACGTCCTCCTTGAGGAACAGCTTCAGCACGTCGGCGATGGTCTGCAGGAGGCCGAACGGGCCCACGCGCTCGGGCCCGATGCGCAGCTGGATGTGCCCGGCGATCTTGCGCTCCGCCCACACCAGGTACGTCACGGCGCCCAGGAACGTGCCGATCACGATCGCGCCCCGCAGGAACGACTGCAGCACCACGTTGAGGATGTCCGGCGTCATGACGAGTGCACCGAGGCCCCCAGCGGGACCAGCTTGAGGTCGGCGTGGGCGGCGCCGGGGCCCAGGATGCGGTTGGCCTCCGCGCCGGCGAAATGGTCGGGGAAGAACGCAACCCCCGGCGCGGACGGGCCGCCCACCTTCACGCGCACCTCCAGGCGGGTGCCCGGGGCCTCCAGCTGCGCCAGGTCGCCCTCGTCCAGCCCCAGGCGGGCCGCGTCCTCGGCGGACACATGCAGCACCGGCGAAGGCAGCAGGCCGGTGAGCACCGGGTCGTGGCGCGTCAGGGTGCCGTGGTGGAAGATCGAGTTGCCGGCCTCGACGCGCAACAGGCCCGCGGCGGGTGCGGCCACCGCCCGGCCCTCGGGCACCGGCGCGAAGACCGGCGCCGCGGCGCCCTCCAGGGTCCAGCACGGCGCGGCCGGGCCCACGCGGCGGCCCAGCCCGGAGTAGAGCTTCACCCCGGTGCGGATCTCCTCCTGCACCGCCCGCACGTCGGCGTAGTTCCAGGCCGTGCCCGCGGCGGCCGCCAGGCGCTCGAGGATGCGCCAGTCCGGCATCGCCTCGCCCGGCGCGGGAGCCGCGGCGCGCAGCGCCTGGATGCGGCGCTCGGCGCTGGTCATCGAGCCGTCCGACTCGGCGTAGGAGCAGGCCGGGAGCGTGAGGTGGGCGGCCCCGGTGGCCTCGGTGTCGAAGAGCTCCAGGACCAGCACGAAATCCACCTTGCGCAGCGCGGCCTCGGCCAGCTTGCGGTCCGGGAAGTGACTCAGCGGGTTGGCGCCGGCCAGCACCAGCACCCCGACCTCGCCGGCGGCGGCGCGCTTCAGGATCTCGGCGGTGTTCCAGCCGGCCTTCGGGGCGGCGGCGTAGCCGGGGCCCAGGTCGGGCAGCACGCCGAGGTCCATCGCACCCTGGGTGTTGGCGCGGTCCCACAGCGGCGTGAGCGCGGCGCCGGCCAGCAGCGCGATGTCCGAGAGGGCGGCCACCAGGGCCTCGGCCTCGGCGCTCGCGAACACGCGCGAGCCGAACAGCAGCACCCGCGGCCCGGCGGCGAAGAACGTGGCGGCGGCGAGCTCGAAGGCCTCGCGCGCGAGGCCGCTGCCGGAGGCCACGGACTCCCACGTCCACGCGTCGCACAACTTCGCCGCGGCCTCGCGGTGCGCGGCGGCGGCGGCGGGGTGCGCGGCCACGGCCTTGAGCAGGCCGCGTGCGGCGGCCAGCTCGGCGCCCGAACGATACGTGAGCGTGGACGCCGCGGCCTTCAGGCGGTCCACGCGGCGAGAGTGCGCCACCACCAGCGGCAGGTTCCGGTAGTTGAGCTCGCGCAGCACGCTGGTGCCGTAGAGCGGCTGCTCCTCGCACAGGTCTTCGCCGAAGCTCAAGACCGCGCCCGCGGTCTCCAGCGCGGAGGCCGGGGCGGGCGGGAACGCGGCCAGCCGGCGCAAGGTCGCCCCGGAGAGCGGGGCGCGCGCGGACATGCGGTGGTCCACGTGCGGCGAGCCCAGCACCTCGCGGAAGAGCTTCTGGAACAGGTACAGATCCTCGTTGGAGAGCCGGGCCCCCGCGAGGCCGGCCACGGCCTTGCCGGCGCGCTTCGCGGCCTCCACGGCCTTCGCCCATGCGTCCAGCGCCGCGCTCCACTCCACCCGGCCGGTGGTCCCGTCGCGCCGCGCCTTCGGGTGCTGCAGGCGGTCCGCCGCGCTGATGAACTCGTAGCCGAAGCGGCCGCGCGCGCACAGGAAGTCGCGGTTCACGCCGTGCGAGCGCTTGGCCCGCGCGCGCACCACCTTCGAGCCGTGCCGGCCCAGGTGGTAGGTGCAGCCGTTGGAGCAGTAGGTGCAGACAGTCTCCACCTGCTTCAGCTCCCAGGGCCGGGAACGGAACCGGAACGGTCGGCTGGTGAGCGCGCCCACCGGGCAGACCTCGATGCAGTTGCCGCACTGCTGGCACTCGAGCGGGCCGCCGCCCAGGGAGCTGATGCGGCTCTGGTACCCGCGCTCCTCGATGGCCAGCGCGGTGTCGCCCATGATGTCCTTGCAGTAGCGCACGCAGCGCGCGCACACGATGCAGCGGTTGCGGTCCAGCACCACGACGGGGCCGAGGTCCACCTGGTCGAAGGCGCGCTTCATCTCGCCGAAGCGGGAGCCGGTGATGCCGTGGTCGTAGCTGGTGTCCTGCAGGTCGCACTCGCCGCCCTCGTCGCACACCGGGCAGTCCAGCGGGTGGTTCACCAGCAGGTACTCCATGATGCCGGTCCGGGCCTGCACCGCCATGGGGCTCTGGGTGCGGATCTGCATGCCCTCGGTCACCGTCTCGGTGCACGCCGGGATGGGCTTGCCCACGCCGACCTTCTCCACCAGGCACATGCGGCACGCGCCCAGCGGCTTCAGCCGGTGGTGCGAGCAGAAGATGGGGATGACGATGCCCAGCTGGCGCGCCGCCTCGGTGACCAGCGTGCCCTCGGGCACGGTCACCGCGCGCTCGTCGATGTTGAGGGTGATCATCTTGGGGTCGGGCATGGCATCCTCTACCGGGATCCCGCCAGGGCCGCGTCGCGGACGACGCAGCGCTTCTCGCGGATGTGGGCCTCGTACTCCTCGCGGAACGTGCGCACCGAGCTCTCCACCGGCATGGCCGCCGCGTCGCCCAGCGCGCAGAAGCTGCGCCCCAGCAACGTGCCGCACAGGTCCAGCAGCAGGTCCAGGTCGCCCGGCTGGCCCATGCCGTGCTCGATCCGGTCCAGGATCTTCTCCATCCAGTAGGTACCCTCGCGGCACGGGGTGCACTTGCCGCACGACTCGTGGCGGTAGAACCGGATCAGGTTGAGCGTGGCGCGCACCATGCACATGCGCTGGCTCATCACGATCACCCCGGCGGAGCCCAGCATGGAGCCCGCGGCCTGCACCGACTCGAAGTCCAGGGCGATATCCACCTTCGAGGCGTCCAGCACCGGCACGGACGAGCCTCCGGGGATCACCGCGCGCAGTTCGTGGCCGTCGCGCATCCCGCCGCATACGTCGTAGATCAGCGTCTTCAGCGAGGTGCCCAGGGGCAGCTCGTAGTTGCCGGGGCGTTTCACCGGACCGCTGACCGAGAAGATCTTGGTGCCGGGGCTCTTCTCGGTGCCGAACTTGCGGAACGCCGCGGGGCCCTGGCCCACGATGAACGGGACACAGCAGATGGTCTCGACGTTGTTGACCACCGTCGGGCCGCCGTACAGCCCCTTCACCGCCGGGAACGGCGGCTTCAGGCGAGGCTGGCCGCGGTAGCCCTCCAGCGAGTCCAGCAGCGCGGTCTCCTCGCCGCAGATGTAGGCGCCGGCGCCGCGGTGCACCACCAGTTCCAGGTCGTAGCCCGAACCGAAGATGTTTCTGCCGAAGTAGCCCCTGGCGTACGCCTCGGCCAGCGCCTCCTCCAGGATCTGCGCCTGCTGCACGAATTCGCCGCGGATGTAGATGAACGCCAGGTGCGCGCCGATGGCGTAGGCCGCGAGATGGATGCCCTCGAACAGCATGTGCGGGCACTTTTCCATGAGCTCGCGGTCCTTGAAGGTGCCCGGCTCGCTCTCGTCGGCGTTGACCACCAGGTACCTGGGGTCGGCGGAGACCTTGGGCACGAAGCCCCACTTCATGCCGGCCGGGAACCCCGCGCCGCCGCGGCCGCGCAGGCCGGACTGCTTCACCTTCTCGATGATCTCGTCCGGTGCCACCTTCGAGGTGAGCATCTGCCGCGCGACCTGGTAGCCGCCCACGTCCGCGGCCTCGTAGCCGGCCAGCGCCCGCAGCCCGGGCTTGTGGAAGTGCTTGAAGAGAATGTCGTTCATGGCAGCGAGTCCAGGATCCGGTCGAGCGCCTGGATGGTCAGGTTCTCGTGGTACACGCCGTTGATCTGCACCGCGGGGCCGGTGCCGCAGGAGGCCAGGCACTCCACGTTGCGCAGGGTGAAGCGACCGTCCGGGGTGGTCTCGCCGGGCTGGATGCCCAGCCGCTTGCGCAGGTGGCTGGCGATGTCGTCCGCGCCCATCAGCGCGCACGAGAGCGTCCGGCACACCTCCACCACGTACCTGCCGACCGGCTGGCGGTGGAACATGGTGTAGAAGCTCACCACGCCGGACACCTCCTCGGCGTGCAGGTCCAGCAGCTTTGCCACCAGCGCCTCGGCCTCCTCGGAGACGTACCCGAACTCGCGCTGCGCCACGTACAGCACCGGCAGCACCGCCGACCGCTTGCGCGGGTACTTCGCGATGATCCGCCGGCACTCTTCCAGCGCCGCGGGCTTGAACTCGAGGGCCATCAGCGGTCCACCTCCCCCAGCACGATGTCGATGGAGCCGATGGCGGCGACCACGTCGGCCACCAGGCGGCCCTCGCACATGGCGGCCAGCGACTGGAGATTCACGAAGGAGGGGCCGCGCACGTGCACGCGGTACGGGTTGGGACCGCCGTCGCTGCAGAGGTAGTAGCCCAGCTCCCCCTTGGGCGCCTCCACGGCCTGGTACACCTCGCCCGGCGGCGGGCGGAAGCCCTCGGTCACCAGGCGGAAGTGCTGGATCAGCGCCTCCATGCTGGAGTGCACGTCCTCGCGCGGCGGCAGCACGTACTTCGAGTCGGGCGAGCGGTACGGGCCGGCGGGCATCTTCGCGATCGCCTGCTGGCAGATCCGCACGCTCTGGCGCATCTCCTCGAGACGCACCACGTACCGGTCGAACACGTCGCCGCCGGTGGCCGTGGGCACCTCGAAGTCGAAGTGGTCGTACGAGGAGTACGGCCGCGCCTTGCGCAGGTCCCACTTCACGCCGGCGGCACGCAGCAGCGGGCCGGTGACGCTCAGGTCCTTCAGCTGCGCGGCGGTGAGCACGCCCACGCCCTTGGTGCGACGCAGCCAGATGGGGTTCTTCGTGAGCAGCGTCTCGTACTGGACGATGTGCCCGGGCATCTCGTCCACGAACTGCCTGGCGGCCTCCAGGAAGCCCCCGGGCATGTCCAGCATCACGCCGCCGATGCGCACGAAGCTGGCGGTGAGACGGGCGCCGCAGATCATCTCCTGGAGCAGCAGGAACTTCTCGCGCTCGCGGAAGCAGTACAGGAACACCGTCTGCGCACCCATGTCCATGGCGTGGGTGCCCAGCCACACCAGGTGGCTGGCGATGCGCGTCATCTCGGTGAGCAGCACGCGGATGTACTGCGCCCGCAGCGGCACCTCGATGCCGCACAGCTTTTCCACCGCCAGGCAGTAGCCCAGGTTGTTGGAGATGGGCGCGAGGTAGTCCATCCGGTCGGTGGTGGGGATGAACTTGTAGTAGTTCTTGCTCTCCCCCTGCTTCTCCATGCCGGTGTGCAGGTAGCCCACGTGGGGCGTGCAGCGGACCACGGTCTCGCCGTCCAGGTCGAGCACCAGCCGGAGCACCCCGTGCGTGGACGGGTGCTGCGGGCCCATGTTGAGGGTCATGGTCTCGGTGTGGAGACTGGCGACGTCAGTAGGCATCCGTGTAGTCCGGGCTGATGGTGACGGGGCGCTTCTTGTAGGTGTCCAGGTTGTGCGTGAACGCCACTTCCTCGCGTCCCAGCGGGTATTCCTTGCGCAGCGGGTGGCCTTCCCAGTCGTCGGGAGTGAGGATGCGGCGCAGGTCGGGGTGGCCCTCGAAGGGGATGCCCATCAGGTCGTAGATCTCGCGCTCCAGCCAGTTGGCGCCACCCCACACGCCGGTGGCGCTGGGGCAGGGCTCGCCGTCGCCCACGCGGACCTTCACCCGGACGAAGTGACCGTGAACCGTGGAGTTGAGGTGATACAGGATGTCGAAGCGCTCGGCGCGCTCCGGCCAGTCCACCGAGGTCATGTCGCTCAGCAGGTCGAAGCGCAGCGCGGGCTCGTCCCGCAGGAACGCGAGGGCCTCCAGCAGGCGGTCCTTGCGCAGCGTGAGGGTGATCTCGCCGCGGAACTCCGCCTCTCCCAGGACCGCGTCCCCGAGGCGTTCCCGCAACGCGGCCGCAACCGGCCCGGCTGGTTCGCTCACCGTGATCCTCCCCGCCCGCCTACGCGCCCGCCGCCCGCGGGCGGTCGGGCATGTCCACCACCACCGGCTTGAGGCTGCCGGTGCGGATCTTCTCCTGGAGCTTCATGATGCCCTGGATCAGCATTTCCGGGCGCGGGGGACAGCCCGGCACGTACACGTCCACCGGCACGATGCGGTCCACGCCCGGCACGATGGCGTAGTTGTTGAACACGCCCGCGCACGAGGCGCACGCGCCCATGGCGATGACCCACTTGGGCTCGGACATCTGGTCGTAGACCTGCCGCAGCACCGGCGCCATCTTCACGCTCACCCGCCCGGCCACGATCATGAGGTCGGACTGCCGCGGGGAGGCGCGAAAGACCTCCGCGCCGAAGCGGGCCAGGTCGAAGCGCGACGCCCCGGCCGCCATCATCTCGATCGCGCAGCACGCCAGCCCGAAGGTGCACGGCCAGATCGAGCTCGCGCGCGCCCAGCCGACCATCTTCTCCACGCTGGTCAGCAGGATGCCTTCGGGGACCTTTTCCTCTAGTCCCATTCGAGCGCCCCCTTCTTCCAGATGTAGACGTAGCCGGCCAGCAGCAGCGCGATGAACACCAGCATCTCGAACAGCCCGAACAGCTTCAGCTGCTTGAACGCGACCGCCCACGGGTACAGGAAGACGGCCTCGATGTCGAAGATGATGAACAGCATCGCGACGAGGTAGAACTTCACCGAGAAGCGCTCCGAGGCGCTCCCCACGGGCTCGATGCCGCACTCGTAGGGCATGTTCTTCTCGCGCGAGGGCCGGTGCGGGCCCACGAACCGCGAGGCGGCCACGGTGGCGGCCGCGAAGCCCGCCGCCAGGAGGAACAGGATGAGCGCGGGCAGGTAGGTGTGGATGAAGTCGGTGGAACCCGGTGCCATGGGTGACATGAGCGTTCCGTCGTTTCCCGTCCCGGGGCCCCGCGAGAGGCCCGCGTCCCTGCGGGCTCATGCAGAGCCCGCAGCCCTGGGACCCCCTCAGGGGATCCGCTTCCCAAACCGGCACATTCTAGTCTGCCGGGCGGCCCGAGTCCAGTAGGGCAGGCGTTCCTGCCTGCCGGGTTTCACGACACCCGCAGGTCCGGCACGAATGCCCGACCTGCGTGGGCGGGCATGCCTGCCCGCCCGCGCGCGTCAGCGCGAGTTGAGCTTCCTCACTTCCGCGGCCACGGCCGGGACGACCTCGAACAGGTCCCCCACCAGCCCGTAGTCGGACACCTTGAAGATGGGCGCGTCGGCGTCCTTGTTGATGGCCACGATGCACTTCGAGCCGGTCATCCCGGCCAGGTGCTGGATGGCCCCGGACACGCCACAGGCCACGTACAGCTTGGGCGATACGGTCTTGCCCGTCTGGCCCACCTGGTCGGCGTGCGGGCGCCAGCCGGCGTCCACGGCGGCCCTGGAGGCTCCCACCACGCCTCCCAGCGCGGCGGCCAGGTCCTCGAGCACCCCGAAGCCCTCGGGCCCCTTCAGACCGCGCCCGCCGGACACGATGATCTCGGCCTCGGTCAGGTCCACCCTGCCCTGCGCCGCGGCCTTGAGCTCCACGGTGCGGACCTTGAGGTCCCCCTCACCCACCGGCGCGGGCATGTTCTCCACGGTCGCGGAGCGGGAGGCGTCCGGCGCCAGCGGCTCGAAGATCTTGGGCCGCAGCGAGGCCACCTGCGGAAGCCGGTCCCAGGTGAGCTCGGTCACCACCTTGCCGGCGAACACCGGCCGGGTGGCCACCAGCCTGCCGTTCTCGGCGCGCAGCGCGGTGCAGTCGGTGGCCAGGCCGGCGCCCAGGCGCGAAGCCACGCGCGGGGCGAGATCCTTGCCCATGGCCGAGGCCGCGAACAGCACCACCGCCGCGCCGGTCCTGCCGGCCGCGTCGGCCACCGCGGCGGCGTACCCGTCGGGGGTGTAGGACTGGAAGTGCGGGGCGTCGTAGACCAGCACGCGGTCGGCGCCGGCCGCCCCCATGGCGTCCACGCCGGCCACCTGGTGGCCCGGGACCACGGCCACCACGGGCGCGTTGCCCAGCCCGGCGGCAAGGCCCCGGGCCGCGCCCAGCGCCTCGTGCGACACCCTGCGGATGGAGCCCTCGCGGGCCTCGATGAAGACCAGGATTGCCATGGCGTCCCCGCGCGTCAGATGACGCGCGCCTCCTCGCGGAGAACCCGCACCAGCTCCGCCGCCGCCGCCGCGCCCTCGCCGACCATCCGGCCGGGCTTGCGCGCCGGGGGCGGAGTCACCGCCTTCACCACCAGGCCGGGGGCCTCGAGGACCACGTCCGACTCCTGGATCTCCTTCTTCTTGGCCGCCATGATGCCCTTGAGCGAGGGGTAGCGCGGCTCGTTGAGGCCCTTCTGCGTGGTGATCACCGCGGGCAGGGCGCACTCGCAGACTTCCAGGCCACCCTCGATCTCGCGCTCCGCGCGCACCCGGCCGCCGGAGACCTCCAGGCCGGTCACCACGGTGACGCACGGCAGGCCCAGCAGGTCCGCCACGCGGGGGCCCACCTGCGAGCCGTCGTCGTCTATGGCCTGCTTGCCGAAGAGCACCAGGTCCGGCGCCAGTTCCTTGAGCTTCGCCGCCAGCGCCACGGCCACGGCGCGGCCGTCGGCGTCGCCGGTGTCGGCCTTGAGCAGCACCCCGCGGTCCACACCCATCGCCAGCGCCGTGCGCATGGAGGTCACGGCTCCCGCGGGGCCCAGGCAGAGGACCGTGACGTCCTCGGCGGTGCCCGCCTCCTTGAGCTTCAGCGCGGCCTCGATGGCGAACTCGTCGTACGGGTTCACCACCAGGCTCACGCCCGAAAGGTCCACGTGCCGCCCATCCGCGCCCACCTTCACGCGGGTCTCGGAATCCGGCACCTGCTTGAGACAAACGACGATCTTCACGGCTCGCGCTCCGCGGATTGTGAAATGGTTCACGAGAGTGGTCGGAATTCGCGTTATCAACCAGCCCGGAGGGGAAAACCTTGCTGGACTGGCGCATTTTGGCGGTTGCGGACGCCCGTGTCAAGGCGCGGGCATCGGGCCGGGACGTCCGGCGCGGGGGGCATGAGGTGCGCCGGGGGGCAGGCGGGCCGGGACGGCTGGCGGGGGCGACGGGCACTCTGAATTGGCGGGGGCGACGGGCACTCGGACCGGCCCCTGGGCGCACCGCTTAAGGAAAGAGGACGGCGCCATCATGGCGCCGTCCTCCCGGAAAGGCTTCGAGTGAGACCGGGCGGTTACTGGAAGTGGACGTTCAGGCTCACGCGGTGCGCGTTCCCGAAGCCCGACTCCTTTTCGCCCGTGAAGGCGTAGTCAGCCTGCAGCTTGCTGACCTTCACACCGAGACCCGCGTTGAACTTGGAGTCGTTCACGCCGGCACGGAGGAACGCCATCGCGTCATCACCGAACTTCACGCCGTACTCGCCGCCGCCGTGGAGCACGGTGGCCGAGTTCTCGGTCCGCTCCACGTCCATGGCGAAGCGCAGGCGCTCCATGGGGTACAGGCCGGCGCCGATGCGCAGGTTGACCGGAAGGCGGTCGCCGCCGACCTTGCCGCCCATGTCCTGCAGCACGCCGCCCAGGGTGAGCATGTCACTGACCTTGAACTGCACGCCGGCGTCGAGGCCGACGCCGTTGCGCTGCTGGCTGTTCAGGCCCTGGAAGTAGCCCTTCAGCGTGAACCCGAAGGCCGCGCGGTCGGTGCCGACACCCACCGAGAGGCCGACGATGTTGTCGAACTCGCCGAAGTTGCTGGTCGAGTTGCCCTGGCCATCCCAGCCCTGGACGTCCCGGATACCCGAGTTCAACCAGGTCACGCCCAGCGAGAAGCTCTGGAAGCGGTGCGCAACGGCGATGTAGTTCTGGAAGCGGTCATTGGAGAGACCGGTGGTGTACATGGAGCTCAGGCTGGTTGCGCCTTCGCCCATCATGTAAAGCCCCGCGGGGTTCCAGTAACCCGCGGCCGCGTCGTTGGCCAGTCCGACGTAGGCGCCGCCCATGCCGAGCGCGCGCGCATCGAACCCGGTCCGCGAAAGCGGGGCGAAGTTCTTCGCATCCGAACTGTCTTCGGCCCACGCGGGCACGGTCACGGCAAACAGCGCCAGGCCGGCCAACAGGACCAGGGAGCCTTTCCGGAACATCTTTGCTACCTCCTTGTCTGTCGTTTTCAAGGACATCGGCGGGTCGGGGGCCCGGTTACCCGGGCCCCCTCCTCCACTCTTACCGGGCCACGGCGATCTTGATCATCGCCGTCGCGGTGCGGGAGCCGTCGCTGGCCTTGATCCGGCCGAGGTAGACACCACGGGCGACGGTCTTGCCGTCGTCGGTGCGGCCGTCCCAGACCCAGGTGGACTGGGGGGTCGCGTTGTCCACGTGCTTGGTGCGGACCGTGTTGCCCGCCAGGTCGAAGATGGTGACATCGACGGTGGCGTTCTTGGTCAGACCGAACACGATGGTCGTGGTGTTGTTCGGCGCCTTGTTATCGAACGGGTTCGGGTAGTTCTTGGCGTCGCCGCTGATCGCGAGCGTCTGCGACTGCGTCACGCCACGGAAGGTGCCCACGTTGCCGACGTTGTCGGTCACGTTGACGACGAGGGTCTTGCCGTAACCCGGGTTGCTCATCGAGATCTGGTGCATCGCGGCGTCGTACGTGAACGGCCAGGAGGCGCCGTCGACCAGGACCTGGATGCTCTCCGAGTTGACGTTGTAGTCGCCGTTGCAGTCCGTGGACGCGATGTCCAGCTTGATCGTGCCGTCGGAGATGTTGGCGCCCGTGGCGAGAGTGACCACCGGGCGGGACGCGTCGACGGTAAAGTCGTACGTCGCCGTCCGGAAGTTCTTGGGCGTGCCGTTGTCACCCACGGTCAGCGTGGCCTGCAGCTTGGTGCCGTCGGCCAGGTTGAAGGAGGTGGCGTCCGTCATCAGGTCGCCCGAGAAGCTCACGTCCGAGATGCGGTGGGTGGCAAGGGTCGCGCCCGTGGTCACGTTCTTGTACGCGATCACGAGGGAGTTCTTGTCCACGCCGTTGCCGTTGTCACTGATCTGGACCCTGATCACCGGGTTCGGGCCCACGCAGATGCCCGTGGCATTCTGGGTGGTCGGACCGGCGAAGTTCAGGTTGATGGTCGTGTTGATCTCGAGCGGAGTCGCGCCGTTGTTGAGCGAGTCCTTCACGCCACCGGCCGCGTGGTACTGCCGCGCGTCGTCGGTGTAGTGGTACGAGCTGTCCACGAACCAGTCACTCACCATGCCACCGTACGCGACCGCGCGCAGGTGATCCCCGTCCTTCAGGTCGAAGTTGGTCTTCGCCGAGAAGAACCAGGTGGTCACGCCGTCGGCGGTCCTGGACGAGTCACGGGTGATGTTGTTGTTGTACAGCGTACCCTTGTAGTGCGGGTACCGCAGCGACGCGTTGTCCCGGTCGAACTCCTGGACAAACACGTCCACCGCCATGCGCGTGGCGCTCAGGCCGGCGCCGGCGTCACTCGCGCTGAACCGGATCACCGGGTTGTTGCCCTGGTAGACCGGGGTCAGGTTGGTGACGGTCGGACCGTTGGCGTCCACGTTGAACTGGGTCTCGACGAACGTGTAGTCGCCGGTCGCGGAGGAGGCGGCAACCTTCAGCTGGTAGTTGCCGGTCTTCAGCGACGGGAACGCGCCGTCGTCGTTGCCCGGGTTGTTGTCGAAGCAGCCTTCGCTCTCGGACACCTCGTAGCAGATGTTCATGAAGCCGCTGCCCGACTCGTAACCCATCTCGTCATCAAGACCGCAGTGCGTGAAGCTGGTCTTGTAGTCGTAGATCTTGATGTAGTTGCCACCCACCGGGCGCATCCACGCCATCACGTTGTCGACCTTGTCATTGCCGAACGTGTGGTTGATGAGCGCCGAGAAGCAGGGGCGCGCATCCACGAAGCCGTTCACCGGCATCTGCAGGTGGGCCGGCCACGTCATCTCGCCCGGCAGGGCCTTGACGTCCGTGATGGTGATGTTGCCGTTGTGGACGGTGAAGTCCTTCTCCACGACGGCGTAGTAGCCCGCCTCGGTCACCCACGCCGTCGCCAGGTTCTGGCTCGGGTCAATGGTGACCTGGGTGGTGTGGTTCAGGTCCCACGCACCGGTGTCGAAGTCCCACAGCGCCACGGTCAGGGCGTTCGCGGTGTTCGCGCCCAGCGGGGTGCCGTACTTCAGGACCAGCTGCACCGGCTTGAGGAAGCTCGGGGCCGAGGTCTCGGTGCTCTGCTTCGAGATCAGTCCCCTGTCGTTGTACCCGCAGATTTCCACGCCGTACATGATGTTGCCGTACGCCGAGGGCACTCCACGGATGCGGTTCACGTCCGGCTGCGGCTGCGGCATGTCCGTCGGCAGCAGCAAGGCGTGGCTGGTGAAGCTCACCGAGGCCGGCGGGAAGTACGCCTGCGCAACCGGCAGGCCGCCCACGGTCTCGAGGCTGCGGATGGTGCTGTAGGAACCGAGCGACGGGGTGACCGAGAAGGCGGTGAGGCCGGCCATCTCGAGGTCCGTCACCAGTCCGTTATTCAGGCCCGCGAACACCCACGCCAGACCACCGTCGCTGGTGATCGTGTTGAGCGGCACGGAGCCCGCGTACAGGGTCGAGTTGATGGTGTTCTGACGCATCGCAACCGCGTAGGCCACGTAGGCGTCGTCCGCGGTGTTGACCGCGCGTTCCACGGCGAGGACCGCCGGGACGCCACCGGTGCCGTCCGTCGTCACCTGGACCAGCGCGCTGTCACAGTCCGTCTCGTTCGAGGCGAAGCTGATGTTCGCGATCTGCGCCAGGTTGGTCATGGTCCAGTTCGCCAGGCCGCTGCTCACCGCGAGTGCAGCCGAGGTGACCGGGGCCAGGGTCGGGTCGCTGTTCGCCGCGGTGTCCTTCGCGACGGCACGGAATTCGTACGTGCCGTTCGCGTACTTCGCCGCGTCGAACGTCGTCTTCCACAGGGTCCACGCCACGTTGCCGTTCGCGAGCTTGCGGACGACGCGGTTGCCGAGGCCCTTCGCCGCGGCCGGAGTCAGCGTGCCCCTGAAGACCTGGGTGCTGATTCCGACGTTGGTCCAGGAGCCGGCGCCGCTGAGGCGGGCCTGGAACTGGACGTCGTTCACGTCCTTGTCGTAGCTCACCGCGTAGACGGCCTTCGGCAGCAGACCCGCGATCGAAGCGACCGGGGAGAGCTGGTCGGAGACCAGCACGGTGGTGCTGGCGACTTCGGAGAAGTTGTGCAGGTTGTCCCACGACTGGAAGTACACGGTGTACAGGCCGGCGGCCAGACCCGTGGTGTTCCACAGGGTGGTGAACGCACCGCTCACACCCTGGCTCGCGGCCATGCGGACGTCGAACATCTGGACGCCGCTGCCGTTGTAGACGTGGAACCAGACGCTGTCGACGCCCACGTTCAGGGCGGCGGTCGGCACGTCGTCGTAGGTGGCCGCAACCAGCGCCACGTTGGTGCCCGCGGTCACGTTCACCGGGACCGCCGTGACCGGCTGGCCGGCGACGGTCTGGAAGAACGCGCGCGGCGCGTTGAAGTCAATGTTGTACAGCACGTTGTCCGGCGTCGCGACCGTCCGGGCCCCGCTGCACGCGTTGTCCGTCACCGTGGCGCGCAACTGCACCTTGCCCACGTTGCCGAACTGGCTCGTCCAGGTCGAGATCGCCGCGCCGTTGAACAGGTAGCTCAGGGCGTACGGCGTGTTCGCGTCGCTGCCCAGGTTCAGCCAGTTGGACGCGATCTCGGCCGAGGCAGGCGTGATCGGGCTGCTCGGGAGAACGGTGGCAAGCTTCGCCTGCCACGCGACGTTGGTCACCGGCGCGATGCTGCGGGTCACCGTGGCGCTCAGGCTCATGATCGGGGTGTGGGTGCGGCCGTCGAAGGCCGTGCCCGTGCCACCACCGATCCACGTGCCGCCGCCCAGGGGCTCGACCACCGGGCCCATGGTGAGGGCCGGACCGGCGTTGTCCACGATCACGCTGATGTTGTTCACAGCGGGGTCGAAGTTGCCGGCGGAGTCGATTGCGGCCGCGCGGACCAGGTACTGGCCATCCGCGAGGAGTCCGATCGTGTGCAGAACGCCGGTGTAGGTCTTGGGCGAACCCGAGGCCGCGGCGGTCAGCATCGAGTCGAACGGCGTGAAGCTGCCGCCCGAGACGCTCTTGTAGTCGAAGCGGACCTTACGAATGCTGGAGGCGTCGATGACCATCGCGCTGAACGAGACGTCACCGTACACCACGCAGCCGTTGTTCGGGGCGGTCACGACCGCCTGGTTCGGGTTCACGTTCGTGACGCCGATCTGGATGGCGTCGGTCGAGGTGACCCCACCGAACCTGTCGTAGATCTTCACGGTCAGCGTGCCCTGCCAGTAACCGTTCACCTGCAGGTAGGTCTGCAGGCCGGCGAGGCGGGACAGGCCGAACCCGAAGTTGTACGGGGACACGGTCACGTGGCCCAGCTGGATCGTCGCCGGCGTGGTGCCGTACACGTTGGAACCGGCGCCCAGGTTCGGGCCGGTCAGCGTGTACTCGGCGTACGCGTCGACGCTGTTGTTGGCGTTGTCCTGCGGGTTCACGTACAGCGAGTCGTTGCCGCTCGCGTACACCCAGCCGCTGCCACCGAGCAGGGTGCTCGGGTAGTAGATGGTGGAGGACGTGACGTCCGTCACCTTCCACAGGGCGAAGGCCGGGCCCGAGGTGGTGTAGAACTGCACCGCCGACGGGGGCACCGTCGCCAGCGCGGTCGGGAACGTACCCGGGTCGAACTCGGCGTCGGCGTCGGAGTCGTACGCCATGTTGCCGGCGGCGTCGAAGCCGATCACGCGAACGTCGATCGAGTCGTTGGACGGGAACGTGCCGTAGGTCAGCCAGTACGCGCCGTCACGCAGCGTGTTGACGGTGCCCATGCTGGTGTACGAGAAGTACTCGTCGGCGACGGTCTTCCGCTTCCAGAAGAACCGCGCGGAGGTCACGTCGGTCGCGTACGGGCCCTGCGGCGTGGCCTTGAAGGTCACGGTCGTGGGCATGGTCACGCGGCCGCCGATGGTGACCGGGTCCACGATGGCCAGCGCCAGCGTCGGCGCCAGGGCGTCGTAGATGAAGGTCGTCGTGGTCGTGACCGTGTTGTTCGCCAGGTCGTACACGGTGGCCTTGATGTCGTACTGACCGTCATTGGCCATCCCGACGATCTTCGTGTAGCTGACGCTGCGGTTCCAGCTGTAGCTGTAGGTCTGGGTCGCGACCGCAGTGCCCTTCGGACCGCCCTTGCCCTTGGTCTCTTCTTCGACGTCCGGGCGCGGGAGAATCACGATGGTGTCCATGAACGCGCTGGTCGCGTGGTTCCACAGGGTCAGGACCGCCGCGCCCAGGCCGGCGTTGTCCGACGCCGCGAGCGAGATCGTGTACGGCAGGGCGAGGCGCGTGTTCATCAGCGGAGCGGTGAAGTGCGCCGTCGGCGGCGAGGTGTCCTTCAGGTAGAAGGACTTCGTCGAGCTGCACTCGTTCCCGGCGCTGTCGCGCACGAACACGTACGCGGAGCCGGTGAACCCGCCCGCGGTCGGCGAGGTCGCAACCGCACCCGAGGACGGGTAGCGGATCACGACTTCGTGCGTCAGCGCGGCGGTGTGCAGCCAGCCGTAGGTGTGGACGTCACCACCCAGGTCGGAACGGAAGAAGAACGGCAGGCCGAGGCGGTCGCTGACCGCGTCGGTCACGCGGACCGTCAGGCTGACCGAGTCCACACCGGTGTCCACGATCGGCAGGACGCCGCTGCTGGTCTCCTGGCCGTTGATCTTGATCAGCTCACAGACCGGCGGCTGGTCGTCCCAGACGAAGCACAGGTTGTTCAGGCCGCCCTGGATCAGGCTGTTGGCCCGCTCGTACGAGTGCTGCGGCGACTCGAAGTTCCCGTGGACGTCGGATGCCGTCACGGTCAGTTCGAAGTCGTCCTGCAGGCTGGTCGAGTTGTCGATGCTGGCGATCTGGTACATGAACCAGTACGAGCTGCCCACCTGGTCCATCGGACGCGGGAGCGAGCCGAGGCCCATCTCGTTCACGTCGATGTTGGCGTCATCCCACGGTCCCGGCTGGTTGCCCGGGGTGCTCGGGTCGACGTCACGGAACCGGATGTGCAGGCGCACGCTGCCGCCCGAGATGTCCGGACCGTTGGAGCTGTCCACGACCGCGTAGACGTACAGGTGGTGGTTGCCACCCGTGCTCAGGTTGGTGGACGGACCGTACACGCCGCACTGGCGGGTCGGCGAAACCAGGTTCACCGCCGGCGCCAGGGTGTCGGCGAAGGTCGAGTAGTAGAACGTGTTCAGCTCCAGGTTGCCGCCGTTGTCGCGGGTCCGGACGCCGAACAGGTAGTGGGCGTTCTGGTTGAACTTCACGACCTTGGTGGCCGGGTTGCCGCCCGTGCCGAACAGGTCACGGATGCGGTGGCTCACGTTGCCCGAGATGCTCAGCGTGTCGTTCCAGGGGATCGTGTCAATCACGGTCGCCCAGTTGATGTCGCCGCTGGGGGCGCCGGAGAGCCAGTTGGACTGCGCGTAGACGTACCACGCGCCGCCGCCGGCGTTCTTGGCGGTGCTGCGCATCCCGCTGCGCGGGCTGCCCACACGTCCGCCGTCCTTGGTGCCCGAGCTCGGGGCGAACTGCATGTCCAGCTTGCCGCTGTCCGCCATGGCGAACGAGACGTCGGTCACGCGGTTCGGCACCCAGCTGTCCACCGGGATCATCGAGTACGGGCCGGCGTAGCTGTCACCCGGGAAGCCGGTCGGGGCCCAGCCGGAGTCGACCTGGCCCACGCCCAGCAGGGTGCGGGAGTAGGCGTACCACTTCGGGAACGCCATGCCCGTGATCGCGCCGGTGTTGGCCACGGTGTACGGACCGTCCGGCTGCGCCAGGAACCCGGTGTTCCCGTTGGAGACCGTCACGGTCGGGCGGTTGTAGGTGTCCGCGGCGTAGCGGTCGCGGGTCAGGCCGGAGCCCCACGCGTCGTTGTACGCCGTGGTCCCGTCGAGCACCGAGAAGGTGTCGGCCCAAACCGTGTCCGTGCCCAGCGGGCGCCAGCCGGTCTTCGGCAGGTTGTAGCGCATGCTGTGACCGAACGCGCGCAGGTCCACCACCAGCGAGTCAATGTCGCTGGAGGCGTTCTTGACCTTGACCTGGGCGACTTCCGGCGCGAGCAGCAGGCCCGAGCCGTAGTTCTTGGCGCCCATGTCGATCACGCCCTTCACCAGGATGCCCGACATGTTGGTCGTGCTGTCCGGGAAGGAGTTGGCGCGCAGCGTGCGGTTGCTGGTCACGGTGTCAATCCACACCGTGAACGGCAGCGACAGGAACGTCACCTGCGCAGAGTCGACCGCCACGTCCACCGGCGGCGTGTAGCCGCAGGTGCGCGAGAAGATGTCGAACTGCGTGATGCGCACGTCGAGCACGTCCCCGTTGTGGGTCCGGCCGACCGAGTTCATGTCGTAGGTGACCAGGTAGTTGCGCGACTGGCCCGGCGCGAAACGGGTGTTGCCGTTCGCGAGGACCGAGCCCACGCCGCTGCCCGAGCCGACGGTCAGGGTGGCCTTGGCGGGCGAGCCGGAGAACGGCGTCGCGCCGGCGGTGCCACCGACCACGGCCATCAGCGTGTCGCCGGTCTGGATGGTGTCGGCGGTGTTGCCGGTACCCTTCAGCCACAGCTTCACGGTCTTGACGTCGATGTCGTTGGTGTTCTCACTGGTCACCGTCACGGTGATCAGGGAGTCGAACAGGTTGCCCTTGAACGCGCCGAGGCCGCTCGCGACACGCGTGGTGTCGCCGCGACCGAACAGGCGCAGGCCGGCTGCCGGCCCGGGGCTCTTCGACGAAGCGAAGCCCGTGTCCGGCGCCTGCAGGCCGAAGTACAGGATCGGAACGTTGGTGTCCTGCTGGCTGGCCTTGTTCAGGGCCGGCTGGCCGACGGCGTTCAGCGAAGGCGAACCGTAGTGGTTGGCCTGGGCCCACGGAAGGATGCGCTCGGCGGTGGCGGTGTAGGTGGCACCCGCCTCCAGCGTGCGCGCGACCGCGGTCACGGTGCTGTCGTTCTCCAGGGGGCCGAGCAGCCAGGAACCGGAACCGTTGTTGAAGATCCCGGTGGTGGCCCACATGGTCGAGTCCTGGAAGACGGAGTTGAGGACCACGCCGCTGGCGCCGCCCTGGAAGGCGATCCGGAGCTTGCTGCCGTTGGTCACCTGCTGCGCCATCGTGTAGACGACGAACAGGCCCAGGTGCGGGTCGGTCTGGGCGAGCGAGTCACCCGCGGCGGTGGCCAGGGGCCACGAGCCGGCGACGTTGCTCTTCCAGTGGGTGTTGGCCGGAACCGTCAGGGTCTGGCTGAAGGTGATGAAGGTCGCGATCGAGTCGGTGGCTGCCGGGCCGGTGAAGGCCAGGTTGGCCGGGCTCGTGGCGACCAGCTGGTCGGCGCTGTCCCAGAGATTGTTTCCGTTGGTGTCGACGTAGATCCGGACTTCATCGATGTTGCCGATGTTGTCGTTCTTGTCGGTCACCTTCACGGCCTTCACGGTGTCCTGGACGTTCGAGTACACATCCAGGCGGCCGACACAGAACGCCTGCTTGTTGTGGACCACGTACGTCGCGCTGTCCTGGGCCGCACCGCGGGAGAAGAACACGCGGGAAAGTCGGGTCAAGTAGTTCCCGACGTATCCCGAGCGCACCCCGTGGTTGGTCAGGGGAGTGACGTACGTCTGCGCGGCGTTGGCACTGGGCACCAAGCTGGGCACCAGTCCGACCGCGCAGATCAGGGTCAGCAGCAGAGCGCCGACCGTTTTCCGCCAGCCATTCATTCCCGAACCTCCTTGTGGATGAACCGGAATCACGTTCACTTTCTCTCTAAACCCCTGTGGCCCCGAAGGGCCCTGTTCATTGCTTCTGCGTATCTCACAAGCCGCCCGATCGGTTTCTGGCGGCGACGTCCGGTGGCTTGCAGTCCTCTCGTTTCCCCCTCCACCGGGTCCGGCGCTGGGCCGGTGGGGGCTGCCCGCATTCATCGGAGCCCCCTTCCAGACCGGGATTCCCAGGCGGTGATCCCCCCGGCGCTGAGGCCGAGGAGACGGGACGGAACTGAGATCATCGGACCACCTCTCTTGGAGACTGCATGCCTAGAAATCGTGAAGGACGCAATAAGGCCATTGCCCCTGCGTCGAGCCGAAAATGTTCGCTGCTTGTGCAGATGTGGGCTGCGGCCCGTCGAGCTGCCGCGCCACGTAACCAGTGAGAGTTCTATCCAAGTGACGCCCGGGCTGTCAACCCGGTCTCTACCTGGGTCTCCCATAACAGAAGCGCTCCCTCGCTTCTGCCCTCCCTGTGGTCGTGAGGCTCGGGGTGGGAGGGCGCCGCCCGGTTCGCGAAACTCCCTTGCACGGAATTTCAGCCGAGACACGGGAAGCAGTGCGGCCGTGAAGGGACATGATGAAGCACTCGTTGCCCGTGCGCAGAAGAACGGAACAACCGGGCGCACCCTATCACCGGCCCGAAGAGAGTGTCAACGGAAAACTGCCCGTGCACACGCTCCCTGCATATTCGACCGCGTTCAGGGCCACCTTCACCGCATTCCCCCTGGGCGCACTTTCTCCGTTCAGCGCAACGCAATAGAGCCGCCGAAGGGCGCATCGCAAGTTCTGTTCCAGCCACTGGGAAACGCGCGTCAATGTACCTTTCGACTGCGGCTTAGCTGGCCGCGTCGCCCGCGACATGTGGTGTTATGTAAAATATCGAGCGTGCGCAACCGACCAATTGCTGGGCAGAGCGCACGAAGTGAGCGGTCGAGATAATATGTAATCGAGTGGGGGCGCCCCGACGGGCGCCCCCACTCGATTTTCTCGAAAACGACCGGTGGAAAACTCAGTGGGCGTACGTGGGAGGGCTCTCCGGGTCCTTGGACGCCCGCTCGGCGGCCGGCATCAGCGCCCGCTCCAGCACCTCGTCCATGGTGTCCACGGTGATCAGCTGCAGGTCGCGGCGCACTTCCTTGGGCAGCTCCGCGATGTCCTTCTCGTTGGCCTTGGGAATCAGGACGGTGCGCACTCCCGCGTGACGCGCGGCGACGGTCTTCTCCGGCAGGCCGCCCACCGGCAGCACATTGCCGCGCAGGGTGATCTCGCCGGTCATGGCCACGTCGGCGCGCGTCGGAACCCCGGTCAGGGCGGAGATCAGGGCGGTCGCCATGGTGATGCCCGCGGACGGGCCGTCCTTGGGCATGGCGCCCTCCGGCAGGTGCACGTGGATGTCGAGGTCCTTGTAGAACCATTTGTCCAGACCCAGGCGTGCGGCCCGCGAGCGGGCGTAGCTCATGGCCGCCTGCCCCGATTCCTTCATCACCTCGCCCAGCTTGCCGGTGAGCACCAGCTCGCCGCGGCCGGGCAGGACGCTGACTTCCACGGTCAGCACCTCCCCGCCCACCTCGGTCCACGCCAGCCCGGTGGCCACGCCGACCCGGTTGCGCGTCTCGATGGGGCTCTCGAGGAAGTGCGGCGGGCCCAGCACCTTGGACAGGTTCGCCGGCCCCAGCCGCAGGGAGGACTTCACCACCCCCTCGGCCTTCTTGCGGGCCACCCGGCGGCAGATCCGGGCGATCTCGCGCTCCAGGCTGCGCACGCCGGCCTCCCGGGTGTACTCGTTGATCAGCTTGCGCAGACCCACGTCGGTGATGGAGAGGTCCGTCTCCTTCAGCCCGTTGGCCTTCAACTGCTTCGGGACAAGGAAGTTACGTGCGATCTGCACCTTCTCGGTCTCGAGGTAGCCCGGCAGGCGGATGATCTCCATGCGGTCCTGGAGCGCCGGCGGGATGGCGAACAGGGAGTTGGCGGTGGTCACGAACATCACGTCCGAGAGGTCGAAGTCCACCTCCAGGTAGTGATCGTTGAAGGTGTGGTTCTGCTCGGGGTCCAGGACCTCCAGCAGGGCCGCCGCCGGGTCGCCGCGGAAGTCGGCGCCGAGCTTGTCGATCTCGTCGAGCAGGAACAGGGGGTTGCGGGTGCCGGCCTTGCGCACCGCCTGGATGATCCGGCCCGGCATGGAGCCGATGTAGGTGCGCCGGTGCCCGCGGATCTCGGCCTCGTCGCGCACCCCGCCCAGGCTCATGCGCACGAACTTGCGGTTGACCGCGGAGGCGATGCTCTTGCCCAGCGAGGTCTTGCCCACGCCCGGGGGGCCCACCAGGCACAGGATCGGCCCCTTGAGCGCGCCCTTGTTGAGCTTCATCACCGCGATGTACTCGACGATGCGCTGCTTGACCTTCTCCAGCCCGAAGTGGTCGGCGTCCAGCTGCTTCTGGACCGCCTTCACGTCCGCCATGTCCTTGGTGCGCTTGGCCCACGGCAGGGCCACCAGCCAGTCCACGTAGCTTCGGACCACGGCGGCCTCGGGGCTCATGAAGCTCATCTTGGCCAGCCGGTCCAGCTCCTTGAGCGCCTTGTCCTGGACGTCCGCCGGCATGCGGGCCTTCTTCACCGCCTGCAGCAGCTCGTCCACCTCGCCCGAGAACTCGCTCTGGTAGCCCAGCTCCTTGCGGATCGCCTTGAGCTGCTCGTTGAGGTAGAACTCCTTCTGGTTCTTGTGCACCTGGCTGCGCACCTGGCCCTCGATCTTGCGCTCGAGCTTCACGATCTCGAGCTCCTGGGCCAGGATCTTCGAGAGCTGGCGCAGGCGGCCGACGGTGTCCTCGACCTCGAGGATCTCCTGCTTGGTGGCCACCTTGTTGATGAGCAGGTGGCTGGCCACCGTGTGCGCCAGGCACGAGGGGTCGGCGATGTTGTTGGCGGTGAGCAGCACCTCGTCGGGGATGCGCCGGTTCATGTGCACGTAGTCGTTGAACGACGACAGCACCATGCGGTTGAGCGCCTCCACCTCGGAGCTGGCGGGCGTGCCTTCGCCCAGCATCTCGACCTGCACCAGGTAGTAGTCGTCGGCCGGCAGGAAGCGCTTCAGGCGCGCGCGGGCGATGCCCTCGACCAGCACGCGCATGGTGCCGTCGGGCAGCCGGAACAGCTGCAGCACCCGCACCACGGTCCCGACCTTGTACAGCCCGTCGCGGCCGGGGTCGGCCACCTCGGGCTTCTTCTGGGCCACGCAGAACAGGATGCGGTCGCGCGCGACCGCGCGCTCGATGGCGTTCACGGACGGCGCCCGCCCCACCAGCAGCGGCGTGGTCATGTAGGGGAAGATCACGACGTCCCGGAGGGGCAGCAGCGGCAGCTTCTCCTGGATCTCGAAGACCTCGTCCCCGCGTTCGACGATGGCGATGTCGCCCTTGTTCTTCATGGTTCGGTCGGATTCCCAGGGGTGTGGGTGAGCTGCGCGGCCCAGGCGCGTCGTGGGGGGCGTTTCAGGCCACGATGCCCGGGGCGGACCGCCCCGGGCACGTGTTTCACCGGATACCGGGCGGTCAGGCTTCCTTGCGCTTGCGCTCCCCGCGGAACGTCAGCGCCGGCGGGGTGCGCTCCACGATGGTCGAGCGCGTGATGACGCAGGTCTGCACGTCCGAAGTGGACGGGATGTCGTACATCACGTCGAGCATGCGCTCCTCGAGCACCGCCCGCAGCCCGCGGGCCCCGGTGCCGCGCTTGCGGGCCATGCGGGCCACCTCGCGCAGCGCCTCGGGCTCGAACTCGAGCTTCACGCCCTCCATCTCGAAGAACTTCTGGTACTGGCGCACGATGGCGTTCTTGGGCTCGGTGAGGATCCGCACCAGCGACTCCTCCTGGAGCGAGTCCAGCGTGCCCACCACCGGCAGCCGGCCGACCAGCTCGGGGATCAGCCCGTAGCGGAGCAGGTCCTCCGGTTCCACCTGGGCCAGGATCTCGCACACCTGCCGGTCGCGCTTGCTCTGGATATCGGCGCCGCATCCCCTGACCTTTTCGCTCGATGATCTTTTCCAGGCCCTCGAACGCGCCGCCACATATAAAGAGAATGTCTTTCGTGTTGACTTCGATGTACTTCTGCTGGGGGTGCTTGCGCCCGCCCTGCGGCGGGACGTTGGCCACGGTGCCCTCGAAGATCTTGAGCAGCGCCTGCTGCACACCCTCGCCCGACACGTCGCGCGTGATCGAGGGGTTCTCGCTCTTGCGTGAGATCTTGTCGATCTCGTCCACGTACACGATGCCGTGCTCGGCGTTGACCAGGTTGAAGTCCGCCGCCTGCAGCAGCCGCACCAGGATGTTCTCGACGTCCTCGCCCACGTAGCCCGCCTCGGTGAGGCAGGTGGCATCCACGATGGCGAACGGCACCTTGAGGAACCGCGCCAGGGTGCGCGCGAGCAGCGTCTTGCCCGTGCCCGTGGGGCCGATCAGCAGGATGTTGCTCTTCTCCAGCTCCACGTCGTCCGTGGTGGCCGGGGTGTAGATGCGCTTGTAGTGGTTGTACACCGCCACGGCGAGCGTCTTCTTGGCGCGGTCCTGGCCGATGACGTAGTCGTCCAGGATGCGCTTGATCTCGCTGGGCTTGGGCAGCGCGCCGCGCTGGACGGGCTGCTCGCGTTCCCCTTCACCTTCGAGGATGTCGTTGCACAGCTTCACGCACTCGCTGCAGATGTAGACCGACGGCCCGGACACGAGCCGGGCCACCTCGTCCTGCTGGCGACCGCAGAACGAGCAGCGGATGGGATGCGGGGATGCGACGCGCTTTTTCATGTGGTGGTCTTTCCGCCTCGGCGGCTACTGCCGCTTCACGAACACTTCGTCGACCAGGCCGTAGGTCTTCGCCTCCTCGGCCGACATGAAGTAGTTGCGATCGGTGTCCTTGTCGATCTTCTCGACGCTCTGGCCGGTGTGCGTGGCCAGGATCTGGTTGAGCTTGGACTTGAGCACCAGGATCTCCCGGGTGGCGATCTCGATGTCGGCGGCCTGGCCCTGCGACCCGCCCATGATCTGGTGGATCATGATCCGGGAGTGCGGGAGCGCGCTGCGCTTGCCCGGCGCGCCCGCCGCCAGCAGCACCGCCGCCATGCTGGCGCACTGGCCCATGCAGATGGTGGCCACGGGGGCCTTGATGAACTGCATGGTGTCGTAGATCGCCAGCCCGGCATTCACGATGCCGCCCGGCGAGTTCAGGTACAGGTAGATGTCGCGGTCCGGGTCCTGGGCCTCCAGGAACAGCATCTGCGCCACCACCACGTTCGCCACGGTGTCGTCGATCGCGGTGCCCAGGAAGATGATGCGGTCCTTGAGCAGACGCGAGTAAATGTCGTACTGGCGCTCGGTGCGGCCGTCCTGCTCGATCACGAACGGCATCGGGACGTAGTTCTTCGGGCTCTCGATCTTCATGGTTCCCCTATTCTAGCACACCCGCGGGCCCGCTTCAGGAGGACGCGGGCTGGGACGCCCGCGGCCGGCTGACGGTCTTCACCTGCGCCGCGTTCACCAGGAACTCGTACACCTTGCGGTCGGTGAGCGCGTCCTCGATCCGGGCCAGGTTCCTGGGAGTGCGAACCACGGCCTCGTCCGGGGCGCCCCGCCCCTCCGCCTGCGCCTCCGCCGCCCCCGCCTGCACGATGCGGGTGACCTCGGCGTCCATCTCCTCCTTCGACGGCGCCAGCTTCTCGGCGCGCGCCAGGGCCTCCCACAGGAGCTGGCGCTTCACCGAGCGCTCCGCGGCGGGCCGGTACTCGGTCCGGACGCGGGCGACGTCCTCGTCGGAGACTTCCTTGTTCTCCTCCCGGGCGCGCTCCACCAGCCGGTCCAGGAGGTCCTCCACCATGGATTCGGGCGGGGCGAAGTCGTTGCGCCGAACGACCTCTTCGGCCACCGCGGCCTCCAGGCGCTCGCGCGCCGCAAACCGCTCCTCGCCCTCCAGCCGCAACCGGATACGGGTGCGGAAGTCCTCCAGGTCCTTCGCGCCGAAACGCGTGCTGGCGAAGTTATCGTCCAGTTCGGGGAGCTTCTTCTCCCGAACCTCCTTGATCTTCATGTCGTAACGGACCTTTCTGCCCGCCAGCTTCGGATTCCCGAATTCCGCGGGATAATCCACCGTCAGCGTGCGCCCCTCCCCCGCGCGGGCGCCCAGCAGGCCGTCCCGGAACTCCGGGAGCAGCCCTCGCGCGCCCAATTCCAGCGGATAGTCGTGGCGCTTGCCGTCGGCGACCGGCTGGCCGGCCTCGTCCCGGGCGTCGTAGTCCACGATCACCACAGCCTCCAGCCCCGCCGGGGCCTCCGACACCGGGTATTCGGCGCTCCGCTGCCTCAAATCCTCCAGGATGCGGGCGACGTCCTCTTCGCCCACCTCGGTCACCTCCTGGGTCAGCTCCAGGCCCTTGTAGTCCCGGGGCTCCAGCGAGGGCCGCACCTCGAAGAACGCGGTGAAGCGCAGCGGCTGCCCGGCGTGGTAGTGCAGGTCCTCCACGCGGGGGCGCAGCGCGGTGTCGGGGTCCACGCCCGCGTGGCGCAGCGCCTCGGCGAAGGACTCGGGCAGCACCAGGTCCAGCACCTCCTGGTCCAGGCTGTCGGACAGCGTGGAGCGCACCAGGCTCTCGGGCGCCTTGCCCTTGCGGAATCCCGGCAGGCTCATCCGGCGCTGGTACTTCTGCACCAGCCCGTCAATGTGGCGCTGCACCACCTCCACGGGGACTTCGACGTCCACCGAGCGCTTCCAGTTCTCGTGCTGTTTCAGTTCCACCTTCAAAGGTCGCGTCTCCTGTGCCGCCCGGGGCGGCCGGCCGGGCGCCTGCGGGCCCGGGTCAGAGCGTGGTGCGAGAGGGGGGACTCGAACCCCCATGGGTTGCCCCACCGGCTCCTAAGGCTGGCGCGTCTGCCAGTTCCGCCACTCTCGCGGCGCGGGGCGAAGCTCTCCCGGCCGGCGACGGCCGCGGGACCCGGCCCGGCGGAACCGCGGGCCGCTAGCCCGCGGCCCCCATCATGCGCGCGAACACCTTCGCGTCGCCGATCATGTAGTCAATGACGCAGAACTCGTCCGGCTGGTGGGCCATCGAGCGGTTGCGCCCGATGACCACCGCGGGAAGGCCCTTGCGGCGCGGGAACGCCGCCACGGTGCCCCCGCCGATGCCCAGCAGCCGCGGCTCCACGCCGTACACGGTGCGCAGCGCCTCGGTGGTGAGCCGCACCACCGGCGCGTCGGGCGGCGTCGGCGGGGCCGCGTGCGAGAGCTTGCCGGGCTCCACGTCGATCTTCACGCCGTACTTCTGCTCCACCGCGTCGGCCCGGCGGCGCACCGCGGCCACCACCTCGGCGAGCGGGATCTCGGGCAGCACGCGGCAGTCCACGTGAAACACGTCGTCACCCGGGATGGTGTTCACGTTCGGCACGTTGGGCTCCTTCTTGGTGGGCTCGAACGTGCTGACCGGCGGGTCGAACGTCGGGTTGGACTGCGGAAACTCCTGGTACAGCCCGTCCAGCGACACCACCAGCGCCGAGGCCGCGCGGAACGCGTTCACGCCCAGTTGCGGCGTGGAGGCGTGGCACTGGCGGCCGCGCGTGCGCACCCGGATCCAGGCGCCGCCCTTCTCGGCGATCTCCACCTCGCCCCCGTCCTCGCTGCCGCCGTCCGGCACCACCAGCAGGTCGCCGGGGCGCACCAGGTCGGTGTGGTCCATGACGTGGGCCATGCCCAGCGCGCTTCCGGTCTCCTCGTCGGCCATGAACATCAGGCCCACGTCCAGCGGGAAGCGGACCTTCTCCGCCAGGCAGGCCTTCAGCGCGAAGAACGAGGCCACCAGGGACTGCTGGTTGTCCTCCACCCCGCGCCCGTAGATCTTCCCGTCCTGGACACGCGCCGTCCACGGGTCGCCGGTCCACAGGCTGGCCTCGCCGGGCGGCACCACGTCGGTGTGGGTCATGATCCACAGGGTGCGCGACGAGTCCGCGCCCTTCCACTTCGCCACCAGCGTGGGCCGGATCCCCGAGGGCACGCGCGGGTCCGGGGCATTCACCTCGGTGAGAAGATCCGGGCGCAGCTCCGCGACGCGCGATTTCAGGAATTGCTCCTTCTTCAGCTCGCCCTCGCCACCCGAGGTGGGGCACAGCGCCGGAATGGCGCACAGCGCCACCTGCAGCGCCACCATCTCATCCCGCAGCGACTCCACCCGCCTCGCGGCGCGCTCCCAGTCCGCGGCCTGCCACACGGTCACAGGCCCCGGAACGCGGGCTTGCGCTTGTTCAGGAAGGCGTCCAGTCCCTCGCGCGCGTCGGAGGACGTGTAGGCCAGCGCGAACAGGTCACCCTCGTACTGCTGCGCCTGGGTGAAGGGCATCTCCAGCCCGCGCTGCACCGACTGCAGGGCCAGGCGCACGGCCAGCGGGCCGCGCGAGAGGATGGTCCCCGCCATGCGCGACGCCTCGGCGCGCAGCTCCTCCACCGAGGGCAGCACCCTCTGCACCAGCCCGGCCTGGAAGGCCTCCTCGGCGGTGAGCGCGTCGCCGGTGAGGATCATGTGCAGCGCGCGGCCCCTGCCCGCCAGCCGGGACAACCGCTGGGTGCCGGCGAAGCCGGGGATGACGCCCAGGTTCACCTCGGGCTGCCCGAAGCGCGCGTTGGCCGAGGCCAGCCGGATGTGCGTGGCCATGCACAGCTCACAGCCCCCGCCCAGCGCGAACCCGTTCACCGCGCCGATGACCGGCTTGGGGCACTGTTCCACCTTGTCCAGCACCGCCTGCCCGTGGCGCGCGAACTCGCGCGCGCCCATCACGTCGAGCTGCGCCAGCTCGGAGATGTCCGCGCCGGCCACGAAGGACTTCGCCCCCGCCCCGGTGAGGATCACCACGCCGGTGTCCGCGTCGGCGGCCAGGGCGGTGAAGGCCGCCGACAGGTCCTCGAGCGTGGCGTGGTTCAGCGCGTTCAGCTTGTCGGGCCGGTTGACCGTGACCGTGGCGACGCGGTCCGAGCGCTCCACCAGCAGATTGGCAAACTTCATCCTCGCAACCCTCCCACCTTGCTGCACCATCCCCTGCCCGCGCGGGTCCGCCGGCCGGGGGCCGGGGGCTTCGCGGGCTCACTGTTCGATGACATGCGTGCTCTCGGGAAACGTCGCCGTCCACAGCGCAGCGTCCAGCCGGCCGTTCTTCACCGCCCGCGACAGCTCCATGCGGAGGTCCTCGCCCGATTCCAGTTGAATGCGGACCTTGCGCGGAAGGTACGTTGCGGGATCCAGGAACAGCACCGCCCGGCGCACCGCCAGGGTTCCCGGGCGCAGCGGCTCCAGCGTCAGCGCCGGGGCGCCCGCGCGCATGAGCCGCCGGTCCTCCGGTGTGGGCCGCGTGCCCAGCCGGTAGATGCGGGCCAGCTCCGAAGTGGGCTGTCCCAGGATGAGCAGCCCGACCTGGGCCCGCTCCTCGGGCTTGAGCCGGTAGTGGACGGCCTGCCGGAGACGGCCCACGTAGATCCAGCCCTCGTCGCCCCGGACCAGGTACTTCTCGGGCCGCGGGGTGTGGAACTCCAGCATCCACCGGTCCGGGCGCTGGTAGAGGAACAGGCCGCAGCCCTGATCCTCGGCCCGGCGGCTCTCCGGGTTGGGCCAGGCCAGGTTCGCCTGGTAGGTTCTCACGGAGGCCCACGCCCCGTCCACCCGGCGGCACAGGGCGTCCAGCCCGGGCTCCGCGGCCGCGCCGGCGGGCCCCGTCGCGGGAGCCATCGCCAGCAACGCGGCTACCGCGGCCGCGCGGAGAAGATCTCTTCCCAGGATGTCCACGGCACCACCTTCAGTTCGGAGTCCGGGGGCGGGCCGAAGGCCACGCCGTCCATTCCGGAATCCAGCCGCACGTCGCCGAATTCCATGGTCAGGGTCTGCCGGCGCTCCGGGTCTGTCCACCGGATGCGCCGCGGGTAACCACCGCCCTGCACCTCCGCGTAGCGCTCGAAATCGACTTCCAGAAATTGCTCGCCCGAATCGTGCCGCCGGGTGAATCGCAGCGGCCGGCCCGCGGGGTTGAGGCGGAGCTCCCAGGTGCCCAGGCTGTCGCGGCCCGCGACGCGCGCCCCCGTGGAATCGGTCACCGTGTCGGCGTCGCCCGGGGGCCCGCCCAGCGGGTCCAGGAACAGCGCCTGCGTGAGCCGGCCCGGGTCCAGCGGCGTCACCCGCACCTGGTCCTTGCGGCCGGCCAGCACCGCCCCGAACCGCGGCACCGCGACCCAGAACGAGTCGCCGCGCGCGGTCAGGTCGAAGGCCTTGAAGAACCCGAAATGGGTGGCCAGGCGCAGCCGGTCGGGGCCCTCGGCCGAGAGGTATCCCTCGATCACCGCGCGCTCGTCGCCCTCTCGCTCATAGGCCAGCACCACGTCCGAACGCACCGTGCGCGGACCGGCCAGCCCGGCCGCCGGCACGGCGAGGACCACCGCCGCCAGCAGCCCCGCGGCGATCGCCCCGTTCAGTCGCGCACCCGCATGCACCGCGCGCTCGCGGTCGCCAGCAGCTCCCCGGTGGCCGCCACGCGCGCCTCGGCCCGGGTGTCCACCACGCGGCCGCGGTCCGCCTCGATCCAGCCTTTCCACAGCACCTCGTGTCCGGTCGGAGTGGGGCGGTGCAGGCGCACCGTGATCTCCGAGGTGAGCGCCCGCCGGCCCAGCATGTGCAGCAGACGCACCATCAGCTCGTCCAGCACCAGCCCCACCAGGCCCCCGTGCATGCGCCCCGCGTAGCTCTGGTGCTCGCGGCCCGGTGTGAACCGGGTGAGCAGGAACCCCGAGCCGTCCAGCTCGAAGTCCAGCCGCAGACCGATGGGGTTCTCGGTGCCACAGGCGAAACACCAGCGGTCGTCCTCGGTGGCGGAAGCCGGGCTCATGGGATCCATCCTGATTGTGGGACGCCGGGCGACACCAACCCGTTGGCGGCGACCGGAAGACGGGGGCAGGCCCGCGAAGGCCAAACCGGGCCACCGGAGACGCCCCGGTGGCCCGGCAGGGTTCCAGCTACATTATATAGGGCCGTCGACCGGCCCGCCCGGGTCTAGCGCAGCCAGAGCACTTTCCGGCTGAGCGAGTGGCCCCCGGCGTCGAGGCGCAGGAAGTACACGCCCGAACCGGCCCGGGAGCCTCCGTCCAGGGCGCCGTCCCAGGCGACTGACTGCGGCCCCGCTTCCCGGGTGTCGTGCACCAGGGTGTGGACCTGCCGGCCCGAGACGTCGAACACGAGGAGCTTCACGGGCACCCGCTCGGAGGAGCGGCCCGGGACCACGAAGGAGATGCGGGCCATCCCGCGCGCCGGGTTGGGACGGACCTGCCCCAGGCCAAGCGAAAAGTGCACCGGCACCACCGGCACGGCCAGCGGCCGGGCGCTCGCCACCACGGCGCCGTCCTTCACCAGCTCGTAGAGGAAGTTCGCCGCGTCGGTGTCCAGCCGGTCGTCGGTGCCGCCCGGTCCGGCCGCGGCCGACCAGGTGCCCAGGCACACGGGCCGCGACATCGCCCCCGAGCCGTAGGCCGCCAGGTCATAGCGGAGCAACTGCAGGTTTCCGCCGGCGGCCTCGGCCGGCACGTTCCAGCGCACGCGGACATCCGAGCCGTGGAGCGCGGCGGTCAGGCCGATGCGCGCCGCCAGCCGGCAGTCGGCGTTGGCACAGGTGTCCGGCGCCTGCGCCAGGGTGAGCGAGTAGATGTCGTAGCCGTCCCGCTTGATGCGGTCCGACTGCCACACCACGGTGAGCGCCGAGGCACCCGAGTAGGCGGGGACGGCGGAGCCGTGCACCGCGTCCTGGAACTCGGTGTCGGTGTTCACGAACAGGTTCCGGCCCAGGAAGCGCAGCTGCGAGGCGGTCCCCGCGTCGGCGGCGGGAATCGCGTGGTAGCCCTGGCGCATGACGTTGTAGTTGGCCCCGGTCCGGCGGTCGGCCCACATCACGGTGAAGGTGTTGCCCGCGGGGTCGGCCGCGATCTGCGGGTCGTACTGGCTGGCGCTGAGGTAGTTCACGAAGCCGGCGGCGTCCGCCTCCAGCGCCACGGTGTCGTCGTTGACCAGGAAGCTCGGGCCGTCCGGGTACACCTGCAGCGTGTCGCCGGTGAGGTAGCGCACGCGGTACAGCCGCCCACGGATGTCCTCCCGCGAGGTGGTGCCCAGCCGCTCGTCCTGGAAGGCCACCGCGTAGGTGTCCAGGCCCAGGTAGCCGGTGGCGGAGCGCTGCTGCGTGAACAGGAATCCGAGGCCCAGCGAGTCGGTGACCGAGAAGGACTGGCTGGCAATCAGGCGCCCGAGCTCATCGAGCATCGGCACCAGCCGGCCGGGCGCGCGGAAAAAGCGTCCGACCACGTCCTTGTTGGTGAACGCCAGCGTGCCCTGGGTCTGCACTGAGATGGAGTTCCAGAACAGCACCCCGTTGCCGGCCGGGTCCACCGCCACCGAGGGCTCCGTGGACGGGTACGCCCCATCACCCAGCGACGCGCGCACGGGGCTGCCCGTGGCCAGCCCGCTGGCGTCCACCGGCACCATCCAGATGTCCACCACGTGGACCGGGTTGACGGTGCCCACCACCCGCCGGTTGTCCTCCCAGGCCACCACGCCGCCGCCGCCGGGCTGGCCGGAGATCGCGGGGCGGAACTGCTGGAACGTGTCGCGCGACGCGCCCGCGCCCGGGCCAGCCAGCTGCGACTCGGCGCCGTCGGGGGCGTTGTCCGCGCGGAAATGGCGGCGGTACAGCAGGAAATTGCCGGTGCGGGCGTCCTCCCACACCACCGTGAAGCCGCCCAGGTCGTCCATCGCCACGCGCGGGTGGTCCTGCCACGAGCCGGCCGCATCGGAGTTGACGCGGAAATTGGCGCCCACCCGGCCGCCGGAGGCATCCAGCACCTGGCCGTAGACGTCCGGGTCCAGCGTGCCGTTGCGGAAGTCCGTCCACACCGCCACGCCCTTGCCCGAGGTGTTGTACGACACGTGCGGCGAAACCTGGTCGGGCTGGCGGTCCCGCACCAGCGCCGAGTCCTGCGAGGCGCCGGAGCCCAGCACGCGGAGCACGACGTCGTTGTTCCCGGTGCGGAAGTCGGACCACGCGGCCAGTCGCGCGGTGGGCTCCTGGTCGGTGCCGAAGGCGACGGTACGCGGGTAGTTGCGCCGGACCAGCCCACCGCCCGAGTTCAGGCGCTGGCTGGCGGAAAGCGGCGCCAGGGCGGCGCTCAGCAACCGCTCATGGACCGTCTGGGCCCCTCCCGCGGACTGGGCGGCCAGCCACGAGAACGTCAGGCTGCCGTCGCGGAGGCGGGCCAGAGAGGGCGACGTGGCCCCCAGGCCGGTGGAGTCGCTCACCACCACGCTGGCGGTGGAACCGGCCCCACCTCCGCGCAGCCAGGCGGAGGCGGCGATGCGGCGGGCGCGGATCACGCCGGGCGAGACCAGCGAGTCCACCCACGCCAGGGTGAAGGTCCCCGAGGTGTCTCCGGCCGTCGGCGGCAGCAGCGCCGGGCGGGATGCGGCGCGCACGTCCAGCGAGTCCCCCCGGGCCCGGTCGTCGAGCAGGACCATGTTCAGGTCCAGCGGCGCGCCCTTGGTGGCATGGAAGGTGGTGAACATGCGGCCGAAGATGGAACGCTTGCCGCCGCGGCCCACCAGGTTGCGGGCCTGCCACGCCACCATGAAGCTCGAGTCGCCCGGGATGTTGGTGAAGGCGATCGCCGGCAGGGTGGAGTCGAACGGCTTGTACAGCAGCTTCTCCGGCGTGCCCACCGCCACCGAGACCTGGAACGGGGTGATCTTGACCCGGTTGGCGCTGTCGAAGCGCACGGCGAAGATGTCGGTGGTCACGGAACTGCGGTCGTCCGCCCACGCCACCACGACGTTGCCGACGTCGTCCATGGCCACCGCCGGGCGAGTGTGGGTGAACTTGGCCTCGTCGTCACGGCCCACGTTGCACTTGAGGTTGGGGCCCACCGCGGAGCCGTCGGCCAGGAATCGCTGCATCCACACGTCGCTGGCACCCTGGCGGCTGTCGGACCACACCACCACGAAGTCGCCCTGCGCGTTCATGGCCACCGCGGGACGCTGCTGGTCCACGTACTGGGCGTCGTCGTTCACCAGCCACGCGGGCTCGGTGCGCCCGTGCGGCACGATGGGCTGACCGGAAGGATCGAGCAGCAGCGCGCGCACGTCTCCGTCGCCGAAGCGCACGTCGCGCCACACCACGACGATGTTGCGGCCCGGGTACGAGGCGGCCGCGACCTGGTCCTGGTCGGTGCCCATCGTGCCGGTGGTGTCGTTGATGATGCCCTGCTCGCCGGCGACGGCCGCCGCGGCGGGGCGGGCGAAGGCGCCGGCCGCGTGGACATCGGCGCTGCGGTCCCGGTCCAGGGACTGGCGCCAGCGCCAGGCTTCAAGGGCACGGGGCGTGACGTGGACCGGTTCCACCGCGCCCGCGCGGCCCGCGGCGGGCCCGGCGACGGAGGCGGCGCCGGACACGCGGGGCAGACCGAGGATTACGGCCAGGGCCAGGGCCAGCCGGAAAATGACGGAACGCGACGACATAGTCCCCCTCGCGAGAAACCTGCTTCTCATGCTCGACGTCGTAGAAATCCAGTGCAGGGCGCCCAGTCTACGAATGGCGCAAAACCCTGTCAATCCGCGCGCAAGGTGCCATCGGCACCCGGTGCGCGGGCTGCGAACGTGGAACCTCAGGGAGGGGTAGGAAATCAGGACGCGGAAGCTGGCACGGAGACCTGCGAGAAATCCCAACCGCCCAGCAGCAGCCTCTGGGTGCGGCGCAGCAGCTTCAACCGCCTGTCCCGCACGGCCGGGTCCTCGGCCATCACCAGGACATCCAGGAAGAACTGGTCAATCGGGGCGCGCAGGCGGAGTAGTTCGCCCAGCGCCTCGTCGTAGCGCCGACCACGGTAGCATTCTAGCACCCGCGGGGAGACCTCCTCAAGGGCGTCCCACAGCTTTCGGTCCCCGGGCTCAAGACCGTCCTCGGTGCCGTCGCTTGGGTCTAAGTTGCTTTCTTTCAATATGTTGGAGACTCGCTTGTACAGCGTGGACAGGCCGTAGAGCTCCTCGCGGGCCCGGGCGTCGGCGCCCCCACCGCCCAGGAGGTCGTGCATCACCCGGGCGCGGGCGGCCGCATCCAGCGGATCGAACACCTCGCCTTCCAGGATTCGGCCGGCCTCCAGCGCGGCGTTGACCGCCTCGGTGGAGTAGTCGGCCAGAAACGCGCGAAGCCGCGCGGCGAGGAACGTGAACACCTGCGCGGAGAGCCCGGGCAGCGCATCGGCGGGCACTCGCTCGCCATAGCCGCGCAGGGCCTCCTCCACGTGCGCGCGGGGCAGCGCCATGTGGTCGGCCAGCAGCAGCGCCACCAGCCCGTTGCCCGCGCGGCGCACGCCGAAGGGGTCCTCGGAGCCCTTGGGGATGCGACCGGCGGCGAAGAAGCCGGCCACCGAGTCCAGCTTGTCGAGCAGCGCCAGCGCGCGCGCCTCGCGCGTGGAGTGCAGCTTGCTCCGCACCTCCGCGGCTCCCGCCGCGGCTTCCCCCCCGGTGACCAGGAAGGCGCGGTCCCCGGCTTCGGTCACCGACTCGCGCGGCAGGTAGTGCTCCGCCATGGGCCCGGTCACCTCGGCCGCTTCCCCGCAGCGCTCGGCGTACAGCGCGCCCATGCGGCCCTCGAGGCTGGTGAACTCCTTGCCGTCCTTGATCATCTCGGCGGTCAGGTCGAGCTTCATCAGCCACGCCGCGCGCTCCAGCGCGGCCACCGAGCCCGGCGCCACGCCCGCCGCGGCGCCGATCGAGCGCGCCAGGCGCGACACGCGCCCGGCCTTCTCGTGCACGCTGCCCCAGCCCTCCAGCCACACGATGCCCTTCAGCGGCTCCGCCTGCTCCTCGGCGGGGGCGGCGACGGTCTTGCGCCAGCGCGCGAGGTCGGTGTCCCAGTAGAAGCGCGCGTCGTCGAGGCGCGCCTTGAGCACGCGCTCGTTGCCGCGCGCGATGGGTGAGAGCACCTCGTCCAGCGCCGAGAGCGTGGTCTCGCGCGCCCGCTCGGGGTGGCGCTGCACCTCCCCCAGCGCGCCGGGCTCCGCGGACTCCAGGATGGCGTGCAACCCGCGCGCCAGTCCCCCGGCCACGTCCTGTCCCAGCCGCTCCTCCAGGTACGCGCGGCAGGCGTTGGCCACGCAGAGGAACGCGGGCTTCAGGCTCCCGCCGGCGTCGAGCACCGCGAAGTAGCGCTGGTGCTCGCGCATGGCGGTAACGATGACCTCGCGCGGCAGGTCCAGGTAGGCGGGGTCGAACCCGCCGCACACCACGGCGGGCCACTCCACCAGGTCGGCTGTGATCTCCACCAGTTCCTCGTCCTCGAGCAGCGTCCCGCCGGCGGCGGCCGCCAGGCGGCGCAGCCCGGCGCGGATCTCGCGGCGGCGGTCCGCGGCGCTCACCATCACGCCGCGCTCGCGCAACGCGGCCAGGTAGCCCTCCAGCAGCTTCTCCCCCGCCGCGCCGCGGCCCAGGCCCTTCAGCTCGAAGAAGCCCGGGTGGAAGAAGCGGTGGCCGGCGGTGCGCACCCCCGAGGTCACGTCGGCGAAGGACACTTCCAGCGGCCGGCCGTCCAGCAGCGCCACGATCCAGCGCACCGGCCGCGCGAAGCGCGCGCCCGTGGGCTCCCAGCGCATGGTCTTGGGAAATGACAGCGCCGCCAGGGCCTCGGGGATGGCTTTCTGCAGCGCCTCGCGCACCGAGGCGCCGGTGCGGGTCACACGCGCGGCCACGTACTCGCCCTTGGGCGTCTGCACGAAGTGGATCTGCTCCAGCGACACGCCCTGGCCCTTGAGGAATCCCTCCAGCGCCCGCGTCGGCCTGCCCTCGGCGTCGAAGGCGACCTTGCGGCCCGGGCCGGTGACTTCCAGCTCCTGGTCGGGGTGCTTTTCCGGCACGCCCGCGGCCACGATCGCCAGGCGCCGCGGCGTGTACAGCCCGTGCTCCGCCCCCAGCATGCGGAACGCGCCGGCCCCGCCGAGCGCCTCGGTCAGCGCCCTCGAACGCGCCAGTTCCTGCCACGCGCGCCGCACGTAGTCCGCCGGGAGTTCCTCGACGCCGATTTCCAGCAGGAAGTTCCCGCCGCTCATGCGCCCACCGCCCCTTCCGCCCCGGCCGCGCGCCGCTTCGCCGCCGGCGGGGCCGCCGGGAGTTCCGCCGCGGACCCGCCCCGGCCGTCGGCGCGGCCCAGCGGGAAGCCCATCTCCTCGCGCTGCTTCAGGAACCCCACGGCCGCCTTGCGCGCCACCTTGCGCACGCGCGCGATGTAGCCCACGCGCTCGCTCACCGAGATGGCGCCGCGCGCGTCCAGCATGTTGAAGGCGTGCGAACACTTGATCACGCAGTCATAGCCGGGCATCACCAGGCGCAGGTCCAGCAGCCGCTGCGCCTCCTTCTCGTAGAACTCGAACATGCGGAAGTGCTGTTCCACGTCGGCTTCCTCGAAGTTGTACTTCGAGTACTCCTGCTCGTTCCGCAGCCACAGGTCCTGCCACGTCACCCCCCCGCCGGGCCACGCCGGGTCGCGCGCCATCACCACGTCGTGGACGCGCTCCAGCCCCTGCACCTCCAGCGCGATGCGCTCCAGCCCGTAGGTCAGCTCCGCGGAGATCACGTCCAGGTCAATCCCGCCGCACTGCTGGAAGTAGGTGAACTGGCTGATCTCGGTACCGTCCATCCACACCTGCCAGCCCAGGCCCCAGGCGCCCAGCGTGGGGCTTTCCCAGTCGTCCTCGACGAAGCGGATGTCGTGGAACTCGGTGTCGATGCCCATGGCCTTGAGGCTCTGGAGATAAAGGTCCAGCACGTCCGCCGGCGCCGGCTTGAGCAGCACCTGGTACTGGAAGAACTGCTGGAAGCGGTTGGGGTTCTCCCCGTAGCGGCCGTCCTTGGGGCGGCGCGAGGGCTCCACATAGGCCACCTTCCACGGCTCGGGGCCCAGCGCGCGCAGGAACGAGGCCGGGTTGAACGTGCCGGCGCCCACCTCGCTGCTGTAGGGCTGGGCCAGCACGCAACCGCGCTCCACCCAGAAGCGTTCGAGGCCCAGCAGCATTTCCTGGAACGTGGGCGGCGTGGTGCGGGTCATGGGCTCGGTTCCTCAGGTGTTGGGATCGCTGGCCCCGCCGGCGCGGGGCCCGGTTCGTCCCGGACCTCGAGACGCTTGAGCATCTCGAGCGATTTGAGGCCGCGGAAGTTGTGCAGGTGCGCGGCCAGGAACAGCTGGATCAGGCGCGCCGCCTCGCGCAGCGCGCCGCGGTCCCCGCCCGGCATGGGCGGTTCGGTGGCGGTGTCGCCGTTGAGATATCGCAGCCAGTCGGCCGCGCCGGCGGACACCGTTTCCAGCGGGCCGCGCGAGGCGGCGCACGCGGCACACACCAGCGCGCCGTCCTCCGGGTGGAAGCGCAGCCTCTCGCGCGCGCTCGAGCCGCACCCGGGGCACGCCGCGAAGGCGGCCCGGTAGCCCAGGCACGCCGCCACCTCCAGCTCGAAGGAGGCGAAGATCAGGCCCAGGCGGTCGCGGCCGGCGTGCTCGAGGCGCTCCAGCACCTCCGCCAGCAGCGCGAAGCACTCCGGCCCGGATTCCTCCCCGGTCACGCCCTGGTCGCACAGTTCCAGCGCCGCGCTGCCGAAGGCCAGGTGGGCCGCGTCGGCCCCCAGCCCCGGGTGCACCCGCAGCGGGTCCGCCGATTTGAGCAGCTGCAGCTCGCGGCCGGCCTTGTCGTAGTACACCGCCTGCACCACCGAGAAGAGCTCCAGCTGCGAGCCCATCCGGCTGCGCGGTCCGCGCACGCCCTTGGCCATCACGCGCATCTTGCCGCGGTCACGGGTGAGCAGCACCGCGATGCGGCTGGTGTCGCCGAACGGGTAGGTCCGGAGGACGATGGCTTCGGTCGATAGGATCAAGGGTGGATAGACCTGCGTTCGCGGGATCGGCCGCCTTGTGACTGGCGCGATTCTAACAGGAGGAGCGGCGCGGAGTCCATCGGGGCTGGGGTCGGGAAGGCGCGCGGCGTCCGTGGAAAGCCGGAGCGTCCCGAAATCACGAACGGGAGCGGCTGTGGGGCCGCCCCCGTTCGCATCCTGCAACCTGCGTCCGCGTCGTGGATCGCGCCCCGGCCTACCGTGCGCCCGAGAGGAAGGCCCTCCGGATCCGGCCCCACGTCTGGGCCTTCACCGGGGTCGGCGCGGGCACGTGGACCAGTCCCACGAATCCCGGGTAGAAGTCCGGGTCGCCGTGGACCTGGCAGAAGTAGGGATGGTCCCCGGAGACCAGCATCTTGCTCACCTTGGTCGCGTTGGCCGCGATCAGGCCGGTGTCGAACACCCCGTCCTGGCCGCCGTTGAAGTCGCCGCTCGAAGCCGTGTGGATGAGGGTGGTGCTGTTGGTCCACTTCACCGAATCGCCCAGCTGGGCGGTGACGGTGGCGGGAGTGAACTTGAAGTTCGTCACTCCGTTCTTGAGGATGGAAACAGGGATGGTGGCCGCGGGGGCATGGGCCGCCACCGTGAGCGCGAGGGCCGCGAGGGCCGATGCAGTAGCAACACGACGGTTCATGGATCGGATCTCCACTGGGCACGGGGCGAAGACGGACCGACCCGGCTCGAGGCGGGCGCACGCTCCGTGCTCGGGAGCGGATCGGGCGGCCGTTTCAGGATCATGTTCCGGGCACAGGGGGGAGCCCGGGGACCAGGGGGGTGGAGCATCCGGACTGATTGCGCGGCCCGGAGTCGTGACCTTATGGAGTTGGGATGCTCCCGCGAGTGGTGTGGATGCTGGCTAACTCAAGTAACTTCAGTACCGATAGGCCGTTACCAAGTTCCGGCCCGGGCCTCATATCTTCCCCTCCCGCTCCAGCCGCTCGTGCTGCACCCCGATCTCCAGCAGGTGGAGCTCGTGGGCCAGCTTCCGGGGGGGATGCGGGCCCAGGATGGCCCGGACCTCCCGGCGCAGGGCGTCCATCCCGGAGGTCAGCCCCAGGCCTTCCAGCGCCTCGTTGCGGATCCTCGGGCACTGGTGCGCCCACCGGCGGAACAGCGGGGCGTCCGTGGAGTCCCCGATCCGTCCCAGGGAAAACGCCAGCGCCTGGAGGAGCGCGTAGGGAATCCGGCGGCACGGCCCGCGGGCCATGGCGCGCAGCAGCGGCGCGGCCCGCGAGTCCGTGAGCGCGCCCAGCGCGCGCACCGCCTCGACGCGCGTGGTGAAGTCGGGGTACTTCGTGAGCTCGCTCAGCGGCCGCAGGGCGGCCGTGTCTCCCACGGCCCCCAGCATGCGGATCATCGCGTAGGCCTCGGCGGCCATGTACTCCCGCCCGTCGGCCAGCTCCCCCGCCTCCAGACGCCGCAGCGCCAGGGGAACCGCGGCGGCGAGCCGCCGCCGACCCGCCTCGGCGTAGCCCCACTCGCGGGCCGCGAGCGAGGAGTCGCCTAGGGCCGCCAGGACCGCCGAGTCCGGCGGCTCCGGGACGGTCTGCGCCACCAACGCCCCGGCCTGCGACGTTTTCGCCCCGGTCTGCGCCGCCGCCCCGGCCTGCGCGGGAGGCGCCGGGCCGGCCCGGCCGGTCCCGGCCGCAAGACTGGCCCCCGCGACGAGGCCCGCGCCCACGATCCAACCGGCGCAGCCCCGCGCACGCCCGACCCACCGCAACCCGGCGGTCACCGCGCCTGCACCCGGATCCGTTCCAGCAGGGCGCGGGCCTGGTCGGCGTCCCGGCCCGCGGGAGTTCGGCGGAGCAGCTCGCGCAGCTGCGCCTCGCCCTCGGCCGGGCGGCCGCCCAGGCCCAGCAGCAGCGCGTAGCGAAAACGCAGCCACGAATCGTCCGGGTAGAGCGGCACCACCGTCTCGAGATGTTCCAGGGCCGCGGCGCGGTTGTCGCGGCTCAGCATGCCGGTGACCATGGCCCGGTGCGCCTCGGGGCCGCGGCCCACGATCAGCACGCGGCCTTCGCCGTTGTACAGGAACACGTCGAAATCGCCGTGCTCGGGCAGCCAGCGGTGGGTGAATGAGACGGTATCCAGGGACGGGTACAGCATCCGCAGCGCGCGACCGTCGTCGAAGGCCTCCTGCGCCAGGTCGTAGGTGCGGTGCCCCGGCGCGCCGGCCTGGACTTGCTGTCCCGTCACAGTATCGAATGCCTTCTGCGAACCGCGCGGCACGAAGAACAGCGCCTTCACGTGACCGCCCTTGAGACCCCGGCCCACGTCGGCTGCCATCCGGCGCGCCATCTCGCTCTTGCGGAAGTAGGGATCGGCCGGCAGGTCGATGCCCTGCAGGCGCGCACCCGCGCGCCGGGCCAGCAGCCGGTCGGAAACGATGGCGTGCGCCAGGACCGCCGCCGCGACCGCCGCGTACACCCACGCCTCCCGGGGCACGGCCCCGCGGGCAGGGGACGGCGGCGCGGCCCCCTCCCCGTTCGAACCCTTTGCCCCGCCACGCGCCTCCCTGCCCCCACCACGCCTGCCCTTCCCGCCGGCGCGCTCCGCACCGGCCCCTGCGGCGACGCCCGCACCGCGCGGCGCCGTCACCCACTCCAGCACGCCCGCCGCCGCGAGCGCCGCGCCCGCCAGCGGCGTGTACAGGTAGTACAGGTAGCTGTGGTGCAGCAGCGGCAGCACCGGCGCCAGGGCCAGCAGGAACCACGCGCCGCCCGCGGCCGGCAGCGTGGTGCGCCGCCACGCCAGCGCCGCCACCGCCGCCCACAGGATGGCCACCAACGCCCCGGTGCGCCAGGCGTCGAACGAGATCCGCCCCGCCGCGTCCGGCGCCACGCCCGCGAGGTCCACGATCCACGCGCAGTACGTCATCAGGTTGTGGAACAGGTTCCCGCCGAAGCCCATGGCGTAGGCGCTGCCGGCCAGGCTGCCGGTGCGCACGTGCGTGAGGCCCAGGTAGAGCGCGATCAGCGCCCCCGGCGCGAGCAGCGCCGCCACGCGCAGCCGGGCGAAGGCGGGCGACGGCGCCCCGGAAACCGCGGGCCCGGCCGCGGCCGGCAGCAGCAGCACCAGCGGCAGCAGGAGCACGTTCTCCTTGCACAGCAGCGCCGCGGCGAGGAGCGCCAGGGGTGCCGCCATCCCGGCCCACCCCCGGGCTTTCGCCGCCAGCGTGAGCGAGCCCAGGACCAGCCCCAGCGCCAGCAGCTCGCCCACGCCGGTGGCCGGGTACACCGCCGAGAAGTAGAGCCGGCTGGTCCCGAACAGCCCCGCGGCCAGCGCCGCCGCCGGCACGCCATGCCCGCGCGAGCGCGCGAAGGCGAACAGCAGCGCCACATTCAGCCCGTGCAGCAGCCAGTTCACCAGGTGATAGCCGAAGGGCGCGACGCCGAAGGCCGGAGCGGCGGCGCCGAAGTAGGCCGGCCCGGACAACAGCCGCCACGGCGAGACCGGGTTGGGGAGCAGCCCGCGCGCCTTCTCGAGCATGATGAAGTCGTCGGGCGAGAAGTAGGCGCCGAGCGCGCCGCGGTACACCCACAGCGCCGCCGCCACGCAGGCCAGGACGGCCGCGAGGGCCGCGCCGCGCTCGCGGCTCATCGGGGCGCCGCGCCGCGCACGAAACCGCCGCGCCACGGGCGGACGAGGCTCACGCGCCGCCCTCGGAAGTCTGCCGCAGCCGCACCTGCTTCACCCGGCGCCGGTCGGCGATGGTCACTTCGATCTCCACGCCCGGCAGCGCCAGCCTCTCCCCGCGCCGCGGGATCCGCCCCATCCGCTCGAGCAGCAGCCCGGCCAGCGTCTCGTAGTCGCCTTCCGGCAGGGCCAGGCCCAGCTGCTCGTTCACCTCGTCCACCTTGGACTGCGCGTCGGCCAGGAACACCCCCGGCCCCTCGGAGCGCAGCTCCTGGCCGGTCTCCTCGTGCTCGTCGGCGATCTCGCCCACCAGCTCCTCCACCAGGTCCTCGAAGCCCACGATGCCGGCGGTGCCGCCGTACTCGTCCAGCACCACCGCCATGTGCACGTGCCTGAGCTGCATGTCCTTGAGCAGGTCGTCGCACTTGCGGGCCTCGGGCACGAACAGCACCGGGTGGATGACCGTCTCCACGGTCTGGTCCCAGTCCTCCACGCGGAACAGGTCGAATACGTGCACCATGCCGACGATGCGGTCGGGGTGCTCGTCGTAGACCGGCATGCGGGAGAAGCCGTGGCGCCGGAAGGCGTGCAGCGTCTCGCGCAGCGTCTCGGTCTTCTCCACGGCGGCGATCTCGGTGCGCGGCACCATCACTTCCTCGAGGCGCGTCTCGCCGAAGACGAACACGCTGGAGAGGATCCGCCCCTGCTCGGGCTCCACCGCGCCGGCCCTCTCACTCTCGCTGACCAGGGCCTCCAGCTCGTCGCGCGTGAACAGGAAGCGCGCGCTGCCGCGGCCGGCGCCCAGGGCGCGCAGCACCGCCCGGGCGCTCACCGTCACGGCCCAGGTGAATGCGTACAGCGCGTAGTAGAAGGCGTACAGGACCGGGATGAGGCCCAGGGCCAGCCGGTCGGCGTGCTTGCGGCCGTAGAGCTTGGGCAGGATCTCGGCCAGCACCAGCACCACCGGGGTGAGCACCACTTCCGCGCCCACCGGGCCCCAGCGCCCGAACCGCTCCAGGGACCACAGCGTGGCGGCCGAGGACGCCACCACGATGCCCAGGTTCACGGCCACCAGCGTGGTGCCGGGCATGAGCATGGGATTGCCCAGCGCGTGCACCACCGCCTGCCCGCGCCGGCGGCCCTTCTCGGCGAGGTGCTTCATGCGGTAGCGGTTCACCGAGAGCAGCGCGGTGTCGAGCGCGTCGAAGAGCGCGGTGACCGCCAGCGCCACGACCACGAGCACCAGGATCACGGCTGCCTCGTCACGCGCACCGCGCGCACCTGCCCGCCGACCACCGACTCGAGCGCGAGCTCCACGCCGCCCGCCCGCGCCGACTCGCCCTCCACCGGCGGGCCCGGCAGGAGGTTGCGCACCAGGTCGCCCAGCGTGCGGCCGCGGTCCAGCGGGAGGGCCAGGCCCAGCAGCCGGTTGACGTCGCGCAGGTCCACGCGCGCCTGCACCAGCGCGTCGCCGCCCTCGAGCATCTCCACCGCGGGGGTCTCCCCCGAGTACTCAGCCTGCAGGTCGCCCACCAGCTGCTCCAGCACGTCCTCGAGCGTCACCAGGCCCAGGGCGCGGCCCTCCGGGTCGGTCACGATGGCCACCTGGCTGTGCTGCGCCTGCAGCTGGCGCAGCACGTCGTCCACGGGCATCCCGGCGGGCACGTAGGTGGGCTCGATCATCAGGTCGCGCACCGGGACGGTGTGCGCGTCCCGCTCCAGGTAGGGCAGCAGGTCCTTGGCGCGCACGATCCCGATCACGCGGTCCAGCGTGCCCTGGTACACCGGCAGTCGCGAGTGCCACGTCTCGCGCACCGTGGCCACCACCTCGTCGCCGTCGGCGTCGGCCTCCACCGCCACCATGTCCTCGCGGCGCACCATCACCTCGCCCGCGCGCACCTCCCCGATGCGGATGGCGCCCTGCAGCAGGTCCCGCTCGCCGGCGTCCAGCGCCCCCTCGCGCCCGCCGGCCTCCACGATGGTCTTGAGCTCCTCCACCGTGACCAGCTCGCCCCCGTGACCCACGCGGCCGAACAGCGCGTCCACCGCGAGCCAGCGGGACACCGGGCGCGCCACCGGCCCCAGCAGCCGCGAGATCAGCCGCATGGGCCGCGCCAGCTGCAGCGCCAGCCTCTCGGCGTGCGCCAGCGCGAACATCTTGGGCGCCATCTCGCCCAGCACCAGCAGCACGAAGGTCACGATCAACGACTCGACCACCAGGAAGGTGCGCGGCCCCAGGCGCTCCCCGAACACCGCGTGCAGCAGGATGGCGCCCACCACGGCCACGTTGATATTCACCAGGGTGACGCCCAGCACCACGGTGACCACCAGCTCCTGCGGGCGCGCCAACAGCCCGGCCAGGGCGTCCACCTCGGCGCCGGGGCGGCGCTCGGTGACCTGGCGCAGCCGCACGCGGCTCATCGAGAAGAACGCGGTCTCGAACACCGAGAAGAATGCGGCCAGCGCGAGCAGGGCCGCGAGCGCCACGCATAGGTTCAGGATCACGTCAGTTCTTCCGGCGGGTGAACAGCGGGCGGGCGGGGTCGTACAGCTCGCGCAGCAGCGCACGCTCCCGGGAGCGCATGCGGGCGCGCTCCCCGGCGCGGTGGTGGTCGTGGCCCAGCAGGTGCAGCGTGCCGTGGATCAGGAGGCGGGCCAGCTCCTGCTGCGGGCTCACCCGGTACCGGCGGGCCTGCACCTCCACGCGGTCCATGGACACGTACAGTTCCGCGGGCGCCTCGTCGCCGGGGCCGGGGGGCGGGTCGAAGCTCAGGACGTCGGTGGCGCGATGGATGCCGCGGAAGCGGGAGTTCAGGCCGCGCAGCAATGCGTCGTCGGCCAGCACCAGCGTCACCGGCCGGGCGGGCGCGCCTTCCGCGCGAAGCACGCCGCCCACGAGGCGGCGCAGCGCGGCGGCGTCAGGCTTCGCTGCGGGGCAGCGATTCGCGATCTCGGTGGGCATCGCCTTCGCGACGGCGCGGTTCGATCACGGGGTAGCTGATGCGCGGGTGGTGCACCGCGGTCAGGATCGGGATGAAGGCCTCGCGCACCTGGGCCAGGTCGCGGAACGTCAGGCCGCAGTCGTCCAGCTGCCCGTCGCGGGCGCGCTCGTCGAGGATGCGCGTCACCACGCCGCGGATGCGGCTGGGCGTGGGCTCCACCAGCGAGCGCGACGCCGCCTCCACGCCGTCGGCCAGCATGACGATGGCGGTCTCGCGGCTGCGCGGCCTGGGGCCCGGGTAGCGGAACAGGTGCTCGTCGGCCGAGCCCTCCTGCTCCAGCGCCTTGTGGTAGAAGAACGCCATCAGCCCGGTCCCGTGGTGCTCGGCGATGAACGGGCGCAGCGCCCGCGGCAGGCCGTGCTTGCGGGCCATCTCCAGGCCCTCCTTCACGTGCGAGGCCAGGATGAGCGCGCTCATGGTGGGCGCCAGCTTGTCGTGCGGGCTGCGCGAGCTGCCCTGGTTCTCGCGGAAGTACTCGGCCCGCGAGATCTTGCCGATGTCGTGGTACAGCGAGCCCACGCGCGAGAGCAGGTCCTTGGCGCCGATGGCCTTGGCGGCGGCGTCCGCCAGCTGGCTCACCACCACGCTGTGGTGGTGCGTGCCGGGCGCCTCCAGCAGCAGGCGGCGGAGCATGGGCCGGTTGAGGTCGGTCAGTTCCAGCAGGGTCACGTCGGTGGTCACGCCGAAGAGGTTCTCCAGCAGCGGCAGCACCAGGATGGCGATGGCGGTGGACAGCACGCCGTTCATCACGCCCCAGCCGATGTCGGTGAGCAGTCCCTGGCCGGGGCCCTGCGTGCCCAGGCCCAGGGCGGTGACCGAGAGGACGTAGGCCACCGAGACGCCGGCCATCACCCGGTAGAAGTCGGAACGCCGCTGCAGGCGGGCCACCGAGGCCACCGAGGCCAGCACGCTCACCGCCGAGACCGCCACGAACGGCAGCCCCAGGTCCGCCACCGAGGCCACCAGCACGCACAGCAGCAGCCCGGTGAACAGCGCCAGCTGGTGCTCGAAGAGCAGCGTGACCAGGATCGGCAGCACCGCGGTGGGGATCAGGTACTCGGAGATGTAGAAGACCCGCACCGCCAGCGAGGCCACCGCCAGCACGAACAGCGTGATCACCGCCAGCAGCGCCAGCAGCGAGGTGTCGCGGTAGATGGTGGGCCGGTACAGCTTGAGGTACAGCACGAACACCACCAGCAGCAGCAGCGTGGTGAGGGCGCGCCCCAGGCGCGGCCACCAGCCGGCCAGCGCCGGCGCGGACATGGGCCGTTCCTGGCTCAGGGCGTAGTCCAGCGAGCGCAGCTTGAGATAGGTCTCCTCGGTGACGCGCTCGTGGGCGTCAATGACCTTCTCGTCCTGCAGCACGCTGCTGGTGAACTGGCCCACGCGCGCGGCCGCCTCGGCCCGGCGGGACTCCAGCTCGCGCAGGTCCACCGCGGCGTTGGGGCTCACGAAGGCGCGGACCACGTCGGCCACCGCCTCGGCCGCCGCGGAGCCTTCCCCCCAGACCTGCCCGCCGGCCACCCGGGCCTCGGACACCGCGTCGTCCTCGTCCATGAACCGGTTGCTGGGCTGGTGCCGCTCGGCCTGGCCGGGAACCAGCACCGCGGCCTCGGGCGCGCGGCGGACCTGCCTCAGGTCCTGCCCGTTGAGGATGCCGTGGGCGTAACTCTCCGCCAGGGAGCGGCGCGCGGTCTCGGTGACCGCCGCGGCCAGCCGCGGCGAGGCCAGCACCTGGCGCGAGGCCGGCGAGAGGCGCGGGCCGAGGTTCTGCAGCGCGGCGGCGCGCGCCTCGGTGGTCAGGCCCGGGGTGCGGCCCAGCGCCCTCACCTGCGAGGCGTAGGCGGCCAGGCGGCCCAGCGCGCCGTCTGCCGCGGCGGAATCCAGCGACACCACCGCGGGCACCGCGTTCTCCGCGGCGCGGCGCTCGGCCTCGAGCTGCTCGGAGGACTTGAACACCCGGAAGGACACCGGGGCCACGATCTTGCGCGGGGACACCTGTCCCACGCGCATCCGCAGCAGCGAGTTGGGCCCGTTGCCGGGGAACAGCAGCATCACCCCGGCGAACGTGGCGAGCGAAAGCAGCGCCCGCACCAGGTGGTAGCGGCCGATGTCCGAACGGGGCGACCAGCGCCCCGTGGCAGCCTTCAAGCCCCCGCTCACGCCGTGCTCACTCCCCCCGCTTCGCGTCGCCGTTGGAGGCGGCCGCGTCCGCGGCGGCCTTCTCCACGCGCTCGAACGCCAGCACGATGTCGCGCACCAGGCGGTGGCGCACCACGTCCCGCTCGTGGAAGTGCAGGAACCGGATGCCCTCCACGTCGCCCAGCACGCCCTCGATCTGGAGCAGTCCCGAGGACGCCTTGTTGGGCAGGTCAATCTGGGTGATGTCGCCGGTGATCACCGCCCGCGAGTGCTGGCCCAGGCGCGTGAGGAACATCTTCATCTGGTTGATGGTGGTGTTCTGCGCCTCGTCCAGGATCACGAAGGCGTCGGAGAGGGTGCGGCCCCGCATGTAGGCCAGCGGCGCGATCTCCACCACGCCGAGGTCGATGTAGCGGCGCAGCTTCTCCATGCTCATCATGTCCTGCAGCGCGTCGTAGAGGGGCCGCAGGTAGGGATCCACCTTCTCCTGCATGTCGCCGGGCAGGAAACCCAGGCTCTCGCCGGCCTCCACCGCCGGGCGCACCAGCACGATGCGCTCGATCAGCCGCCGCTTGAGCGCCTGCACCGCCGCGGCCACCGCCAGGTAGGTCTTGCCGGTGCCCGCGGGGCCGATGGCGAAGCAGATGTCGTGATCTTCCATCGCGCGCAGGTACGCCACCTGGTTGGGGGTGCGCGGCTTGATGGTGCGCTTGTCGAAGGCGTAGGTGATGGGCCGCTCGGCCAGCTCGCTCATGGCGGACTCGGCGGAGGCGGGATCCAGGAGCTGCTCCACGTCCATGGGCTCGATGAGCTTGCCGCGCCGCACCAGCTCGATGAGCTGCTCCAGGAGCCGGACGACCTCGTCCACGGGCTCCCGGTCGCCTTCGACCTTGATGTGGCTGTCGCGCAGGACGATGCTGACCGGCCGCCGCCGCTCGATCACGCGCAGGTTGGCGTCCGCGTTTCCCAGGAGACTCAGCGGATCAATGGTGCCGAGGGCGAGTCGCTGTGTGTAACGTTCCACGGCAGTTCCCCGAACCGGCCGTCAGGCCGAAAAAGCGCAAAACTCTTGGCCCCTCCCGGTGAAACCCGGGCAACCAAGAGCTAAAATCTGCAGGCCCAGAGGGTTGCGAATACGATGTCCGTTTCGATTCACTCCCTTTCCTACGGGCGACGGGCACGCCCTGCTATAGTGGACGCTATCAGGGCCGACAGAGGGGGTCAAGGTGGATTTGATGCGGTTATCGGCGGCGCGGTGCCCCCGGATCAGGGCTTTTGCGCCAGGTCGGAAGCCATTGTGAATCAATCAACTAGCCGGCCGGTCGTGCACCCGGGGCCGCGGGCCGCGCACCTCGGGGCCGCGGCCCTGCTGGCGCTGGGGGCGGGCCTGGGCTCGGCGGCCCTGTTCGACCCGGACGAGCCCGTCTACGCGCAGGCCGGCCTCGAGATGCTGCGCCGGGGGGAATGGCTGGCGCCCTTCTACGGCGGGCAGCCGTGGTTCGACAAGCCGGTGCTGTTCTACGCCCTGGAGGCCGCCTCGCAGGCCGTCCTCGGGCCCACCGAGACGGCCGCCCGGCTGCCCTCGGCCCTGGCCGCCGCGGCGCTGGCCGGGCTGCTGGCGTGGGGGGGCCGCCGCTGGTACGGGCCCGGCACCGGCGGCTGGGCGGCGTGGATCTCGCTCACCGCCGTCTACTCCGCCGTGGTGGCTCGGGCGGCGGTGACCGACTCGGTGCTGACGCTGTTCCTGGCCGCGGCGCTGCTGGGTTTCGGGGAGCTGCTGGCCGGCCGCATCCGGATCGGCTTCCCGCTCGCGTGCCTGGGCCTGGCGCTGGCCACGCTCACCAAGGGCCCGGTGGCGCCGGCGCTGCTCGCGCTGCAGGTCGCCGCCTACGCGGGGGCGGCGCGCACCTGGGCGCCGCTGCGCAACCGGGCCGCGTGGCTCGCGGGGCTGGCGGGCGTGGGACTGGCCGCGCCCTGGTACGCCTACATGGAGTGGCGGTTTCCGGGGCACTTCCTGGACGCCTTCCTGGGCCAGCAGAACCTGGTGCGCTTCCTCCAGCCGGAGCACGCGGGGCGGCCGCTGGCCTACTACCTGCCGCGGCTGCCGCTCATGTTCCTGCCCTGGACCCTCTTCGTGCCCCTGTGGCTGCGGCGGACGGGGTCAACTCCGGCGGGCGGCTCCTTTCGCCCGGGCGCCTACCTGTGGACGTGGGTGGCGGTGGTGACGGTGTTCTTCTCACTCTCCGCCACCAAGCTGCCCACGTACGTGCTCCCGGCGATCCCGGCGCTGGCGTTGCTGCTCGCGCAGCGCCTCGGCCGCGCCGGGGGCTTCGCGCGCCGCGCCGCGTGGGTGGCCGGGGGCGTGACCGCGGTGGCGCTGGCCGCCGGGGCCACGCTGCTGGCCCCGCGGCTGGTGTGTTACTATTCCGCGGCCAGCATCGCCCCGGAATTGCGGCGGATTCCCGCGGCCGAGCCGCTGTTCGTGTTCCGCGGCGGGCTGCCGGGCACGCTCTACTACGCCGGGCGGCGCAACGAGCCGCTGGACGACCCGGACGAGGTCCGGCTCGCGCTGCGCGGGGAGGGCCCGTGCTGGCTGGTGGTGCGCCAGCGCCACGCCTCCAAGCTCACCGCCGAACTGGCCGCTCTGCAGAGGGTGGCGGCTCCATCCGGACCCTGGGGCAATGGGCTCCTCCTGTACCACAAACCCGCAAAGGCGGCCCCGTGAGCGAGAGCGTCTCCTTCGTCTTCCCGATGTACAACGAGAAGGACAACATCGAGGAGATGATCTTCCGCACGCTGGCGGTGGCCCCCGAGCTGGCGGACGACTTCGAGATCGTGGTGGTGGACGACGCCTCCACCGACGGCTGCGGCGAGATCGTTGAACGCATCGCCCGCACCCACCCGCAGGTGCGCTGCATCCGCCACCCGGTCAACCGCAAGCTGGGCGGGGCGCTGAAGACCGGCTTCGCGGCGGCGACCAAGGACATCGCCATCTACACCGACTCCGACCTGCCCATCGACATGAACGACATCAAGCTGGCGCTGCCCTACCTGGGCGAGGCGGACCTGCTCATCGGCTACCGGCTGGTGCGCACCGAGGGGCTGCGGCGGCGGGTGATCTCGAAGGCCTACAACTGGATCATCCGGCGCCTGTTCGGGCTGCGCGTGCGCGACGTGAATTTTGCGTTCAAGGTGCTGCGGCGGCGGCTGCTCGAGGTGATCGAGCTGCGCTCCGAGGGCAGCTTCATTGACGCCGAGATCATCCTGGAGGCCCTGCGCCACGGCTTCCGGGTGCGGGAGGTGGGCATGATGTTCTACCAGCGCACCGCGGGGAAATCCAGCCTGGCGGGCACCGGCGTGATCCTGAAGATCCTGGCCGAGATGTGGGAGTACCGCGGCCGCACCCGCGGCTCGCGCCGCGACGCGGGCTCCGTCGTCTCCGCCGCATGAAGTCCCCGCCCGGGCGGCGGCGCCTGCTGTGGACCGCCGACGACCTCGGCTACTCCGGGCCGGTCAACGAGGGCATCGCCCTGGCGCACCGCCAGGGCCTGGTGCGCAACGCCTCGCTGCTGGCCGGCGGCCCCGCCTTCGCGGGGGCGGTGCGGCTGGCCCGCCAGATGCCCGGGCTGAGCCTGGGGGTGCACCTGGCGGCGGTGGAGATGCGCGCGGTGGCACCCGCCGCGCGGCTGCCCGGCCTGGCCGGGCCGGACGGCTCCCTGCCCCGCGACTTCCTCCGCTTCTTCGCCCGCTATGCCACCGGCAGCATCCGCCCCTCGATCGTGGCGATCGAGTGGGAGGCGCAGATCGCCCGCGTCCGCGACGCGGGCCTCGAACCGCTCTACCTCGACAGCCATCAGCACCTCCACCTGGCCCCCGGGCTCTTCGAAGTCACCGTGCGCCTGGCGAAGCGCTTCGGCATCCGGGCGGTGCGCGCGCCGGCCGACGCGGCCCCCGGCCGGGCGGGCCCCATGCGCGCCGCGATGCTGCGCGCGCTCTTCGGCCTCGGCCGCCGGGCCCGCACCGCCGCCCGCCGCGCGGGGCTGTTCACCCCCGACGGCACGGTGGGCGTGGCCGAGGCCGGGCGCCTGCGGGCCAGCCACCTGCGCGCGGCCCTTCCGTGGATGGGGCCCGGGGTGTGGGAACTGGTCAGCCACCCCGGCATGGGCGAGCCCGCGGGCAGCCCCGCCGGCGAGTGGGGCGACCGCCCCGCGGAGCTGGAGATGGCGCGCGATCCCGCCCTGGCGGAGGACCTGCGCCGCGCGGGGGTGGAGGTGGTGGGCTACCGGGATTGCCTGTAGGGCGGGCCTTCCTGCCCGTTCCGGACGGGGGCTGACACGGGAGCCGCGCCCCCACTTTCCAAGGCGGCACTGGCGTAAATCCAGAAAACGCGATACAATCTGGCAACTTTCGGGCGCACGCGGAGCCCCCTTCCTGCGGCCCGGCGCGTGTCCTCTAGAGCCTGAACGGATCCGATGCTCTTCAACTCGATCCAGTTCCTCATCTTCTTCGCCGTTGTCACCGCGCTGTTCTTCGGACTGCCGCACCGGTTCCGCTGGGCCATGTTGCTGGCCGCCAGCTGCTGGTTCTACATGGCGTTCATCCCCGTCTACCTGCTGATCCTGGTCTTCACCATCGTCATCGACTACTTCGCAGGCATCGCCATCGCGGGCGCCTCCGGGACGCGGCGGAGGTGGTTCCTGGTGGCCAGCATCGTGGCCAACGTGGGGGTGCTGGCGTTCTTCAAGTACTACAACTTCCTCAACGACAATCTGGCTCACGCGCTGGGCCTGGCGGGGGTGTCCAACCCGGTGCCCTTCCTGAGGATCATCCTGCCCATCGGGCTCTCCTTCCACACCTTCCAGGCCATGAGCTACACCATCGAGGTGTACCGCGGGCACCACCCGGCGGAGCGACACTTCGGGATCTACGCCCTGTACGTGATGTTCTACCCGCAACTGGTGGCCGGGCCCATCGAGCGGCCCGGCAACCTGCTGCACCAGTTCCACGCCAGGCACGACTTCGACCCCGCGAGGGTCTCCGACGGGCTGAAGCTCATCCTGTGGGGCCTGTTCCAGAAGGTGGTGGTGGCGGACCGGCTGGCGCCGTTCGTCAACCAGGTCTACGACCGGCCCACGCAGTACGAGGGCCTGCCCCTGGCCCTGGCCACGTTCTTCTTCGCGTTCCAGATCTACGCCGACTTCGCCGGCTACTCCGACATCGCCATCGGCGCCGCGCAGGTAATGGGCTTCCAGCTCATGACGAACTTCCGGCGCCCCTACTTCGCGCGCAGCATCGCCGAGTTCTGGAAGCGCTGGCACATTTCACTCAGCACCTGGTTCCGCGACTACCTGTACATCTCGCTGGGCGGCAACCGTGTCGCGAAGGGGCGCTGGCTGCTGAATCTCATGATCACCTTCGTGGTGAGCGGGCTGTGGCACGGGGCAAAGTGGACCTTCGTGGTGTGGGGCGGGCTCAACGGACTGTACCTGGTCTCGGAAATCTGGGCCCACGACCTGTGGAGCCGCTTCCGGATGGGGTCATGGCCCGCGTGGCTGCGCCACTCCTCCGCCGCGCTGCGCATGCCGCTGACGTTTGCGCTGGCGTGCCTGGCCTGGGTCTTCTTCCGGGCCAACAGCACCTCCGACGCGCTGCACATCGTGGGGCACCTGTTCTCCGGGCTGGGCGGCTCGCTGTCCCGGCTGCACGACCGGGAGTTCCTGAAGGCCAACGTGCTGCTGGACCAGGGCCCGTCGGAGTTCCTGTGCGCGCTCGCGGTGATCGCGGGCCTCCTCGCGGTGCAGGTGTACCAGGAGCGGGTGCACCAGCAGGGCGGCCGTGTCCGTGATCGGCTGGCCGCCCGCCCGGTGGCGCTCCGCTGGGCGGTGTACTACGTGCTGATCGCAGCCATCCTGTTCCTCGGGGCGTTCAACCGCTCCCGGCAGTTCATCTACTTCCAGTTCTAGCGCCGCCCCGCGGGGCGGCGCGGGGGGATCCTGCGGCGTGAGACGCTTCCTGGCCCGGTTGCTGCTGTTCTCGGTGCCGCTGATGGCCTCTGGCGTGGCCATGGTGCTGGTGGACCCGTACAACTTCCTGGGCGTTTCGCACCTGGTCCCCGACGAGGTGAAGGCCCGCACCTCCGCCAAGCTCAACTACCCGCTGTGGGAGATGCTGCGCTTCCGGCGCCGGCCGAAGGCGGACATCCTGCTCGGAGACTCGCGCATGATGACCCTCAAGCCCGAGGCGATCCGCGCCGCCGGGGGCGCGGACTGTTACAACTTCGCCTATGGCGGCGGGTCGGTGCCCGAGATCATGAGCACGTTCTGGTTCGCCGACTCCGTAACCCGGCTGCGCTCGGTGGTGGTGGGCGTAAACTTCAACATGTACAACGCGCGCGCGCGCCACGACCGGACCGCCGACTACCGCGAGCTCACCGAGAACCCGTGCCTCTATTTCGTGAACCGAACGGTGGTGCGGGCGGCGTTCACATGCGTGCGGGCGATGGTCACCGGGCGCGTGCCGCAGATCGAGCGCCCCCCCATGAACCACGAGCAGTTCTGGGCCTACCAGCTCAAGGTGACGGCCGCGGACAGTTACCGCCACTACGCCTATCCCGTGGAGTTCCGCGAGGGCCTCCGGGGGATGGCGGACCGCTGCCGCGAGCGGGGCATCCGGCTCACGTTCATCGTGTTCCCCACGCATGCCGACCTGCAGTCGCGGGTGGCGGACTTCGGGCTGCTGCGGGAACAGGAGCGCTTCCGGGCCGACCTGCGCTCCATCGCCACCACGCATGACTTCGACGTCCCGGGCGCCCTCACCCGCGAACGCGCGAACTTCGAGGACCCTTACCACTTCCGCGAGCCGGTGATGCGGCGTATCGTGAGAGAGGTTTGGGGGACGTCCGGGATTGAAGAACCGGCGCCCGTCCGCCGATAAGGAGCCGATGAAGCCCAGCACCGCGCCGACCCCCCCCCAGCCCCGGCTGCCGGTCCGGCATCACCCCGGCAGTGGCCGCTGGTGGACGAAGATCATTCCCGTCGCCGCCCTGCTGGGCGCGGCGTACTACATCGGCCTGCTCATCCAGAGGCCCGAGCGGCGCGTCATCCAGTCCGCTGCGGGCGCGCTGCTGCTCTACCTCGCCTTCCGCCTGAGCATCTACCAGAGTCTCGCGTTCTTCCTGGTGGTGTACCCCTACCCGACATTCACCAGCGTGGGCAGCACCAACACCCTGATTCTCTTCGTGATCGCGGTGGTGTGGGCGGTGCGCGTCACCACCGGCGAACTGAAGATGACCTTCCGCGGGCTGCTGACACCGGTGTTCCCGCTGATCATCCTGGGCTACCTGCTGTCCACCTATTCCATCCAGACCGAGGAGCACCTGCAGGGCAGCATCGGCATCCTGTTCGACGTGCTCTCGTGCCTGATGCTGTACTTCATGGTGGTCAACTTCGTCACCGACGAGAGATCGCTGCGACGGACGCTGTACTTCTTCGGGATCTCCTCGATCCTGATCCACTTTGTGGCCGTCTACGAGGTGCTCTTCCCGGGCCGGGCGTTCCTCCCCGGATGGCTGATCTCGGAGCGCACCACGTTCCTCAACGCCCGCTTCGGGGTGCGCACCGGCGGGCCCTTCCGCGACTTCGAGCTGCTCTCGGAGTACTGCGCCGTGACCATCCCGCTGGTGCTGTTCCTGTGGCTGCGCTCGCCCCGCGGGGGCCGGATGTTCTGGGGCGTGGTGCTGGGCCTGACCGTGTTCTCGCAGTTCGCCACCGTGACCCGCGGCGGCTTCGTGAGCCTGATCCTGGGCCTCGCCTACCTGGCCTGGATGTTGCGCAAGGAGCTGGGCGTGGTGAAGACCGTCACCGGCTTCGCCACCGTGCTGGTCCTGCTCGCGGGAATCGGGGTGGTGCTGCCCAGTATGTTCCGCATGGAGTCGCTGTTCGAGCGACTGGAGCGCACCAAGCTCGAGAAGGGCCTGCCCGACTCGCGCGCCTTCACCTGGACCCAATCGTGGAAGCGGGCCCAGGAGCACATCTTCCTGGGCCATGGGCCGCAGTTCACCTCCGGCAGCGGGCTGACGAGGTACTACTGGCCGCACAACGGCTACCTGTTCCTGTGGGTGACCATCGGGCTGACCGGCCTGGTGGGCTACGTGGCGGCGTTCCTCACCTGCTTCTTCGCCACCGGCCGATACCGAGGGCCCTACATGAGCGGCGACTTCGTGCCCGGCCTGCTCACCGCGCTGCACGTGTCGTGGCTGGTATTCATGGTGGACCAGGCCAAGATCGACTTCGGCCGCAACCCGATCTACTTCCAGTTCACCTGGCTGCTCATGGGGCTCACGTCGGCGGTGTGGGCCATCGCCAGGCACGACGCGCGGGCGCGCGAGGCGGCGGGGATCCCGGCGGGTGTCCCAGGTGTGGCGGGTTCGGCGGCTTTGGCCGGTGCGGCGGGCGTGCCCGGTGCGGCAGGAGTGGCGGGCGCCGCTCCCGGAGCGGAACCCGTGCCGGGCGCGGGCCTGCCTGCGCCCGGGCCGGGCAGGACTCGCAAGATCATGGGCCCCGCCTAGGCCGTCGCTTCCGGGCCGTCGAGCAACTCGCGCACCGCGCGCACCAGGGCCTCGGTGTGGAAGGGCTTCTGCAGCGCCCGCGTGCCCGGCCCCGGTTCCCAGCCCTGCACCACCGCGTCCGCGGAATAGCCGGACACGTACAGGGCCCGCAGCCCCGGCCGCGACGCGCGCAGCCGCCGCACCAGCTCCGGCCCGCCCGTGCCGGGCATCACCACGTCCGAGACCACCGCGTCAATCCGCAGCCCCTCCGCCGCGCGGGCGAACGCCTCGTCGCCGTCCGCGGACTCGATCACCGCGTAGCCCGCCTCGCGGAGCACCGCGGCCGCCAGGTGCCGCACCTGCTCCTCGTCCTCCGCCAGCAGGATCGTCTCGGACCCGCCCGCGACGGCCGCGTCTCCCCCGCCGCGGCCCGGCTCCACCGGGTCCGGGCAGCGCGGAAGGTACACCGTGACGGTGGTCCCCCTGCCCGGCGCGCTCTCCACCTCCAGCGTGCCGCCGCTCTGCTCCACGATCCCGAACACCGTGGACGCCCCCAGGCCCGTGCCCTGGCCGGGGCCCCGCGTGGTGAAGAACGGTTCGAACATGTGTTCCAGGGTGGCGGGGTCCATGCCCGCCCCGGTGTCGCGCACGCGCAGCGCCACGTAGGGGCCCGCCGGGGCGGCGATGCGCAGCCCGGGGTGCCCCTCGGACAGGTCCACGTTGGCGGCCTCCAGGGTGAGCCGGCCGCCGCCGGACATGGCGTCGCGGGCGTTGAGCGCCAGGTTGAGCACCACCTGCTCCATCTGGCCCGGGTCCACCCGGACCGGCCACAGGCCCGGGCCGGTGGTGCAGGTGAGCACCACGTGCTCCACGATCAGCCGGCGCAGCATGCGTTCCATGCCCGCCACCACCTCGCCGACGTCCAGCACCCGCGGCGTGAGCACCTGTTGCCGGCTGAACGCGAGCAGCTGGCGGGTCATGGCCGCGGCCCGCTGGGCGGCGCGGCGGATCTCCTCCACGTCGTGCAGCAGCGGGTCGGCGGCGCCCATGCGCTCCAGCAGCAGCTCGGAGTAGCCGCTGATGACCGTGAGCAGGTTGTTGAAGTCGTGCGCCACCCCGCCGGCCAGGCGGCCGACGGCCTCCATCTTCTGCGTCTGGCGGAGCTGTTCCTCCATCCGGCGCTGCTCGGTGACATCCATGAGCAGGCCGATCACCGCGGCGCGGCCGTTGTAGATGGTCCTGGAGCCGTGGACCTCCGCGACGCGCACCTGGCCGTCGCGGCGGACGATGCGGAAGCTGTAGTGCGCGCTCCGCGTTTCGCCCTCCACGCGCCGGCGGATGTTCTCCAGCACCTTCGCGCGGTCCTCCTCGTGCACCACTTCGCCCACGGTGAGGGTGTCCACCATCTCCCCCGGAGTGGTGCCGAAGATCTCGGCCAGCTTGGGGTTCACATACGCGAACCGCCCGTCCTGGATGATGTAGATCCCGGCCATGGACTGTTCCACCAGCACCCGGTAGCGCGACTCCACCGCGGCCAGGCGTTCCTCCGCCAGCAACCGGGCGGTGATGTCCTGCAGGGCGCCGATCATGCGCCGGGGCGTGCCGCTGGAGTCGCGGAGCACCGTCCCGCGGCCGGCCACGCGCGCATAGGAGCCGTCGCGCTTGAGGAATCCGAACTCGTCGTCCCAGCGCGTTCCGCCATCCATCACCGCGGCGCGGATTCCCATGCGCACGCGCATCCGGTCGTCCGGGTGGACCCGCTCGTAGAACCACGACGTGGGCAGCGCGTTCTCCTCCGGGGCGTAGCCGAACAGCGTGGCCAGGCCCTCGCCCCACCACACCACCCGCGTGGACAGGTCCTGGTCCCACACCGCGTCGTTGGTGGCGCGCACCACCAGCCGCAGCCGTTCCTCGCTCTGCTGCAGGATGTCCTGGGCCGCGAGCCGCTCGGTCACATCGCCCACGGCGCAGCCCACGCCGGTCACCTCGCGGGCCTCGTTGAAGAGCGGGTAGCAGTTCATGGACCACGCCCGCGGCTCGCCGGGCCGGCCGGGGGCCTCGCACCGGATGACCTGGCCCAGCACCGGGGTGCGGGTCTCCAGGGTGCGGCGGAGGTTCGGTTCCACGATCGGGGCCAGCTCGGGGATGACTTCCCCGGGGGTGCGCCCCAGGTGGTCGGCCGCCGGGACGCCGTTGATGGCCGCCAGGAGGGGGTTGATGTAGGTGTAGCGGAGCTCGAGGTCGAGCAGCGCCGCACCGAAGGGGGCGTGGCCCAGCAGGATCTCCGCCTGCGACGCGGATTGGGGCCGGCGGGATTCCGGGAGTTCCGGGCTTCCGGATGGCACCATTACAGGTCTCCGGGAGGACAGGATGCCGCGTGCTGACCGCGGGGGGATCCGGACCGCAGGGCCCGGAGGGATGCCGGCCGCGCCGCGGATGCGGCGGGCCGGGAGGCCCGGGAGCGTCGTTCCCGGCCGGGTGGAATCGCATGAGCATACCATGCGCACGGTGCTTCGACACCGTCTCCCCGGGGCGACTATGATCCCGGGCATGGATCCGTCCCACGCAGACCCCACCCCCGACGGCCACCCGGGGGAAGCACCCACGGCCCGGGAGGAACACGCCGGGAATCCGCGCGTGCTGGTGAGCGGCGCGTCCGGCCTGGTGGGCTCGCGGGTGTGTGCGCGACTCGCGGCCGCGGGAGCGAGCGTGACGGCCCTGGGCCGTGACCGCGGCGGCCCACCGGCCGCGGGCTTCCTGCCCTGGGATCCGGAGCGCGGCGAACTGGATGGACCCGCGCTGGAAGGCCTCGACGCCGTGGTGCACCTGGCCGGCGAGAACATCTCGGCGGGGCGCTGGACCGCGGAGCGCCGCCGGCGGATCCGCTCCAGCCGCGTGGACGGGACCCGTCTGCTGGCGGGGCGCCTGGCCGGGCTGGCCCATCCGCCGCGCGTCATGGTGTGCGCCTCCGCGGTCGGCTACTACGGCGACCGGGGCGCGGAGTGGCTCACCGAGGACAGCCCGCCGGGCCAGGGGTTCATGGCGGAACTGTGCCGCGACTGGGAGGCCGCCTGCGGGCCCGCCGGGCGCGCCGGCATCCGCGTGGTCTCCCTGCGCACCGGCGTGGTGCTCACGTCCGCAGGCGGCATGCTGCCGCGGCTGATCCCGCTGTTCCGGCTGGGCCTGGGAGGCCGGCTGGGCGGCGGCGGCCAATACATGCCGTGGATCGCGATGGAGGACCTGCTGGAAGTGATCCGGCGCGCCTTGACCGACGACTCGCTGCGCGGGCCGGTGAACGCCGTCGCGCCGCAGGCCGTCACCAACGCGGAGTTCACGCGGGCCCTGGCCGCGGCGCTGCGCCGCCCGGCGGGGTTCGCGGTTCCGGCGTTCGCGCTGCGGCTGGCGCTGGGGGGGATGGCCGACGGGCTGCTGCTGGCCAGCGCCCGGGTGCGCCCGGCGCGGCTGGAGGCCGCGGGGTACGACTTCCGGCTCCCGGGGCTGGACGCCGCGCTGGCCGGGGACTCCTAGACCCGTTCCTCGTGGTCCGGGCCCGGGGGGGCGGTGCCGCCGTTGGCGTGGGTCTTGCGCGAGCCCGGTCGCTCCAGGAAGCGCATCCCCCGCAGCACGATGAGCGCGCACACCGTGCCGGACAGCCCCAGCTCCCACAGCCCCGATCCCACCGACGCCCCGGCCGCGCACACCAGCCAGATGGTGGCCGCCGTGGTCAGCCCGTGCACCGAGAAGCCCGACTGCATGATCGCGCCCGCTCCCAGGAAGCCCACCCCGGTCACCACGCCCTGTGCGAGCCGCGTGGGATCCACAGAGAACTGCATCGAGAGGTTGTGATGGCGCACCCACAGCCGGGGCCCCTCGGTGGCGATGAGCAGGAACATGCACGAGCCCAGCGAGACCAGCGCGTGGGTGCGGATGCCCGCCGGCTTGTTGGCGCGCTCGCGCTCCCAGCCCACCAGGCCACCGAGGAAGATCGAGAGCAGCAGCGGCCAGGTGATTTCCCAGAAATCCGCGAACATCCGTGGTTCTCCATGCCGTGGGACAGCAGTGCGCGGGCCGGCGGCGCAGGGCGCGCGGGGCGGATCCGCGTCCCGGATCCGTCCGGGACAGGCACACTCTGCGCCCCGCCCCGCCCGGCGTCAATGGGAACCGCGGTGGCGCATGCGGTCCGCGGCGGAAGATTGCGCAAGCGCCTCAGGGAGTCCGGTGCCGCCCGGCTCCCCCCTTGCCCTCAATCAGCCTGCTGCCGGAGAGAAACCGCGTCTTCTTCCCGTGCCTGTTGAGCCCAACGACGAATGGAGGGGGCGAACTGCGGAGAATGCGTCCCATCAAGGAGCGTGCAGCTATGAAGGCGTCCGCCATCTCCTGCGCGGTCAGGTTCCCGTGAGCCAGTTGAAAGACAGCCAGCCGGAAGTCTGCGATCGCCTGCCTCTCGATCGTCCGGTAGCGTGTTCTTGAGTCCTTGCTCAGCACGACCCAGCGATTCTCCGAAGCGAGTTTGAATACTTCCTCGTCCGGAATCCCGGTACGCGTGCTTTCGATTTGGCACACCACGTCGAACCCGGCGGAACGGAGTTGCTCGGCCACGCGTCTCCCGAGCGACTCCTCCACGAGGAAGGTGAAGCCTTCAAGCGGCTTGCTGGTATTGCTCGCAGCGGAGCGCTTCTTCAATCTCTTGCACTTCTCTGCAGTAGTCCGCAGCCAGAGTCTGTACGGACTCCCCGGCGGCCCAGCGCTCATACACGATTGAAGTTGCGATTCTACTTCCCACCAGGGCGGGGCGCCCAAACAGGATGCACGGGTCCAGCACGACCACGCGAGGGGAATCCGTGGGTCTCTCGGTTCTCCAAGTGAAGGGGAACAGTCTGTGTGCCAGGCCTTGCTCGTCAAACTCGACGCGCTTCAGGTACAGATTCAGGATCTCGCGAATTGCCACCTGACCGGGCTGGGTCAGATTAATGAGGCTGCTCGCGCGTTCCACGAACAGCTCAACTCCAGAAGTGGCGAAGCTATTCTCGATCAGCGGATGGGTACGTTCCGGGAACCACTCCCTCAAGTGGTGAATGGCCGATCGAATGCGCTGGAAAGGAATATCGTGGACGCGCCTGAGCGCGTCACAGACATGGGCCTCACATATGTTAGTGAAGGAAAGCAAGTTCTCTCCGGTCCTCGGAATCCCGATGATCGGATTGAAGTCCCTCCACTCGCCATCACGCCTGTAGTGCTGCCCCACGGTCCACGATCTCAGAGTGGAGACCGGGATGCCCAGGTATCCTGCGGCCTCAGCGATGCCGTAGACCGGAACGTCCCTTGGATTGAGGCCCCCGTAGAGACTTCGCCCTTCGTTCCTCATTGCCAGAATCTCCCTCCAAGCTTCGGAGAGAACCTCACCTCTGCAAGTACTCCCAAAGCGAGGTTCGCAGTCCACTGTGCGTGATCGGTGCCGCACCACAGGGCCGAAAATCAGCCCGGGCCTGCCAATGAGCCGACCCGACAACTGCGCCACCTTATGCCAGAACCCCGATCCCAAGCATACTATACATTTGTGCAGTTACGGCGTCAATGTCGAACTTCCCCCAAGACGACGCTCACGCCGAACTCGATTCGCGGCGGCTCCACCTCCGCTGGCCCCAGCCCATTGACGCACTCCGCCCCTTCCCCGGAAGATGGCCCCCGGAGGGTCGGAATGACGAAGTTCCTGGAATCCATGCGCGGCTGGAACTGGCACGAGGTGCTGCTCACCGCCCTGATCGTCGCGGGCGCGTGGCTCTCCGGGCGCCTGCTGGTGTGGCTGGGCCGCCGCGTGGGCGGGCGGCTGCTGCGGCGCGCCGACAGCCCGCTGGCCTACGACGTGCTGGTGGGCGCGCTGCACCCCACCGCGTGGCTGGTGTCGCTGGTGGGCGTGTACCTGGCGCTTCACCGCTACCGCTTCGGCCTGCTGCAGGCCCTCGACGGCGTGCTCTACGTGATCAGCGTCATGCTGGTCACGCACCTTGCGGGCAAGGTGCTCGGCGCCGCGCTGCGCTCCTACGCGCAGCGCGGGGCGCAGGGGTGCGGCGACGAGAAGCTGGCCGCGGAGATGATCCCGTTCGCCGACCGCCTGGGACGGCTGGCGCTGCTGGGCCTGGGGCTGCTGGTGGCCCTGGACCACTTTCACATCGAGATCCGCTCCATCCTGGTGACCCTTGGCGTTGGCAGCCTGGCCATCGGCCTGGCGCTGCAGGAGACGCTGGCCAACATGTTCGGCGGGTTCGCCATCCTGGTGGACCGGCCCTTCCGCGTGGGCGACCGGGTGGTGCTGGCCACCGGCGAGACCGGCGACGTGCAGGAGATCGGGCTGCGCAGCACGCGCATCCTGACCCTGGACCATCACATGCTGATCGTGCCCAACTCCACGCTGGTCAAGACCACGGTGACCAACCTGAGCCTGCCCAACGCGCAGTCGGTGCTGCAGGTGCAGGTGGCGCTGGCCGCGGACGCCGACGTGGAGCAGGCGCGCCGGCTGATGCTGGAGGCGGCGCGCGACGCGGCCATCCTCACGGATCCCGCGCCATCGGTGTTCCTGCGCGGGCTCGAGGACTCGCTGCCGCGCCTGCTGCTGATCTGCCGCGTGGCCAGCTTCGAGGACCGGCTGACGGCGGCCGACCGGCTGAACCGGGGCATCCTGGAGAGTTTCCGCGCCGCGGGCGTGCGCATGGCGAACCCGGCGGCGCCGGTGGTGCAACGGGCCGGGCCGTGAGCGGCCCCGGCCGGCCGCCGCACGCCGTGATCGTGGGCGGCGGGTTCGCCGGCCTGCGCGCGGCGCGGGTGCTGGCGCGCCGCGGGGCGCGCGTCACGCTGGTGGACCGCAACAACTATCACCTGTTCCAGCCGCTGCTCTACCAGGTGGCCACCGCGGGGCTCTCTCCCGCCGACATCGCCACGCCGCTGCGCGCCATCCTGCGCCGCGAGCGCAACGTGAGCGTGCTGCTGGCGGAGGCGCGCGAGGTGGACGTCGCGGCGCGCACGGTCCGCCTGGCCGATGGCGCGCTGGGCTACGACACGCTGGTGCTGGCGGCCGGCGCGACGCACGCCTACTTCGGCCACGACGAGTGGGCGGGGCGCGCCCCGGGGCTCAAGGGCCTCGAGGACGCCCTGGAGATCCGCCGGCGCATCCTCACCGCCTTCGAGCGCGCGGAGCGCTGCGAGGACGAGACGGAGCGCCGCGCGCTGCTCACGTTCGTGGTGGTCGGCGGCGGAGCCACCGGGGTGGAGCTGGCCGGGGCGTTGGCTGAAATCTCGCGCCAGACGCTGGCGCGCGACTTCCGGGCCATTGACCCCGCGCAGGCGCGCGTGGTGCTGGTGGAGGGCGGTCCGCACCTGGTCCCGGCGTTCCCGACGGTCCTCGGCGAGCGGGCCCGCGCGGACCTGGAGCACCGGGGAGTGGAGGTGCTCACGGGCACGATGGTGACGCGGATCGACGAGGGGGAGGTGGAGCTGGCGGAGCCCGGGAAGGCCGCGCACTCGTTCGGGCATGGCGCGGACACCCCCGGGCCCGGCGGGTTCGTCCCGGGCGTGCTGCGAGCGCGCACGGTGCTGTGGGCCGCCGGCGTGGCGGCCTCCCCGCTGGCGCGCTCGCTGGGCGCGCCGCTGGACCGTTCCGGGCGCGTGATGGTGGAGCAGGACCTCTCCGTTCCCGGACACCCGGAGGTGTTCGTGGCCGGCGACCTGGCCTGCTTCGCCCATCCCGGGGAGAGTCCGCTTCCGGGGCTGGCCCCGGTGGCGCTCCAGCAGGGCGGGGTGGCCGCGGAGAACGCCTGGCTGCGCCTGGGCGGGCGCCCCACGCGGGCTTTCCGCTACGTGGACCGCGGCACCATGGCCACCATCGGCCGTCGCGCCGCGGTGGCGGTGATCGGGAGGGTGAAGCTCGCCGGCCTGGCGGCCTGGCTGGCCTGGGTGCTGCTGCACATCGTGATGCTGATCGGGTTCCGCAACCGGATCCTGGTGATGATCGAATGGGCCTGGGCGTACGCGACATTCCAGCGCGGCGCCCGGCTCATCACGGGCGAATGGAAGGAGACTCCCCGATGAAGATGAACCTGCGCCTCGCGCTCCGCGCCGTGTGTCCCCTCGCGTCCTGGCTGGCGCTGGCCGTCGCCGCGTCGGCGGCCACCGCACCCGGGACGGCCGGAACAGCCACCACACGCGGGACGACCGGAGCAGCCACCGCACCCCCGCCAGCCAGGACGGCCACCGCCGTCCTGGCCACCGCCACGCCCACCCCCACCCCGGATCCCGCACCGCCACCCAATCCCCACGCGCCGAAGCTGCTCACCGAGGTGACCCCGGTCATCGAGCAGCAGGCGGAGCTGGTGGAGACCGTCCCGGTGGAGTCGGGGCTGGGCTTCCCCATGCTGCGCTCCGCCCACGAGGTGTGGGTGGAGGCGATCCGCACCGCGCGGTGGCGGCTGGACCTGGCCGAGTTCTACTTCTCCGACTGGCCGGGCGAGCCGCTGCAGGACGTGGTCCGCGAGATCGTGCGCGCGGGGCAGCGCGGGGTGCGGGTGCGCATCCTGCTCGACGCGCGCATGCACCGCACCTACCCCATGCCGGCGGACTCGCTGGCGAAGCTGCTCAACATCGAGGTGCGCGAGCTGGACATGTCGAAGTACGGCGGCGGCGTGCTGCATGCCAAGTACTTCGTGGTGGACGAGCGGCGGGTGTTCCTGGGCAGCCAGAACCTGGACTGGCGGGCGCTCAAGCACATCCACGAGCTGGGAGTCTGGATCGCGGAGATGCGCACGGCGCGGGTGTTCCAGGACCTGTTCGAGCAGGACTGGGAACGCGGCGAGCCCAACCCCAGGCCGGACCCGGCGAGGCTGCGCTCCGGCGTCACCGACCAGCCGTGGTACCGCTTCCCCTTCCGCATGGTGCCGACCCCGGGCGACACGCTGGCGCTGATGCCCAGCTACAGCCCCCGCGGCCTGCTGCCCGATTCCACGCTGTGGGACCGCGACGCCATCGAGCGCATGCTGGACGCCGCCGACGAGGAGATCGTGCTGCAGCTGCTCACCTACTCCACCGCGGGCCGCGGCCAGTCGGATTCCACGCTGGACGAGGCCCTGCGGCGCGCCGCGGAGCGCGGCGTGAAGGTGAAGATGCTGATTTCCGACTGGGGCACCGGCCCGCGCGAGATCGAGGCCCTCAAGAGCCTCGCCCGCGTGCCCAACATCGAGGTGCGGATCTCCACGGTGCCGCAGTGGAGCGGCGGGTACATCCCCTTCGCCCGCGTGGAGCACTGCAAGTACGTGGTGGCGGACTCGGTGTGGACCTGGGTGGGCACGAGCAACTGGGAGCCGGACTACTTCCACCGCTCGCGCAACGTGGCCGTGACGCTGAAGAGCGTCCGCCTGGCCCTGCAGGCGCGCGAGGTGTTCCGCCGCAGCTGGGATGCCCCGGGCGCCGTGCCGCTGGACCTCGCGAAGGAGTACAAGGTCCCCGAGCACGGCGAGACCCCGCCGCCGGGAATGAAGAAATACGGGGGCTGAGCGCACGACCCCCGGCAGAGGGCGGCGAGGAATTACGGCTCGATGCGGATCCGGAGGTCGCGCAGGTCCTGCGGCTCCACCTCGGCCGGCGAGCCGTCCATGGGGCAGGCCATGCTGGTGGTCTTGGGGAACGCGATGGTGTCGCGGATGCTGTCGCGGCCGGCCATCAGCATGATCAGGCGGTCCACGCCGGGCGCGATGCCGCCGTGCGGCGGGGCGCCGTACTGGAACGCCTCGAGCAGGAAGCCGAACTTGCGCATGGCCTCCTCCATGCCCAGGCCCACCACCTTCATCACCCGCTCCTGGATGTCGCGGCGATGGATCCGGATGGAGCCCGACGCCAGCTCGGTGCCGTTGCACACCAGGTCGTAGAGCTGGCCGCGCACCGCGCCGGGGTCGGTCTCCAGCCTGGGGAGGTCCTCCTCGAGCGGCATGGTGAACATGTGGTGCATCGCCGCCCAGCGCTGGTGCTCTTCGTCCCACTCGAAGAGCGGGAACTCGCGCACCCAGGCGAAGCGGAAGTCGTCGCGCTTCAGGCCCAGCTCGCGGCCCAGCAGCGTGCGCACCGCGCCCAGCGCCCGGGCGGCCACCGGCATGGGGCCGGCCACCAGCAGCAGCAGGTCGCCCTCGGCGGCCCCCGCCGCGGCGGCGGTCTCCTGTTGCAGCCCGGCGGGGAAGAACTTGCTCACGCCGCCGTCCCACGCCCCCGCGACCCGCGCCCATCCCAGCCCCTTCGCGCCCAGCTCCCTGGCCACCACCTCCCAGCCGTCAATCTCCTTGCGGGTGCGCGCAGCACCCCCGGGCACCACCAGCGCCTTCACCCGGCCGCCCGCGGCGGCCACTTCCTGGAACGCGCGCATCTCCGAGCGGGAGGCCTGCGCGGTGAGGTCCTGGAGCTCCAGGCCGAAGCGCAGGTCCGGCTTGTCGGTGCCGAAGCGGTCCATGGCCTCGGCGTAGGTGAGGCGCAGGAACGGCACGGGCACGTCCACGCCCAGCACCTTGCCGAACACGTGCCGCACCATCCCCTCGATGACGCGGAACACGTCCTCCTCCCCGACGAAGCTCATCTCCATGTCAATCTGGGTGTGCTCCGGCTGGCGGTCGGCGCGCAGGTTCTCGTCGCGCAGGCAGCGCGCGATCTGGTAGTAACGGTCCATGCCCGAGACCATCAGGATCTGCTTGTACAGCTGCGGGGACTGCGGCAGCGCGTAGAACTTGCCCGGGTGCAGCCGCGAGGGCACCACGAAGTCGCGCGCGCCCTCGGGCGTGGGCTTGACCAGCATCGGGGTCTCGATCTCGAGAAAGCCCTGCGAGTTCAGGTTCTCGCGCACCGCGGCCACCGCGCGGTGGCGCAGCTCCAGCACGCCCGCCAGCGAATGCCGCCGCAGGTCCAGGTAGCGGTAGCGCAGGCGCAGGTCCTCGTTGACGTCGGTGTCGTCCTCCACCGCGAAGGGCGGCGTCTCGGAGGCGTTGAGCAGTCCCAGCGCGGTGGCCACCACCTCCACCGCGCCGGTGGCCAGGTGCTCGTTGACCATGTTCGCGGGGCGCATCCCCGCCTGCCCTTCCACCACCACCACGAACTCGGTGCGCAGCTCCTGCGCGGCCGCGGCCAGCTCCGCGGAGGGCTCGGGCCGGAACACCACCTGGGTCAGCCCGAAGCGGTCGCGCAGGTCCACGAACACCACGCCGCCGTGGTCGCGCACGCGGTGCACCCATCCGGTCAGGGTCACGCGCTGCCCGGCGTGCTCGGGACGCAGCTCCCCGCAGGTGTGGGTGCGGCGCCGGCTTCCCAGGTTCTCCAGCTTCAGGCTCATCGTGCCCTCAATTCCTCCAGTGGGACTTCCTTCTCTTCGTGGGTATCCATGTCTTTCACCCGGGCGACCCCGCGCGCGATCTCCTCCGGGCCCAGCACCACCACCTTCGCGGCCTTCAGCGAGTCGGCACGGCGAAACTGCGCCTTGAGGCTGGAGCCGGAGAGGTCCGCCTCCGCCCAGTGGCGCGCCCGCAGCGCGGCCAGCAGGCGCAGGGCCTCGGGGCGGGCTGCGGCGTCCACGGTGGCGACGAAGTACTCGGGCCGGCTCACCGGGGCCAGCGCCACGGAGCCGCCGGCCTCCATCGAGAGCAGCACCCGCTCCAGGCCGGTGGAGAAGCCCACGCCGGGCGTGGGCGGCCCGCCGACTTCCTCGACCAGTCCGTCGTAGCGCCCGCCGCCGCCCACCGCGCTCTGCGCGCCGAGCGCGTCGTCGTGCACCTCGAAGGCGGTCTTGGTGTAGTAGTCCAGGCCGCGCACCAGGCCGGTGTCAATCACGTGGGGCAGGCCCACGGAGTCCAGGTGGGCGCGCAGCTCGTCGAAGTGGGTGCGGCATTCCTCGCCCAGCGAGTCCAGGATCGCGGGCGCGCCCGCCAGTTGCTCCCGGCAGGACGGCACCTTGCAGTCCAGGACGCGCATCGGGTTGCGCTCGTAGCGCTCGCGGCAGTCGCCGCACAGCCGCTCCAGGCGCGGCGCCAGAAACTCGCGCAGCCGCTCGCGGTAGACCGGCCGGCACACCGGGCAGCCCACGCTGTTGAGCTTGAGCGTGAGCCCGGTGAGTCCCAGTTCCATGAGCCAGGCCCAGAACACCTGGATGGCCTCGAGGTCCGCCAGCGGTGAGGCGCTGCCCAGCACCTCCACCCCCATCTGGTGGAACTGGCGGTAGCGGCCCGCGGCGGGGCGGTCGTAGCGAAACATGGGGCCCTGGTACCAGAGCTTCACCACCCGGCCGGGCTGCAGCAGGCCGTGCTCCACGGCCGCGCGCGCCACCGAGGCGGTGCCCTCCGGGCGCAGCGCGAGGTCGCGTCCGCCCTTGTCCTTGAAGTCGTACATTTCCTTGCGCACGATGTCGGAGCCCTCGCCCACGCCGCGCACGAACAGCTTCAGCTCCTCGAAGACCGGGGTGCGGATCTCCTCGAAGCCGAAGCGGCGCATCAGGTCCTGCGTGCGGCGCTCCATCGCGGCCCACCGCCCGCTCCCGGGCGGCAGGATGTCGTGCGTGCCGCGCGGGGCCTGGATCTTCTCCCGCTTCGCGCCCTTCGGCGCGGCGCCGGCCGGAGCGCCTCCGCCCGGGGCACCCGCGCCCGGGGCCGGGCCTCCCTCCGCCCCCTCTCCCCGCTGCCTGTCCGTCATGCCAGGACCTTCCTGTTCCGGTCCCTGCCGAGGCGGAACCACAATTGCCACAACATCACCTGCGAGACCACGCCGGCGGAGGAGTCCGTGAGCCAGTCGAACACGTCACACTCCCGCCCGGGAACGAACATCTGGTAGTACTCGTCCGCGGCCGCCACCATCATCACCAGGGCCACCGTCATCACCACCGCGGCCACCGGCGAGAACGGTGCCACCGACTGGCGCAGGGCGCGGCCCAGCAGCAGGCCCAGCAGCAGGTACTCGGCGAAGTGCTCCAGCTTGTCCGCATGCTCGAAAGTCAGCGGCGACGGAGGGCTGCTGAGCGACGAGACGTAGAAGATGGCGCTGACGTATGCCAGCACCGGCACCCAGTAGAACACCACCTGGCGAAAGGCGCTCCGGGGCCCGGGAGTGAACATGGGTCGGTCGAGCAGCGGCGGCGGGCCCGCAGGCACGTTTTCGGGGTTCACTCGGTGGCGCCTCCCAGCGTCAGGAACTTCAGCTCGTTCAGGATCAGGCGGGCCGTGGCGTCGCCGGGGTTGAGCTCCACCGCGCGCTCCAGGTGGCGCACCGCATCCTCGGGGTCACCGAACTCGGTGTACTGCAGCACGCCCAGCTCGTAGTGCGCCTCGGCCAGGTCCTCGCGCAGCTCCAGCGCGCGGGACAACTCCGCGCGGGCGCGCTCCAACTGGCCCAGGTCGGCCAGCACCGCGCCCAGCTTCAGGTGCGCCTCGGCCTGCTGCGGGGCCACCGCGGCGAAGCGCGCGTAGCACTCGGCGGCGCCGTCCTTGTCCCCGTGGCGGCGCAGGACGTCGCCCAGCGCGCGGTGCCCGGCGGGGAACCGGGGGTGCTCCGAGGTGATCTCGCGCAGGATCTCCTTGGCGCGATCCGGGTGCCCCCGCTCCTCCTCCACCTGCGCCATGTAGTAGCGCGGGGCGATGTCCTCCGGGTCGGCCTCGTGCAGCGCCCGGTACACGTCCAGGGCCTCGCGGTACTGCTTGGAGCGCCGCAGCAGGTCGGCCGCGTGGTAGAGCGCCAGTCCGCACGACGGGTTGGCGTGGTGGGCGCGGCGGAAGTGCGCCAGGGCCTCCATGTTGCGGATCTCGATTTCCGAGAGCTGCCCCAGCAGCACTTCGGCGTTGGCCAGCGAGGCCTCCAGGCCCAGCGCGTGCTCCAGGCTGGCGCGCGCCTCGTCCAGCTTGCCTTCCAGGAAGTACGTCTGCCCCAGGTAGTAGCGCGCCATGGCGTGGCCGGGGTCGAGCTCCACGCAGCGCAGGAACTCCGCCCGCGCCCCTCCCAGGTCGCCCTGGTTGAGCAGGGCGATGGCGTGGTACAGCCGCTCGCGCAGCGTGCCGCGCATGGGGCCACGCTCGGCCAGCCGCGTGCCGCACTCTCGGCAGTAGCGGTGCGCGTCGGGGTTGATCGTCTGACACCGGGGGCAAATCATCGTGGTTCCCCGCCGCGTCGGGCGCGGGAGTGGGGTCGGCCCGGGAACGCCCGGGCTACAGAAAGCGGCCTTCGGCGTCCCGGAGCACCTGCATGAAGGACTCGGCGTCGGGGGCGCCGCGCAGCGCGGCGCGGACCGTTTCCTCCTTCATCAGGCGGGAAATATTGGCCAGGGCCTTCACGTGCGGCCCGCGCACGTTCTCCGGCGACACCAGCAGGATGAACAGGGCGGCGGGCTCGCCGTCCACCGAGTCGAAATCCAGTCCCTCGGGCGAGACGCCGCACGCGGCCACCAGGCTCTCCACCAGGCGGGACTTGCCGTGGGGTATCGCGACTCCGTTCCCGATCCCGGTGGACATCATGCTCTCGCGGCGCACCACCCGGCTCAGGATGTCGCCCTCGGTCTTCAGTCCGTGGGCGGTCTCGAGCACCTCCACCAACTCCCGGATGGCCTCGTCCTTGCCACTGGCCTGCAGCGGGATCCGGATGGCCCGGACATTCAGAAGTTCCGAAAGCATGCGACCCCTGCGAGGCGCCCGGAGGCGGGATAGAAAAAAGCCGACCTGACCTCAAGAAAGCCCCAAGTCAGCATGGCAGTTGATGTTGCGAGGGCAGCATAGCAGACCGCGGGAGAGCGTCAAGCGGATTCTCCCTCGGGCCTTGACCCCGCGGCGGACCGAACTCTATACTGACGCCACTGTGGCTGCCGGAACCCCTTCAGGCAGGGTCTACCGGCATCCGCATTTCTGTTTTTGGACTCAAAGGACCACCGCGCGCCCGGCCCGGGCGCGGCGGGATGCTGGCGCGCACCGGTCCAGTACCGGGGGCGCCGTGGAGGGTTGAGGGTGAAAGGCGCACGTCTCGGGGCCCTGGGGTTGCTGCTCCTGGTGCTTGTCGTTACGGGCTGCAGCAAGCAGCCCGGTGCTCTGCTCGCGCCCGAAGGCGCCAGCCCGTCGAAGGCGCGGGGCACGCTCGCGCTGACCGCGCACGTGATCCCCGCGGTGGGAGCCCCGGACTCCATCGCCGTGCCCTTCGGCGCGGGCATGGACCTGCGGGTCCAGGTGCTGACCTCCACCGGGGCCGACACCTCCAGCAGCACCTGGACGTACTACTGGTCGGCGAACACGGACGTCATCTTCCTGCTCAACACCGTCCGGCTGGGCGACCCGTCCAACTTCTTCTACCTCGAGGGCACCAACGACAACCTGACCCGCTACGTGCCCATCACGGTGTACGTGGTCCAGACCGGGACCACCAACGACACGCTGGCCACCGCCACGCTCAAGGTGACGCTGAAGCGCGCCCCGCCGCGCGACGTGACCGCGTTCGTGTGGATCTATCACATCACCCGGTCGCTGGGCGGCTCCATCTCGGCCAACTCGGACTCCGCGCGGGCCTGGTTCACCAACAACGACGCCGACAACACGCTGCTGCGCGCCGGGAACGTGACCATCGGCGGCACCGCCATGATCGAGAACCACACCCCCACGGGCCAGAACTACAGCGGCTCGCTGCTGTTCAAGATCCCCAGCGTATTCGAGGTCTCCACCACCGGACCCGAGCGCGACCCGCGCTCGCAGGTCATGGGCTCGGTGCTGGACCTGCCCGGACCGCAGAATGAGCTGGTCCTCACCTACCCCAACAACCGCGACCAGGTGAGCAAGAACATCGACCTCGACCTGCAGTGGAGCGGCGGCATGGGGGACGCGGTGCGCTTCGCGAGGAGCCCGGGCACCGAGGTGCTGAACGGCCCCGGCTGCGCGTCCAGCCCGGACTCGGTGTGCGTGGAGGTGGTCCTGAGCCTGCGCCTCACCGACTCCGCCGGGCACACCTTCCAGATCCAGACCCTGGACAACGGCCGGTTCACGGTGGCGCGCAACCAGATGTCCGAGCTGGCGCCGGGGCTGGTGGAGGCGGTGCTGCGGCGCGAGCTGGTGTACCCCACGGTGGTGCTGCGGGGCAGCAGCTCCCGCCTGGAGACCAACGCGCACATCGTGGAGGAGAACCACTCCTCGTTCTTCCTGAAGTAGCCGGATTGGGGCCGCCCGGCGAGGCCGGGAGCAAGAAGAGCGGGGGGTCGGCCGGGGCATCGGCCGACCCTCCGACTGTTTGACCCCGGATCGGCCATCCTGAAGCCGGTCATGGAGTTACCGTCGGACACATTCTTCGAACCACAAGGGGCCGGCTGAATGGGCCTCAGGTTGCGAAATATTCAGCAATCGGTATCTTCGGACACCCGGTTGTGGTAGAATAATGCCGAGCACGGCGATCACCACCGACACGGGAGTTCCGCCAGCACACGATGCCGCGCCAGCCGGTCACCTTCCAGCGCGTTGTTACGGAACTGCTTACGCAGTTTCGACTTAGCGCGCCCCTCCAGGATCAGATCCAGCACTCGCTGGGCCGGGGCGACATCCCGGGCCTGGAACGGGCCACGCTGCTCGCCCTGGAGGAACTGGCGCGCTCCGGGGTCCTCCTGACGGACACCCGCGGGCTGGAGCCGGGCCAGCTCCGCTACTACCTCCCCGACGGCACCGCCATCGTGGTGGTGGGCGAAGCCCGCGCGGCCTCCGGCCCCAACCACCGCTACAGCCCCGGAACCCGCTGGGGCCAGGAACCCTCCCCCGAATCGCTGCGCGAACTGCTCCGGATCCACGAGGAGCTGCTGACCCGGGACCATTCCTCCCTGCGCAGCCCCAACGAGCTCATCCGCACCCTGCTGGACCACGCCCGCAACCTGCTGGAGGCGGATGGCGTGAACTGGGTGCCCTCCACCGAGTGGGGCGCCGGCGGGGAGTGGGATCCCTCCGTGGTGTCCTCCCCCACCGATCCCCGGGAGCTGGAGAGGGTCTACCGCGAGGGCCACATCGCGGTCTGGGACGACATGCATGCCACCGGCGTGCGGGCCGGAGGGGGCGCCGGAAGGACCCCGACCGCGGGGACGGACGCCGGTGCCAGCGAGGAAGGCGGCACCGGCGGGCCCCCGGCGCGCGTGCGCTCGCTGGCCGCGATGCGCGTGGGGCGGCCCGACGAAGCCTGGACCGGGGTGCTGGAGGCCTGGAGCCGCCAGCCCGGCTGGTTCGAGGAGGGCCGGCTCTCGCTCCTGGAGACCATCGCGGGCGAGATGGGCGTGCTGCTGCGCCAGCTGCTGCAACTGCAGCGCTTCGTGTTCCTGGACGCCCTCACCGGCCTGTACAACCGCTCCTACTACGAGATGCAGATGCGCCGCGAGCTGGCGCGGGCGCAGCGCGACCGCTCGCCGCTGGCGCTGCTGCTGTGCGACGTGGACAATTTCAAGAAATTCAACACCATCTACGGGTATTCCGGCGGGGACCAGGTGCTGCACGGCGTGGCCGACATCCTGCAGCGCGCGGTGCGGCCCTTCGACTGCGTGGCGCGCTACGGCGGCGAGGAATTCGTGGTGATCCTCTCCCCGCCGGTGGCCCGCGACGATGCCCGCACCATCGCCGAGCGTCTGCGCCACGCCGTGGCGCAGGCCCGCTTCGAGGTCACCGGGCTGGACCGCAGCCGCTCGCTGGTGGGGGTCACGGTGTCCGTGGGCGTGGCGCTGTTCCCCGACGACGCCCAGGTGGAGGCGGACCTGTGGCGCAAGGCGAACGAGTCGGTGCTGCGGGCGAAGGCCTCGGGGAAGAACCAGGTTCACTTCTGGGGGACTACGTAGGGCGGGCCTGAGGCGCGCGGACACCCGGCGATCCCCCCCGGCGGACGCGAGGCCCGCGGAAATTCGGAAGGTCACCCGGCGGGCGCGAGGCCCGCGGAAATCCGGAAGGTCACCCGGCGGGCGCGAGGCCCGCGGAAATCCGGAAGGTCACCCGGCGGGCGCGAGGCCCGCCTGGCTGATGTGCAACTCCCCCTCGCGCGCCTCCAGCTTGACCTCGTTGCCCTCTCCCAGCCTGCCTTCCAGGATGCTCATCGCCAGGGGGTTCTGCACCCGCCTCTGGATCTCGCGCTTGAGCGGCCGCGCGCCGTAGGCGGCATCGAACCCCTCGCGCGCCAGCAGGTCGGCCGCCTCGCGGGTCCAGGAGAGCTTCACGCCGCGCGCCTCCAGCGCGGGGCGCAGGCGGGCCAGCTGGATCTCCACGATGGCGCGCAGGTCGTCCCGGGTGAGCGCGTCGAAGATCACGATCTCGTCCAGCCGGTTCAGGAACTCGGGGCGGAAGTGACCGCGCAGCACCTCCAGCATGCCGCGGCGGCGCTCCTCGCGCTGCTCCCGGGCGTAGCCGGCCAGTTCGGCGGAGCCCAGGTTGGAGGTCATCACGATGAGGGTGTTCTTGAAGTCCACCGTGCGGCCCTGGCCATCGGTCATGCGGCCGTCGTCCAGCACCTGGAGCAGCGCGTGCATCACGTCGGGGTGGGCCTTCTCCACTTCGTCGAAGAGCACCACGGCGTAGGGGCGGCGGCGGACCGCCTCGGTGAGTGCGCCGCCCTCCTCGTAGCCCACGTAGCCGGGAGGGGCGCCCACCAGGCGGGCCACGCTGTGCTTCTCCATGTACTCGGACATGTCCAGGCGCACCATGGCGCGCTCGTCGTCGAACAGGAACTCGGCCAGCGCCCGGGCCAGCTCGGTCTTGCCCACGCCGGTGGGGCCCAGGAACAGGAACGAGGCCAGCGGGCGGTTGCTATCTTGTAATCCGGCGCGGGCCCGGCGCACGGCCTCGCTCACCGTGCGCACCGCGTCCGGCTGGCCCACCACGCGCTTCGAGATCCGCGCCTCCATGTGCACCAGCTTCTGCATCTCGCTCTCCACCAGCCGCGTCACCGGCACGCCGGTCCACTTGGCCACGATCTCGGCGATGTCCTCCTCGTCCACCTCCTCCTTGAGCATCTTCTGGTGCTTCTGGAGTTCCGCCAGGGCGGCGTTTTCCGCCTCCAGCCGCTTCGTCGCCGCGGCGGCGACGCCGTAGCGCAGCTCCGCGGCGCGGTTGAAGTCGCTGGCGCGCTCGGCCTCCTCGGCCTTCTGGCGGGCCTGCTCCAGCTCCTCCTTGAGCGCGCGGATGCGGCCCAGCGCGGCCTTCTCCTTCTCCCAGTGCGCGGTGAGGCCGGCCAGTTCGGTGCGCAGCTCCTCCACCTCGGCCTCCAGCCGCCGCAGGCGCTCCTTCGAGCCGGCGTCGGTCTCCTTGCGCAGCATCTCGCGCTCCACGGAGAGCTGCGCCACCCGGCGCTCGCGCTCGTCAATCTCCACCGGGCGGCTGTCTATCTCCATGCGCAGCCGCGCGCCGGCCTCGTCCACCAGGTCGATGGCCTTGTCGGGCAGGAAGCGGTCGGCGATGTAGCGGTCGGAGAGCGCGGCCGCGGCCACCAGCGCGGCGTCCTTGATCCGCACGCCGTGGTGCACCTCAAAGCGCTCCTTGAGGCCGCGCAGGATGGCCACGGTGTCCTCCACCGAGGGGGGCGCCACCAGGACCGGCTGGAAGCGCCGCTCCAGCGCGGCGTCCTTCTCGATGTGCTTGCGGTACTCGTCCAGCGTGGTGGCGCCCACGCAGTGCAGCTCGCCGCGGGCCAGCGCGGGCTTGAGCAGGTTGGAGGCGTCCATGGCGCCCTCGGCGGCGCCGGCGCCCACCAGCGTGTGCAGCTCGTCAATGAACAGGATCACGCTTCCGGCGGCCTCGACCACCTCCTTGAGCACCGCCTTGAGCCGGTCCTCGAACTCGCCGCGGTACTTCGCCCCGGCGATGAGCGCGCCCAGGTCCAGGGCCATCACGCGCTTGTCCCGCAGGCCCTCGGGCACGTCGCCGCGCACGATGCGCTGCGCCAGGCCCTCGGCGATGGCGGTCTTGCCCACGCCGGGTTCGCCGATCAGCACCGGGTTGTTCTTGGTGCGCCGGGCCAGCACCTGGATCACGCGGCGGATCTCGTCGTCCCGCCCGATCACCGGGTCCAGCTTGCCGGTGCGCGCCATGCGCGTGAGGTCGCGCGAGTACTTCGCCAGCGCCTGGTAGGCGTCCTCGGCGTTGGGGTCGTCGGCGCGCGCGCTGCCGCGCACGGTGCGCAACGCCTGCAGTGCGCCCCCGGCGGTGGCACCGCGCGCGCGGAGCAGCTTGCCGGCCTCCCCGGGCTCCGCGGCGAGCGAGAGCAGCAGGTGCTCGGAGCTGACATACTCGTCCTTGAGCTTGTCGCGCTCCGAGTCGGCCGCCTCCAGCGTCTTGCGCAGCCGCGCGGAGAGGCCCGGCTCGCCGCCGCCAGTGGCGCGCGGCAGCTTCGCGAGCAGGGCCCGCTCCACCTCGGCCGCCAGCGGCGCGGACGGCACGCCCAGCTTCTCCAGCACCGCGGGCACGATCCCGCCCTCCTGGCGCAGCAGGGCCGCGAGCAGGTGGGCGGGCTCGATCTCGGGATTGCCGCCGGTGGCGGCCAGCTGCTGCGCGGAGGCCAGCGCCTCCTGGGCCTTCACGGTGAAGCGGTCGAATCGCATGGGACAGTTCCTTGCGCTCCGGGTCGCGGGACGCGTCGACGGGCCCGGCCGGCGGACATCACCGCGGCGCGCGCGGCGATTCCTCCAACTGAACCGACAGGATCTTCTCGCCCTGCTGGATCCTCTCCACCACGTCCATGCCCTGGGTCACCCGGCCGAAGATGGTGTAGCGCCCGTTCAGGTGCGGCTGGGGCGACTGGGTGATGAAGAACTGGCTGCCTCCGGTGTCCTTGCCGGAGAGCGCCATGCCCACGCGGGCGGGGTCGTAGCCGATCTCGTTCATCTCGCAGCGGATGGCGTAGCCGGGCCCGCCCTCGCCGTCGCCGTGCGGGTCGCCGCCCTGGATCACGAAGTTGGGCACCACCCGGTGCCAGGTGAGCCGGTCGAAGTAGCCGCGCGCGGCCAGGCCGGCGAAGTTGGCCACGGTGTTGGGGGAGGCGTCGGTCTCGAAGGCCACGCGGATGTCCCCGCGCGCGGTCCTGAGGACCGCACCCCGGGGCAACCGCGACACGCCCCGGCCGGGCTGCGCGGCCAGGAACCACCCGGAGCGCGATTCGGGCAGAGGCCGGTTCAGCACCGAGTCGGGCACGTCCTCGCCGGTGGCGGTCTTCAGGCCGCCGGCCGCGGCGGCGCGCACGCGCGGGTCGGGATCGGCCAGCGCGCGGCGCAGGAAGCGCTGCACGTGGATGGGCCAGAGCCTCGCGGCGCCGTCCGCCGCGGCCAGCCGTGCGTCGGCGTTGGCCTCGCCCCGGGCGCGGTCGTAGAGGATCTCGAACTCGCTCACCCGGGAGGAGTCGCCGCTGCCGGCCAGCGCCTGCGCGGCGGTGGCCGCCAGCATCAGGTCGCGGTCGCGCAGCGCGCGGAGCACGATGCGCATGGCGTGGCCGTCGCGCATGGCGCCCAGGAAGTTCACCGCGGCGGTGCGCATGCGCGGCCGGCCGCCCTCGAAGGTGGCGGTGGCGTAGCTCCAGGCGTCGCGGCAACCCGCCTCGCCCAGCGCCTCCAGCGTGGCGGCGCGCACGGACTCCGTGGAGTCGCCCAGGAAGACGCGGCACGCGGCCAGGGCGCGCTCGCGCAGGATCCGCGCCGCGGCCGTGCCGGCCGCCGCCCGGCAGGCCGGCGAGGGATCGTCGCGCATCGCCAGCAGCCCGGGCAGCACGCCGTGGAAGCGCATCGCCCCCAGCGCCGTGGCCGCGGTCGCCCGCACGTAGGCGGAGGAGTCGGCCAGGACCGCCGCCAGCGCCGCGCCGGCAGAGGAATCCGCCAGCGCGCCCAGCGCGGCGGCGGCCTGCACCCGCACCCGCCACGAGGGATCGGAGAGCGCGGCCTTGAGCGCGTCCTGGGACAGGAGGTCGCGCATGCGGCCCAGGGCCCGCGCGGCCACCCAGCGCACCGTCTCGGAGGTGTCCCGCAGCAGCGGGCGCACCGCCCCCGGCGCGCGCCGGCTGCCGCCGCGCTCCAGCGCGTACGCCGCCCGCCAGCGCAGCTCGGGGTCGCGGTCCGCGAGCAACGGCAGCGCGGAGTCCACCGCCGTGGAGTCCTGGAGCCGCCACAGCCCCACGGCGGCATCGAGGCGCACCTCGCGGGCCACGTCGCGCAGGCGCGCGGCCACCGCCGGCACGGCGCGGCGGCTGCCCAGCTTCGAGAGCGCCTCCACGGCGCGGCGGCGCACCTCGGGGGAGGGATCCCCGGCGGCGCGCGCCAGCGGTTCGAGCGCGGCGCTGTCGGCCAGCAGGCCTGCGGCGAAGGCGGCGCCGGCGCGCACCGTGATGTCGGGATCGGAGAGCAGCGGCAGGAGCAATCCCAGGCCGGCGCGCGAACCGATGCGGCCCACGGCGAGCGCGGCGCGCGCGCGCACCGCCGGCGCGGGATCCGCCAGCCAGGTGCCCAGGCGCGGGTCCCCGGCGGCGCGGCGGTCCTCGGCCACGGCGATGTCGTAAAGTGTGCCCGCGGCGATCCCGCGCGGCGGCGCGGGCAGCGCATAGACGGGGGCGGGCTCCCGCTTCCAGCGCGGCAGGGCGGAGGCCGGCTGCTTGGGGGCCGGCGACGCGCCGATGATGCCCTCGGGCTTCTGGAGCAGCGGCCGCGTGCCCTGCCACACGCCGGCGGACGCGCCGCCGGGAAGCAGCCCCGGCGCCACCACGGAAACCACAAGCAGGAACGCCGCGCGCCACGGCGCGCGGGGGATGCCTGGATTGTTCATCGGCTTATTCGACCTTCACCATCCGGCCCAGCTGGTCCAGCGACTGCGCGCCGGATCGGACCGTCAGCTTGAAGAGGTACACGCCGTTGGCGAGGGGGTCGCCGTCGCCGTCGCGGCCGTCCCACGCCAGCATGTGGGTGCCCGCGTCCAGCAGGGCGGCATCCGCGCCGGACCCCGCGGCCACCCGGATTTCCCGGATCAGCCGGCCGGACAGAGTGTAGATGCGCACCGAGAGGTCGTCCACCGCGCGACTCAGGGCGTAGTGGAAGCCGGTGGCGGCGGCGAAGGGGTTGGGGTAGTTGATCACCTCGGAGAGCGCCAGCGCCTCCCCGGCCACCACCCGGAAGCTCACGCGGGTCTCCGCGGTGGCCCCTCCGGGCCCACCCACCACGAATGCGAGCTCGTTGAGCCCGCCGGGGAAGGTCTGTCGCAGCGTCGCGGTCCAGCGTTCCAGCCCGCCCTGCTCCGGCGGGTCCGCGGCGCGCGTCACCGAGGTGGGCTCCAGGGTGTGGCCGTTGAGCCGGAAGCGGAACAGCGAGGAGTCGGCGCCCACCGAGGTGGCGAAGCCCACCTGGATCCGCTGGTCGGCGGGCAGCGCGTGCGCGGGGTCCAGCGGGCCCTTGTCGCTGGTGAACGTGGTGAACTCCAGCACCCGGCGCACCGGCGAGTAGGACTCCACGCCGTCCACGTTGCGGGCGCGGAAGTCCACGAAGTAGTCCTCGAAGTGCGGCACGGTGCGGAAACTGATCCGGAAGCGGCGCGCATGCGTGGCGGCGGGATCGCCCTCCCGCGTGACGCTGTACGAGCCCGCCGGCACCGCCCGCACCGCGCCGTCCGGAAGCCGCTCCTGCACCCACGCCGAATCCAGCCCCACCGGGCTCTCCACCAGCGCCGAGAGCGTGACGCTGTCGGGCCCGGTGGTGCGGAAGTACTGGAACGTGTCCATGGGACGTCCGTCCTGGCTCAGCGTGAAGAACGCCGTGCCGGGGTCCATGCGCAGCGCGGGGTCGCCCAGCAGGCAGTAGGAGAACACCTCGTAGGCGTTCAGGTTGCCGCCCATGAGCGGCGGCTTGGACTCGAAACCGCGCCAGGCGACGAACGAGCTGTCGGTGTCGCGCGGCGCGCCCATGAGGCGCAGCAGGAAATTGCTCTTGGCGTCGCGCAGCAGGTCGCCCAGGATCCACTTCACGCCCCGGTCGCCGCCCACGTCCGGCGTGGGCGGGCGCACGAACATCGAGCGGACCACCTCGGTGCCCAGGTCCGGCTCGCCGCCGTAGGGCAGCCACTCGTAGCCGGTGGACGCGAAGCTGCCGATGGTTCCGGAGCGGGCCTTGCCCAGCAGCCGCTCGGCGTTGCTCTCGCCGTAGAAGCCGTCGTTCTCGCGGTAGAAGTCGTACCGGTTCACGTGGCAGGCGAAGGCCATCAGGAAGAACGGCCGGTCCTGGTTGCCGATCTGCTCGGCGTCCTGGTTGCTGCCGTCGCCTTCCAGGATGCGCTCGTGCGCCCACAGGCGCGAGTTGGCGTGGCCCTGGTAGTCCACCATCAGGTGACCCTGCCCCATCTTCTGCCACAGCTTCGGCCCGATCAGCGCGTGCCAGTCCCGGGTGGTGGTGATGCAGTTGTAGTCGCGCTGTGCCACGTTGCCGGACACGTCGCAGGAGTGCAGCGTGTCGGTGTACAGCGAGAGGTAGAACGAATCCACGCCGAAGCCCCGGAAGCCGCCGTCGAAGGCGGTCACGCGCTGCATCTGCTGGTTCACCTGGCGGAAGGTGATCTCCCAGTCGTTGCGGGTCAGGACGTTGTCTGCGAAGCCGATGCCGTTGGACCACTGGTCGTCGGCCACCAGCAGCATCCGGCCGCGCCAGGCGTCGGCGGGCTGGACCCTGCCGTACTGCACGATCTTGTCCACGACGGGCGCCAGGTCGGCCGCGGTGTGCGCGGGAATGCGCCCGATGGCCATGCCCGGGAACACCGGCACCCGGTCGGTGGTGTCCAGCCCCGCCACGTACCAGTGGTCCTCGGGGATGACCTCCCAGTGGCTTCCCAGCGGCACCGAGCCGAACCCGCGGGGCGAGGGCAGCAGGTCGCGGTGGCTCTGGAACGTCGGCGGAATGCCGGCCGCCGCGCTCAACCGGTGGAACATCGGGTTCTCGCTGCTCTCGCCCAGCAGCAGCACGTAGCGGGGCGCCGGGCTCCAGCGGTAGAAGGCGCGGCGCAGCATCCGCTTGATGGCCACGTCGGACTTGCGCCCGCCGTCGAACTCGTCGTACACATCCCCCACCCGCGCCACCGCCACCCGCAGGCCCTCGGCCTGGTGCAGGTTGGCCAGCCGCTGCGCCTCGCTCTCCAGCCCCTCGTGGGTGACGATCACCAGGTCGGCCCCGGTGATGGAACCCAGCGCGCTGGGCGTGTCGGGGATCACCACCCCGTCGGGCAGCTGCGGCAGGAACGAGCGGCTGGCGGCGACGTAGGCGTGGGGCATCGCGCCCACGGTGTCCTGGAAGCTGACCTGCCAGGTGGAGCCGGTGCGCTGGGCCGTGGGCGCGGCATCAATGAACACCGGCGCGGCGGAGTCGCTGACGTCGTAGACCTCCACGGTGTTCTCGCGGAACTTCCCGGGGCGCAGCGTGAGCGCTCCCGGCGCGTCGCCGCTGGTGAAGCCGAACCGCCCGGTGGTGCCGGGGGCCAGGAAGCGCCGGTAGTAGTTGACCTCGAACCACTCCATGTAGGCGCCGGAGTTGGGCGCGAAGCCCCCGCCGGCGGGATGCTCGCCCACCAGGCGCAGGACGTTGCGCACCGGGGAGAGCCGCGTGCCGTCCAGCGTGAACCCGGGGTCGCGGTCGCTGTCGTAGAGCGCGTAGTCGCGGGCCACGAAGGTGAACCGGCTCACCACCGGATCGCTCAGCTTGCCGGTGCCCTGCGGCCGCTCCAGCCACATCGAGATCATGTGGGTGCCCAGCGAGACCCCCTCGTTGAACAGGTCGGCGCCCCGGAACGCGGCGCGCAGCCCGATGCGCCGGCTGGAGTCGATCTCGCTGGCCTGGAACGCCAGCGTGTCCTCCATGAGCTTGTTGGTGAGCATGAAAGTGGGCTGGTCCAGGAAGTCGGGGTCGGGCACGAAGAAGAAGTGTTCCTCGCGGTGCACCGTGGCGCGGTAGGACTCCGGCGTGGTGGTGGAGGCCAGGCCCAGAGAAGCCGGCCGTTCCGCCATGCGCGCCGCGGCGGGCCCGCCGGCCGCGCGCCGCGCCAGCCAGTACACGTGCCCGCGGGTGTAGTAGCGGGAGGTGCGCAGGATGTCGTACCACTTCGCGCGGAACCGGTCGGACAGCTCGCGGCCGAAGAACACCACGTAGTCGTCGCCGTCGAAGCTGCCGTTGCCGTCCACGTCCACCACGCGGATGGGCACCTCCTGCGGGTACTGCGTGGGATCCGCCAGCCCGGCCGACTTCGGGAACGGGCCGGGCAGCTGCTCGTAGCAGCGCAGGTCCCCCACCGGGACCGCGGCCAGCTCCGGGTACTTGCGCTGCAGCTGCGCGAAGGGCACGGCGTAGACGCCGGTGGTGTCCACGCGCAGCTTGAAGTCGGGGAAGCCCGCCGCGGGCAGCGCCGCGTCGAAGGCGGGCGCGGGCGGGGGCAGCGCCGGCCGCTGCAGGCGGAACGCGCGGGCCTGGTCGTAGTTGAGCAGCGTGTTGCGGTACATCCCCTCCTGGGAGGCGCTCTCCACCACCGGCAGCGCCCCGCCCGCGGGCAGCGCCGCGCGGTCCTGCGGCGGCGCGCCGGCGTCTTCGAAGTCCACGCGCACCAAGATCCGCTCCGCCACCCACAGCACGCCGCGCGCGGCGTCGTAGCGCACCGGGCGCACCCCCAGCGGCTGCACCCGCTGGTAGCGCAGCATGGCGTCGGGGCCCAGCCCGGCGGTCTCGCGCGGCCACAGGCCGGCGCGCGCGTAGGCCCGCGCATCGGGCCGCCGCTCGGCGATGTTGGTGGGGATGTCGGTGCCGTTCTCCTGCAGCCGGCGCCCCACCACCGGCTGCGGCGGCAGCGCGGGGCGCTCGGACGCCTGCACCGAGAGCAGCGTCAGCCGCGCGCTGCCGCCGCGCGGGATCCCCAGGGCGGCGGTCTCGGAGGGCAGCTCGGGCAGACCCGGCAGGTCGGCGAGCCCGCCGCCGTCAAAGCGGATCCGGGAATAGGCGCGGCCCTCCACCTGCACGGTGTCCACGCGCAGGCCGCGCAGCAGGAACTCCACCGTGGCGCCGCGCGTGTCGGCGGAGAGCAGGCGCGACTCGGCCCCGGCCCGGGCCGCGCCCAGTACCAGGCCCGCCCACAGGACGGCGGCAAAAATGGCAAGGCCGCGGGGTGCGCGGCCGGGGGGTGAATGCGTCATATTCCTCTGAAGTGCGTACCTCACGGTGCCAGTATAGGTTCCCCGCGGCGGGGGGGTCAATGCGACCTCCGGCCTTGCCGGGCGGGGGCTAACCGATTATCCTCAATCCGCTTAGCAACCGGTTTCGGACGTGACTCGAAAGGAGCCCGTAGATGAAGCGTGTCCTGGCCACCCTGCTCGTGCTGGGCTTGGCCCTGCCCGCGGCGGGGCAGGCGTCGTCGGTCCGCAAGCTCCACCCCAAGGGCGGCGCCCAGGCCTCCGGCAAGGCCGCGGCCAAGACCGTCCGGCCCCGCCTGGGCGGCCCGTGGGCCTACCCTCCCGGCAATTCCCCGCTGCTGGCCGACGTGGACGGGCGGCCGGTCACCCGGTCCATGCTGGAACAGGCGTTTCAGCGGCTGGACATGAGCGCCCAGGCTCCCTCGGACGACACCACCGGCGCCCGGCAGCTGCTGGGCAACCTGATTGACAAGGCCTACCTGGGCTGGGTGGTCACCGACCTTGGCTTCGAGCTCAACACCGCCGAGAGGCAGGAGTACCAGAAGCGCCGCCAGCGCACCATGGCCGACTACCTGGGCGCCCTGCAGCAGGAGGCGGCCGCGGAGGTGACCGACGAGGACGCCCGCGCCCTGTGGGAGAAGCAGCGCACCGTCTACGCCTGCCACCGCCTGGGGGTGCGCCGCAAGGCCACCGCCGACAGCGTGGTGGCCCAGCTGCGCGCCGGCGCGGTGTTCGAGTCGCTGGCCGCGCGCAACAACGAGGACCCGCTGACCCAGTCCACGCTGGGCCAGGTGACCACCTACTGGACGGTGGGGTTCATGCCCGACTGGCTCGAGCCGGCGGTGGTCGCCCTCAAGGCCGGGCAGGTGAGCGAGCCGGTCCGCGGCCCCGGCGAGGGGCTCTTCTACGTGGTGCGCCTGGACTCGCTGGAGACGCGCGACCCCGGCCCCTTCGAGATGTCCCGCGACCGGCTGCGCGGCGCGCTTGCCGGCAACCGCGCGGCGGCGGCCCGCTCGAGCATGATGCGCCAGTTCATGGAGCGCCTGCAGCCGGAGTTCAACGACGCCGTGCTGGCGATGCTGGTGGTCAAGTTCGACTCGGCCTACCGCGCCATCCCCGTGGACACCACCAGCGACGTGCCCACGCAGACGATCAGCAACCCGGTCCCCAGGCTCACCGAGGCGCAGAAGGACCTCACGCTGCTGGAGTCCTCCGTCGGGAGCTTCCGAATCCGCGACATGGTGACCCCGCTGGAGCGCGTGGCGTCCTTCATGCGCCCCCGGATGGCCACCGAGGAGGACATCCGCCGCTTCGCCATGACCATGGCGGCCCAGCCGATCATCTACGACGCCGCGGTGAAGGCGAAGCTGGACACGCTGCCGCTGGTGGCGCGCGACCTGTTCGACACCCGCGAAAAGCTGCTGCTGGAGCGCTTCATCCGCACCCACGTGGAGGAGCGCGCGAAGGCCCCGGTGGACACGGTGAAGGCCTTCTTCCAGGCGCACCTGGACGCGTTCGACTACCCCGCCTGGGTCAAGATCTACCTGATCCAGATCTCCGACTCGGCGCGCGCGGACTCGGTGCTGAAGCTGGTGGAGCTGGGCTACGACATCGAGAAGCTGGCCCGCGAGCTGTCCGAGGACCCGGTGACCGCCACCGAAGGCGGTTCGATGGTGTTCTACGCCGGCACCGGTGAGAGCCGCCGCGACACCACGTGGGAGAAGCAGGTGCTGGCCATGGAGGCCGGGGAGCACACCCGGAAGCCGTTCCTGTGGAACGGGTCCTGGTACATCGTGGACGTGATGGGCAAGGCCCCACGGCGCCACCGCACCTGGGAGGAGGCCGAGAAGTACGCCCGGGACGCGGTGGAGATCCCGCGGCAGGAGAGGATCGTGCAGGAGTACTTGCAGAAGGCCCGCGCCCGGCACCCGCTGAAGCTGTACCCGGAAGAGATGGCGAAGGTGGAGCTGCGGCGGAGGTTGAAGCTGAGAGACATGTAGGTTGTGCTTCGAAGAATGTGTCCGGCTGGTAGTTCCTAGATTCCCTCGTTCAGTGCCGCGAGGTAGCGATCGTAGACGAAGCGCCGGTTGCGCTTCATGCCCGTGATTTCCCGGACGATGACCAGGCGCTCCAGCAGGTACATACCCTGGGAAGCTGCGGGAAATGACAGGCCCGCGCGCAGCCCGGCCTCCCGGAGGGGCAGCAACGGCCGGGTCTTCAGCACGTCATGCACACGCAGCGCGGAGCCGGCGCGGCGGCCGAGGGCCAGAACGCGCTCCCGGTCCTGGGCGAAGAGCGTCACGATGCGCCGCGCGGTGCTCACCGCCCCTTCGGCCGTCTGCGCCACGCCCTCCAGGAAGAACATCACCCAGGCCTCCCAATCTCCTTCGGTTCGGACCCTGTCGAGCAACCGGTAGTACTCCGCCCGGTTCTGCTTGAAGTAGAGACTCAGGTAGAGCAGCGGCTCGCGAAGCACGCCCGCATGGCACAGCAGGAAGGTGATGAGCAACCGCCCCACCCTGCCGTTGCCATCAAGAAACGGGTGAATGGTCTCGAACTGGACGTGGGCCAGAGCCGCCTTGATGAGCACGGGCAGGTCGGCCTCGCTCTCGTGCAGGAAGCGCTCGAGATCGGCCACGCATTCTGCGACTTCGGTGTGCGGTGGGGGCACCAGAATCGCATTCCCGGGTCGGCTCCCTCCAACCCAGTTCTGGCGGCGCCGGAATTCGCCGGGTTGTTTGCCTGCTCCACGCCCGCTGGCCAGCAACTTCCCGTGAATCTCACGAATCAGCCTGCTGCTCAGCGGGAATCCGCCGCGCATCCGCTCGAGGCCATGCTGCATCGCGACGACGTAGTTCGAGACCTCGCGGACGTCGTCCAGGGGCGCCCCCGGGGCCTGCTCGATTTCAAAGAGCAGCAGGTCGGAGAGCGAGGACTGCGTGCCTTCGATCTGCGAGGAGAGCACGGCCTCCTTCCGGACATACGCGTACAGGAAGAGGTCCGGGTCCGGCAGAAGAGTGCTGATGCTGTCCAGTCGACCGACGGCGAGATGAGCCCGCTCCAGGAGCGACTGCATCCTTCCGCCGATGGCCAGTCCGGGCTTCGGGGGCAGCCGGTGCGGCACAAACGCGCGGACGGCCTCCCCGTCCGCGACAGTCTTCACGTATTTGCCCGTCAGGCCACGTTTCATCGCGCACTGCCTTGTTCAGGGGAGATTGATTGGGGGATACGCTATTAAGACTTATGGCCTAAGTTTAAATAAGAATCCGGCAGGGGGCAAGGGATTTCGGCTCTGCCGTTGCGGATCCGGAAGGTGAGGTCGGGCGGGAAAAGAGAAGCGGGGAGCCCATGGGCCCCCCGCCGCCGCTCTCAACAGGCCTTCAGCCTGCGCTGCGAAGCCTACTTGTACAGGTGCCGGATCTTGCCCCACGTGGTGCCCTGCACCGGCGTCACATCCGGGCAGCCCGGGCCGGTGGCGGACCAGGTCAGCCACTGGTAGCCGAGGTCGAACGCGCAGTAGTCCTTGAGCGTGTTGCCGTCCACGATCACGATCTTGTTGCCCTGCTCGCCCGTGCCGCAGGGCAGCCGGTAGTTCGGGTTGATGCAGACGCCCGGCGTTGGGGCGACCGCGGACAGGTCAATGACCAGGCCGAACACGCCGTACTCGATGTTCGTGTCGCGGGCCCGGCCCGCGGCTCCCGCGGCGGAGTACCAGAACGTGCCGACGTTGTGCGGAGTCACGCAGGCCGAGGTGCCGGTGAGGCCGTAGTAGAGGTCACCCGTCTGGCTGCTGGACAGCGACAGCGACGGAGACGCGAGCGCGATGCTCGGGAACACGGTGGCCGAGCCGGTGTTCCAGCCGCCCGCCTTCGGCGTATAGATGGCACCCTGCCACTCGAGGGGCAGGCCCGAGGCATCCATGGCGTTGGCAAGCAGCTGCACGTCGGCGCCGCGGAAGGTGTTCACGCCCTTGACCGTCACCAGCAGCTTCTGAGTTGCGGAAACCGAGGTCGAGTTGCGGTCCGTGGAGGCCAGCGTGTTGTTCGTCAGCCAGTAGATGCGGGCGGTGGCACCGGCGTTCTGCCCGGCGGACGCCATCCCGGCAAGCGTGGCGGTGAGCAGGGCCGCGCAAACTGCAGTGCGTAGCAAGTTCTTCATGATGGTGAGTCCTCCTCGGGGATCCAACCCTGGGTCCCGACCGGAATACGACAGCGACCGTAGCCTTGCGGGCTCTTCCGTGACACTACAGACGTAGGGTGGGACTGCCCGCGTAGAGCCGCAACTCAATGGGGATAAAAACACTTCCGGGCCCGGAGCGTCAAGGTGCGATTTTGACGGCCCCTGGCTCTGCTTCTCAGATCGGCCCGCCCGGAACGCGACTTAACGGTTATCTCGTTATCGGTACAGACTCCTGAGCCTGCCCCACGTGGCGCGCTCCACCGGGACGGGGGGGAGACTGGTTCACATGAAGCGGGGCGTTGGCGGCCCGCGGCCGCGCGCAGCATGTCCTAAGTGTAAGGCCATCCGGCCGGATCGGCCCGGGACAAAAAAAACCGCCGGGGCGACTGCTGCCGCCCCGGCGGGTGCTGCGGGCGCACCGGAGTGCGCCGTGAAGCAGGCTGATCTTAGTGGTACAGGTGCTTGATCTTGCCCCAGGTCGTGCTGCTGGTCGGGGTCGAGCCCGGGCAGCCAGGAGCGCTGCCAGGAGCGCCGTAGGTCAGGTACTGGTAGCCGTTCTCGTAGGAGCAGAAGTCCTTCACGGTGGTGGCGTCAACCAGGACCATGACGTTGCCCTTCTCACCGGTGCCGCAGGGGAGACGGTAGTTCGGGTTGATGCACACCGGCACGGTCGGGTCAACGAGGGACAGGTCGATGACCAGACCGAACACGGCGTACTCGATGGCGATGTTACGCGCACGGCCAGCCGCGCCGGCCGCCGAGTACCAGAAGGTACCGACGTTGTGCGGGGTCACGCACGGGTCGAGGTTGTAGTACAGGTCACCGGTCTGGCTGGTCGAAAGCGTCAGCGACGTGACGGCGGTGGCGATGTTCGGGAAGATGGCCGAGCTACCGGTGTTCCAGCCGCCGGCCTTCGGCGTGTAGATCGGGTCCTGCCAGAGCAGCGGCAGGCCGGAGCCGTCGAACGCGTTCGCGAGCAGCTGCACGTCCGCACCGCGGAACATGGCGCAGCCCTTGACCGTGACGAGCAGCTTCTGCGCGGCCGGGTTGCCCGCGATGTTGCGGGACGGGTTGGCCACGGTGTTGCTGGTCAGCCAGTAGATGCGAGCCAGGGCGCCAGCGTTCTGGCCGGCGGAGGCGACACAAGCGATCATGGTGAGCAGCATCGCCGCGACGATCGTAACCTTCAGGAGCTTAGTCATTGTTGCGGTTCCTCCTCAGGGGATCCCGATGTCATTTCTCAGGGGCGGTAACAACCACTTCAGTTCGAGTACCGGTCTGTGGTCGGCCTCACCCCCCTCTGGTGCGTTCATCGCTTCGTCCAGTCGTCCCGGACCCCGAAGCACCGGGTGCGGCCGAATCCAGGACGCGCCCTTGGGGGCACTACGAACGCGGAACTACGGACAGTACGGGGCCGGCGAGCCGGTCTGGTTGGCCGTGAAGATGGCCAGGTCCGACACGTCCACGAGGCCGTCGCAGTTCATGTCCGGGTCGTTGATGAACGAGATCTGGTCGAACGTGAAGATGGCCAGGTCCGACACGTCAACCGCGGCGTCGCCGTTGAGGTCGTCCGTGGAGGTCCCGCCGACGGTGCAGATCTGCACGCCGTCCGCGTACACCTTGACCGAGCCCACGCCCGCGCCCCAACCACGGAACGAGAACGAGACCGTGCCCGAAAGGTTGGTCGTGCCGGCGACCGTCTGGCCGACCGCGGTGAAGCCGGGCTCCTGGCTGGAGCACAGCGTTACCGGCAGGGTACCGAAGTCAACGACCACGTTGCTGCCGTTGATCGGGTTGTTGAACTGGTCATTGACGACCACGGTGAACAGCAGGCCGGGGTCACCGTTGGCGCCGTACGGGCTGAGCACGATACAGGTGCCGCAGGAGGAGAAGGTCGGGTCCGGGACCACAGCGAAGGCCGCGGAAGCAACCATCATCGCCCCGAGAGCAACCAGTAGTGCGATCCTGACGAACTTGGACATCGATGCACCTCCAAAGTTGGATAGAACCTAGTTTCCCCGCGGATTCACTGGCACTGTGTTGCTCGGGAGCGGCCTGCACCTCCTTTCGAACGATTCGTCTTCGTGCGAAGAGAGATAACTTGATGACCCGTAATCCGAGTCCAGCTCCATTCAAATCGACGTAGGAATTATAGCAGACAACGGTTTAGCTGTCAATTACAAAGCTGTCAATTACGGGGTTCCCTACCCGGGCCCCTCCAGGCCCGAACCCCCCTCCGACTCCCTGCAAGACCTGCAACTTCCATTCGACAAGAACGTTAGCACGGTTTTCATAATGAGTCAAGATGAAAATGGGCGAAACAGGATTTGAACCTGTGACCCCTTGCTTGTAAGGCAAGTGCTCTGAACCAGACTGAGCTATTCGCCCACAAGTAGCAGTCATGGAATCACTTCACCATGATGGCTACCGGGAAAAGCACCAGGTAGCCTACCACGAGCAGGACCGAAGCCACATCCAGCTGCTTCGCGCCCAGAAGCACGTAGCCCAGGATCACGACGCCGGCAGCCAAGCCCATTAGATACAAGTTCTTGCGGGAGAATTCCAGCGACGGCTTGTGGAACTCGCCGGACTTCTCCTTGCGGGCCCGCCGCGGGGCTGCACTGGTCTTCAGATCGGCCATGACTCCCTCAACTCCTTGTGGATTTTTCAGTTAGGCTACCGGAACGGAAGCCTTCGAGGTCCAGCGAGACGTACCGGAAGCCCAGCGACCGCAACTCCGCAATCAGAGAGGTGCGCACGCCGGCGTCCAGGATACGGGCCCAGTCCTTCGGGTGAAGCTCCAGCCGGGCGATGTCGCCGTGGTGTCGCACCCGAAATTCCTCCAGGCCCAGGGCTGCCAGGCGGGCCTCCGCCTGCTCGATGGCCCCCAGCTTGTCCACGGTCACCTCCGCGAAGTGCGGGATACGCGAACTGAGACAAGGAGAGGCAGGTTTGCTCCATGTGCATATGCCCCAGGCCCGGGAAAGTTCCCGGATTCCTTCCTTGCCCAGCCCGACTTCCAACAGCGGGCTGCGCACTCCCAGCTCGCGCGCGGCCTGCCTACCGGGGCGCACGTCGTGGCGGTCGTCGGCGTTGGTGCCGTCGAGGATCACCGGGCGGTCGTGCGTCTCCGAATAACGGGAAAGCAGGGTGAACAACTCGGTCTTGCAATGATAGCAGCGGTCGGGCCCGTTGAGCCGGTAGCCCTCCCGGTCCAGCTCGTGGGTCTGCATGGTTTCCACCCGCGCGCCCACGTCGCGGCCCACCTTCAGCGCCGCTTCCAGCTCCCGCGCAGGCAGCGAGGGCGAAACTCCGATCACCCCCACGGCCTTTTCCGGTCCCAGCGCCCGCACCGCCGCGGCCAGCACCAGGGTGCTGTCCACCCCGCCGGAGAAGGCCACCGCCACCCGTTCCAGCCCGGCGATGTGCTCGACCAGCCGACGGCCCTGCAGTTCCAGCTCCGGGCTCACCTGGGAGCCTCCACGCGCACCGCGGTGGAGGAGGCCGAGCGGATGCGCGCGATGGCCCGGGCGTGCTCCTTCATGCTGGAGGAGAACTGGTGGGTGCCGTCGCCCCGGGACACGAAGAACAGGGCGTCGCTGCCCCCGGCCGGGTTCAACGCGGCGTGCAGCGCGGCCCGCCCGGGGCTGCAGATGGGCCCGGGGGGCAGCCCGTAGTTGCGGTAGGTGTTGTACGGCGAGTCCAGCTCCAGGTTGCGATAGAAGATCCGCTCCGGACGGCCGCCCATGGCGTAGGCCACGGTGGGGTCGGCCTGCAGCCGCATGCCCTGTTTCAGGCGGTTGTAGTAGACGGCCGCGATGCGCGACCTCTCGTGCGGATCCTGCGCCTCGGCCTCCACGATGGAGGCCATGGTGACGATCTCGTGGGCGGTGTAGGGCGGCGGGCTGGAGGCGGCGCTCATCTCCTCGCGCAGCACGCGCATGCCGTGGGCCACCATCAGGCGCGCCACGTCCTCGGCCCGCGAGCCGCGCAGCACCGAGTAGGTCTCCGGGAACAGGTAGCCTTCGAGCCCCGAGGCCTTCACCCCCATGCGGGCGGCGAAGGAGGGGTTGCGCACCGCGCGCAGGAACGCCGCGGTGTCCACGCCGGAGTGGTCGAACAGCACCCGGGCGATCTCGCGCGCCGTGAGCCCCTCGGGGATGGTCACCTGGTCCAGGCTGCTCATCCCCCGCTGCAGCAGCGAGAGCAGCTCCAGCGCCGGGGTGCCCGGGCGCACCGCGTACTCGCCCGCCTTGATGCGGCGGTCGGTGCCGGTGGCGCGCCCCAGCAGCGTGAACAGGAAGGGGTTGCGCACCAGCCCGCTGTCGGCCAGCTCCGCGGCCACCACGCTCAGCCGGGCGCCGCGGACCACGTCGAAGTACACCGGGGCGCCCGCCGGGGCGCCCGTGCCGGTGCCCGCCGGCGGCGGTGTGAGCTCGTGCACCACGTACGCGCCGGCCAGGAACAGCAGGACCACCAGGGTCCCCGGTCCCATCCAGCGGGAGCGTCGCACCAGCTTGCGCATGAGCTGAGGTCCTTTCCGGGTTCCACCCGGGGCGTCAACGGGATCGGTCCGGGCCGTTTCAGGGCCCGCCGGAAGGCCAGGCCCCCGGCCGGGAGTCCAGGTACGACTGCAGCAGCAGCGTGGCGGCCACCTCGTCCACGCGGCCCTTCTCCCCGCGGACCTTGTCCGCCCGGGCCTTCCCTGCGCGGCCCCTGCCGGCGCGGCCTGAGTCGGCCCGGCCCCGGTCGGCGCGGTCCCTGTCGGCCCGGCCCCGCTCGGCGCGGCCGCCGGGCCCGCGCCGGGCGCCCATCTCGTCCAGCGCCCGCTGCGACTGGGCGGAAGTCAGCCGCTCGTCCCAGGTGCGCACCGGGCCGCCGAAGGCGGCCTTCAGCAGCTCCACGAATGCCTCGGTGGCGCGGGCCTGCTCCCCCACCTCGCCGGAAAGCAGCAGCGGCATGCCCACCACGATCTCGGCCGCCTCCCGCTCGGCCGCCAGCGCGGCCACCCTGCGGGCGGCCTCGGCGGCGGTGCGGGCCTCCACCACCCCCGCGGGAAACGCGATCCGGCCGGTGGGGTCGCTGACCGCCACCCCGGTGCGCCGCTCGCCGTAGTCACAGCCGAGGATGCGGGTGGGCCCGCTCAAGCGCCGTTGGCCTTCCGGTTCATCTGGAGCCGCACCGAGGTGCCCCGCTCGCGGCCGAAGGTGAAGTCCACCTTGTCCATGAGGGAGCGCATGATGAAGATGCCGCGTCCGCGGCTGTTGTAGAGGTGGTCCAGGTCGGCCGCGTGATCGTCAATGCTGCCCAGGTCGAACCCGTTGCCCTGGTCCTCGACGGTCATGTACAGCGCGCCTTCCCCGGACTCCAGGGTGACCCGCACGGGGGCGGCCCCGGGGCTGTTCCCGTGCTGGATGGCGTTGGTCCCGGCCTCGACCAGGGCGGTGGAGGCGGCGAAGATCTCCTCGTCGTTGAGCTCCAGGGGGCCCTGCAGACCCTCCAGCACCTTCGCCAGCACGCCCAGGTACTCGAGGCGGCTGGGGATCACCAGCTCCAGCAGTTTTTCTTTCATGTGTCCGCGCGATGGCGCCTCATCTGGCCGGCAACAGGGCCCGGAAGGCGGTGCGCAGCACCTCCAGGTCCGCGGGAAGCGGGGACTCGAACTCCAGCATACCATCCCCGAGCGGGTGCTGAAACCTCAGCCGCATGGCGTGCAGCGCCTGTCGGCCCAGCCGCTTCGCCGCCGCCGTGAGCACCGGTCGGAGGGCCAGCGGCACCCCGGCCGCGCGGGGCTCCACCCCGCCGTAGGTGGGATCGCCCACCACCGGGTGACGGATGTGGGCCAGGTGCACGCGGATCTGGTGCGTGCGGCCCGTGCCCAGGGCCAATTCCAGTTCGGATGCGAAGCCGTACGCCTCGGTCCGCCGAAACCGGGTCGAAGCGGTCCGCCCGGTGGACACCACCGCCATGCGCACCCGGGAGCGGGGGTCGCGCCCCATGGGCTCGTCCACCTGGCCGGTTTCCCCGGGATCGCCCCACACCATGCCCCAGTAGCGGCGCTCCACCCGGCGCTCGGCCAGGGCCCGGCTCAGGGCTCGGTGGGTGCGCTCGGTGCGCGCCACCAGCATCAGCCCCGAGGTGTCCTTGTCCAGGCGGTGCACGATGCCCGGCCGGTCGGCCCCACCGGCCACCGGCAGGTCCTTGAATCGGTGCGCCAGCGCGTTGGCCAGCGTGCCGCCGCGGCGCCCCGCGCCGGGGTGCACCACCAGCCCGGCGGGCTTGTCCACCACCAGCAGTTCCTCGTCCTCGTAGACCACCGCGAGGTCCATGGCCTCGGGCTCGATGGTGCCGCCGACGACCTCGGGCTCCTCCGCCTCCACCACCTGGCCGGCCTTGAGCCGGAGGCCCGCCATGGCCGGACGACCGTCCACGCTCACCCCGCCGGCGTCAATCACCAGCTGCCAGCGCGAGCGCGAGTGGGCCGGCAGGGCCTCGGCCAGGAAGCGGTCGAGCCGCTGGCCGCTAAGCTCCGCTTCCACCGGCAGGCGGTGACGCACCGGGCACCTCCCCTGGGCGATCCGCGGGAGGCGGAGCGCCACTTCCGCCGGTCCCGGCTGCCGGATGCGGACCACCGGCTTCGCCCGTCCCGGCCGCCGGGCCCGCTCCGGGGCCTGCGACCGGCAGGGCCGGCTCATGGTGACTGCCACGCCGCCACGTCTCGATGGCCAGCAGCGCCACGCCCACCGAGACCGCCGAGTCGGCCACGTTGAACACCGCGAAGTGGTAGCTCCCGAAGATGAATTCGAGAAAATCCACCACCTCGCGGTAGCGGATCCGGTCGTACACGTTGCCCAGCGCCCCGCCCAGCACCAGCCCCAGCGCCAGCGAGCGGAACCGCTCCCGGCGGGGGCTGCGCAGGTACAGCGCCAGCACCAGCACGATGGCCAGCAGGGAGATCCACAGGAACACGCGGTGGTTGCCGGCGAACAGCCCGAAGGCCGCCCCGGTGTTGCGCACCGACGTGATGTGGAAGAAGTTCCGGATCACCGGGATGGACTCGCCGGGCATCATGGAGTGCATCACGCGCAGCTTGGTGAGGCGGTCCACGACGAACACCAGGACCGCCGGCAGCCAGAAGAAGAGCATCGTCCCGCTACTCGCGCATCATCCGCTGGCGTCGCTCTTCCTTCTCCTTGCAGGTGATGCACAGCCGCGCCTCCGGCACGGCCTCCAGCCTGGGACGGGCGATGCGCAGGGTGCACGACTCGCACAATCCGTACTCGCCGCGGTAGAGCCGCTTCAGCGCCTCGCGCAGCTCCTTGATCGCCCCGCCCTCCTTGGCCGCCTTCTGGAACGCCATTTCGCGCTCCATGGCGTCGGTGCCCAGGTCGGCCATGTGGAAGGAGTACGCGGACAGGTCGCCGGCGGCGTCGCGCGGCGTGGTGTTGAGGACGGTCTCCTCCAGGTGCTCCATCTCGGCGCCCGCGTCGCGCAGGCGCTGCTTGAGCAGCTCCTCGAAGTGACGGAGCTCTTCCTCGGTGAACGGCTTTTCGGCCGCCGGCGCCGGCGGGGCCTTCTTCGCCGGGGCCTTCTTCTCCACCTTCACCGAGACCTTGCCGGCGGGGGTCTTGCGGGCCGCCACCACTTTCTTCTTTTCCATCTCGAGCTCCGTGTTGCGGTTAAAGGGCGCGGGTCGCGTCCTGCGCGCCGGCGGAAGACTCCGCGCGGCGCAGCGTCAGGCGCACATCCTCGCCCACGAGGTTGCTGGTTTCGACGGCCCCGCCAGCGACGGGGCCGAAGACGAGTTCCACGGCCAGGACTTCACTCTTCACGGCCTCGGAGTGGGCGAGCGCGGCCGCGGCCACCCGCGGCCCCGCCTCCACCCCCAGTTCGATGCGGTCGCTCACCTCCAGGCCGGCGCTCTTGCGCAGGTTCTGCACCAGGTGCACCAGTTCCCGGAAGATGCCCTCCTGCTCCAGCGCCGGCGTCAGGCGCGTGTCCACGCCCACCGACCACCCGCCCCCGGCGGCCACCGCCAGGCCCTCGGGCTGCAACTCCTGAAGATCCACGTCGGCGGCGTCCACGTCGGCCTCCACGCCGTCCACCGCCACGCGCACGCTGCCGCCGGCGGCCCAGGCGTCCAGCCACGTGCGGCGCTCGCCGTGGGCGTGGGCCTCGCGGATCAGGCCGGCCACGGCGTTCATCTGCTTGCCGAACTTCTTGCCCAGGGTGCGGAAGTTGGGTTTGGCCACCCGGCCGCCCAGCGACTCGCCCTGCCAGGCGATCGCCTTCACGTTCACCTCGTCGCGGATCACCGGCTCCCAGCGGCGCATGCCCGCATCGGCCAGCCAGGCCGCTCCGGGCGGCACCACCACCAGCCGGGCCAGCGGCTGGCGCACCTTGAGCGAGGCCTGCTCGCGCGCCGCGCGGGCCAGCGACACGATGGCCTGCACCGCGCCCATCTGGCGCAGCAGCTCCTCCGCGGCGAACTCCGCCTCGAACGCGTCCAGATCCGCGGGCCCGGGCAGCGTTTCCAGGTGCACGCTCACCTGCTTCGCCCCCGCCGGGCGGGCCAGCTTCTGGTACAGCTCCTCGGCCGCGAACGGCGCGAACGGCGCCAGCAGCTTCGCCACCTCCACCAGCACATGGTGCAGCGTGTCGAAGGCGGCCCTGTGGTCGGCGGCCTCGGCGGTCTTCCAGAAGCGCCGGCGGCTGCGGCGCACGTACCAGTTGCTCACGTCGTCCATCACGAAGCGCTGCAGCGCGCGCGCCGCGGGCGTGATCTCATAGTTGTCCAGGCCGCGGATCACCTCGGCGCGCGTCTCGCGCAGCGCGGCCAGCACCCAGCGGTCCAGATCCGAGAGCTTCGCCGGGTCCGGCCGGCCGGGCGCCAGGTCCTCCAGGTTCGCGTACAGGGCGAAGAACTGGGCGGTGTTGCGCAGCGTGGCGAAGAAGCGGCGCGACACCTCGGTCACCCCGGCGCGGTCGAAGCGCGTGGGCAGCCACGTGGGGCTGGCGGTGAACAGGTACCAGCGCAGGGCGTCGGCCCCCTCCTTGGCCATCATCTCGAAGGGGTCCACGGCGTTGCCGCGCGATTTGTGCATGCGCTGGCCCTGCTTGTCCAGGATCATCTCCACCGGCACCACGTTGCGGAACGCCGGCCCGTCCTCCAGGAACGCCCCGATGACCAGCAGGCTGTAGAACCACCCGCGCGACTGGTCAATGCCCTCGCTGATGAAATCCGCCGGGAACGTGGCCTGGAACAGCTCGCGGTTCTCGAACGGGTAGTGACGCTGGGCGAAGGGCATGGCGCCGGAGTCGAACCACACGTCAATCACCTCGGGCACGCGGCGCATCACGCCCTTGCACTTCGGGCACGGGTACTCGTAGCCGTCCACCTGCGGCTTGTGCAGGTCCAGCTCCGCCGGGAGCTTCACGCCCCGGGTGCGCAGTTCCTCCACCCCGCCCACGCACTCGGCGTGGCCGCAGGCGCAGCGCCACACCGGCAGCGGCGTGCCCCAGTAGCGGTCGCGGGAGAGCGCCCAGTCGATGTTGTTGGCCACCCAGTTGGCGAAGCGGCTCTCGCCCACGTCGCGCGGGTGCCACTCCACCTGGTCGTGCGCCTTCACCAGCCGCTCCCGGATGCGCGTGGTGGCGATGTACCACGAGCGGCGCGCGTAGTAGAGCAGCGGCGACTTGCAGCGCCAGCAGTGCGGGTAGCTGTGGTGCACCGTGGCCTGCCGGAACAGCAGCCCGCGCTCCTTGAGGTCGCGGGTGAGGCCCTTGTCGGCGGCCTTCACGAACTGCCCGGCCCACGGCCCCACGTCGGCGGTGAAGCAGCCGGTGCCGTCCACGGGCTGCAGCACCGGCAGCTGCTCGCGCCGGCCCAGCTCGTAGTCGTCCTCGCCGAAGGCCGGGGCGATGTGCACCAGCCCGGTGCCGTCGTCCATGGACACGAAGTCGGCCACCGCCACGCGGTAGAGCTTCGAGGCCTCCGCCGGCTCGCCGGCGGGCGTGGTGTAGGCGGCCACCTTCTCCGCCTGGCCCTCGAAGAAGTCGAACAGGGGCCGATAGCGCCTGCCGGCCAGCTCCGAGCCCTTGAAGGAACGCAGTTCGCGCGGTTCGCCGCCCCCGGGAGCGCCCGGCTTCGGCGGCTCCGTCCCGAGCGCGGCCAGCCGGTCCCGCGCCAGGATCAGCCGCTCGCCTCCGAACTCCACCTCCACGTACTCCGCGAATTCGCCCACCGCCACCGCGGTGTTGGACGGCAGCGTCCACGGCGTGGTGGTCCACACCAGCAGCGAGACCTCGGGCTCGTCCGCCAGCCGGAAGCGCACCCACACCGAGGGGTCCTCCACGTCCTGGTAGCCCTGCGCCACCTCGTGACTGGAGAGCGGCGTGCCGCAGCGCGGGCAGTAGGGCAGGATCTTGTGGCCCTCGTAGATCAGCCCCTCGTCCCAGAAGCGCTTCAGGATCCACCACACCGTCTCGATGTAGGAGTTGTCGAAGGTGCGGTACGGGTGGTCCATGTCCAGCCAGTAGCCCATGCGGCGGGTCAGCTCCTGCCAGTCCGCCTCGTACTTCTGCACGCTCTCGCGGCAGCGGCGATTGAACTCGGCCACGCCGAACTTCTCGATCTCCGGCTTGCTCTTGAGCCCCAGCTGCTTCTCGACCTCGATCTCCACGGGCAGGCCGTGGGTGTCCCAGCCGCCCTTGCGCTCCACCAGGCAGCCGCGCATGGAGCGGTAGCGGCACACCACGTCCTTGATGGAGCGCGCCATGGCGTGGTGCACGCCGGGGCGCCCGTTGGCCGTGGGGGGGCCCTCATAGAAGACGAACCGCGGCGCGCCCTCCCGGGCCGCCTGCAGGCGCGCGAAGACCCCCTCGCGCTCCCAGAAGTCCAGGATGCGCAGCTCCGACTCGTTCTGCTCGATGCCCGTGGAGAAGTCGTCGAATCGCGGCATGGGGTTCTCGGGTCTCGGGTGGTAGGTCAGGCGCCCACGCCTGGCCTACAGCTGCTCCAGTATTCCGGCGACCAGTGACATCAGTTTCGGCGCGGTCCGGCCGGCCACCTTCAGGATCTCCGGAATGCTCGCGGGCTTCAGCTCGTCGGGCAGGCACATGTCGGTGACCACCGAAAACGCCAGCACCTTCTGCGAGCCGTGAATGGCGGCGATGTCCTCGGCGATGAGCGACATGCCCACCACGTCGGCGCCGATCATCCGCAGGAAGCGGTACTCCGCGGCGGTTTCCAGGTTGGGGCCCATCACGCCCACGAACACGCCCTTCTCCACCGGCACCTTCTTCTCGGCGGCCACCTGCTCGGCCAGCGCGATCAGCTTGCGGTCGTAGGGCTCGGACATGTCGGGGAAGCGCGGCCCCAGCTCGTCGTCGTTGGGCCCGATCAGCGGGTTGTCGCCGGTCAGGTTGATGTGGTCGGTCACGATCATGATGGTCCCCGGCTTGTACGCCGGGTTCATCCCGCCCACCGCGTTGGTGAGGATCACCGTCTCCACCCCCAGCGCCTTCATGACGCGCACCGGGAAGGCCACTTCGCGGAAGCGGTAGCCCTCGTAGCCGTGGATGCGCCCGCGGAAGATCACCGTGTCGTGGCCGTGGAACTTCGCCAGCAGCATCTCGCCGGCGTGGCTCTCCACGGCGGTCACCGGGAAGTGCGGGATGTCGCCGAAGGGGATGCGGAAGGCGATGTCCAGGTCGCGGTCGTCGAAGTCGCCGAGGCCGGTGCCCAGCACCAGGCCCACCTTCGGGCGGACCTTGGTGCGCGCGCGGATGTACTCCTCGGCTTCGCGGATCTTCATGACCAGGATGCTCGGGTTCGGCATGGGTGTTCCGTCCAGGTGGACCCGGCCGCAGCCGGGGTGATGGGTCGCGCCGTCAGGGCCGGCGCGGCTGCCCGCCCGGCCGGGGCCGGAGTTACGATTCCAGGAGGCGGCGCCGCGCCTCCCCGGCGTCCAGGCCTTCCACTTCCAGCGTCTTCATCCGGGCGGTCAGCCCGGAGGCGATGCGCACCGCGCGCCGCGGCACACCCAGCCGGCCCGCCACGAAGGCCACCAGGGCCTCGTTGGCCGCGCCTTCCACGGCGCGCGCGCGCAGGCGCAGCTTCACGCGCCCGTCGCTCATCTCCCCGTCCACTGCGTCGCGCGGCGCGCCCGGCACCACGCGCACCTGGATCCGGGCAGCCACGGCGTCAGGGTGCGCCCAGCTGGAAGCGCAGGTTCTGCAGCGCGCCCACCACGAAGTGGCGCGTGCCCATCACCAGCAGGATCCCGACGAACGCCGAGAGATCCACCACTCCCATGCGCGCGAAGGGCAGCAGCTTGCGGATGGCGTCCAGGAACGGCTCGGCCAGCGAACTGATGAACCGCACGATGGGGTTGTATGGATCCGGGCTCACCCAGCTCATCAGCGCGTACACGATCAGGAGCCAGTAGTAGGCCGTCAGCGCCACATCCAGGATCATGGTGACGGCGCCGAGCAACGGTCCGACGGCAAACATGTCTCTTCACCCTCCCTGGCGGGCGCGCTCCCCGAAGAGCGCGGTGCCCACGCGCACCAGGGTGGCGCCTTCCTCCACCCCGGTCTCGAAATCGCCGCTCATGCCCATGGACAACTCCGGCAGCGCGTGCCCCAGCTGGAACTGGAGATGGTCGCGCAGAGCGCGAAGCGCCCGGAAGCAGGGGCGCGGGTCGCGGCCGGACTCCGGCACGGGCCCCAGCGTCATCAGTCCCACGAAGCGCAGGTGCGGCAGCAGCGACATCACCGCCGCCTCGCGCTCCAGCGCCTCGGCCTCGAAGCCGAACTTCGCCGGCTCGCCGGAGGTGTTCACTTCCCACAGCGCGGTGAGCGTCTTGTCCCGCTCCTCGCACAACCGCGACAGGCGCTGCGCCAGCGGCAGGCTGTCCACCGAGTGGACCCAGTCGAACAAGCCCACCGCCGCGGCCGCCTTGTTGCTCTGCAGGTGGCCGACCAGGTGCGCCTCGAACGGTCCGCGCAACCCGGGGAATTTCCGCGCCGCCTCCTGCACGCGGTTTTCCCCGATGGCGCCCACGCCGGCGTCCAAAGCCTCCTGGATCACCTCCGGCGGGTGCGTCTTGGTGACCGCCACCAGCCGCACCGCCGGCCCGCCGTCGGGCGTGACCGGTTCGCGCCCCGCGCGCTTCAGCGCGGCGCCGATGCGGCCGTGAATCTGCTCGAGGCGGGCCTTGAGCCCGCCAGCGCCGACTTCCATGGGAGCCCCTGACTATGGGCGAAAATACACCAGCAGGAAAGGATACCCCGTTGGATTTCGGGGGGGCAACAGCAAAAGGGGGGCTCGTGCGTGGCATTTCACGCAGTTTCCGGGGGCATTTTGCGGTTTCGGAGACCTCTCCCGGGGGGTGGGCGTACCCCTCACGGCCCGCTCGGCTCGACATCCTGTCGAGCCATCGCTGCGGCTGCTCCCTCCTTCGCCTCCTGGCTACGTCGGTCGCAGACGCACCGTGAGGGGTACGCCCACCCCCCGGGAGAGGATTGTGCCCTGCCGGAAACTACTTCGAGTGGAATTGGCTGGAATGCCCTGCCGGCGCTCTGGATTGCTATTGCCCCCGCTGTTGGGACTGCTGTTGTAGGCCAGGCATTCACGCCTGGCCTACAACCTCCCCCGCAGGTACTGGTTGGGCCACGGGGCTTCGGCTCCGAGGACCCGGGCGGCGTGGAGGGGCCAGTAGGGGTCTCTCAGTTCTGCCCGGGCCAGGAGGACCAGGTCGGCCTGGCCGTCCTTCACGATGGCCTCGGCTTGGGCGGGCTCGGTGATCAGGCCGACGGCCCCGGTGGGGACCTGGGCCTCCCTGCGAATTCGTTCTGCGAAGGGCACCTGGTAGCCGGGGCCGGCCTGGATCTTCTGGTGGGCCACGGCGCCGCCGCTGGAGACGTCCACCAGGTCCACGCCGGCGGTCTTGAGGAGCTTCGCCAGGCGGACCGACTGTTCGATGTCCCAGCCGCCCTCGGCCCAGTCGGAAGCGGAGATGCGCACCCACACCGGCAGGTCCGTGGGCCATTCCCGGCGCACGGCGGCGGTGACTTCGAGGGTGAGGCGGACGCGGTTCTCGAAGGCGCCGCCGTATTCGTCGGTGCGGCGGTTGACCAGGGGCGAGAAGAACTGGTGCAGCAGGTAGCCGTGGGCGGCGTGGATCTCCACGATGCGAAAGCCGGCCGAGCGGGCGCGGCGGGCGGCGGCGGCGAAGGCCTCCACCACGGAGCGGATGCCGCCGGCGTCCAGCGCGCGGGGCGCGGCGTGCCCGGGCGCAAAGGGCTCGTCGGATGGCCCCCGCGGCACCCAGCCGCCCTGCTCCGGCGCCACGGGCTGGCCGCCGTCCCACGGGCGCGCCGTGCCGGCCTTGCGGCCGGCGTGCGCCAGCTGGATGGCCGGGGCGGCGCCGTGCGCTTCGACGAATGCCGCCACACGCGCCAGGGCCGCGATGTGCCCGTCCTTCCACAGCCCCAGGTCGGCGGGGCTGATGCGGCCCTCGGGCTGCACCGCGGTGGCCTCCGCCACCACCA